>JAFGPX010000058.1 GCA_016935975.1 Deltaproteobacteria bacterium
CGACGGGGACCGGCGGTACGACGGGGACCGGCGGCTCGACCTCGGTCGGGGACATCCGGATCACGGATCCGGTTCCGGGCTATGCCAGCGTCAACGGCGGCACGACCGGCGGCGGCACGGCTATCGGCTCGGCCATCACGGTCAACTCCATGAGCGCGCTGCAGTCCGCGGCGAAGGGCTCTAGCCCGGCGATCATCCTCGTGGAACCCGGGAGCTACAGCGGCACGCTGGCGCCGGGGTCCAACAAGACGATCATCGGCAAAGCGCCTGGGGTGATGATCAACGGCAACATCAGCATGAGCGGCTCCGGAGCGAGCAACCTCATTCTTCGCAACCTCGCGGTGCGGGGCCTGCGCTGCAACAGCTACGACGAGTGCAAGGCGGGAGCCGACGCCGTGTACACGGGGAACGGCGCCCACCACGTCTGGTTGGATCATCTCGACATCTCCGACGGCCAGGACGGCAACTGCGATATCACCCAAGGGGGCGACTACATCACCGTGTCTTGGACCCGCTTCTATTACACCTACGCCAAGGAGCACAGGTACTCGAACTTGATCGCCGGCAGCGACGATGAACCCGACAGCGTGGGCAAGCTGCACATCACGTACATGAATTGCCATTGGGGCGACCGGGTCGACTCGCGCCAGCCGCGCGGCCGCTTCGGCAACATCCACATGCTCAACAACTACCACAAGACGGGCGGCTCGCAGATCCACGGCGTGGGCAAGGACATGGCTCTCATCGCCGAGAATTGCGTCTACGAGGAGAATCGATCGATTTGGACGGACATGGGAAGTCCGAGAGGGTGGAAGGGCATCGGCAACGAAGGGACTGCCAGCGACATGAACGCCTCGCGGGGCACCGTGTTCAGCATCCCCTACAGCTACACGCCGATGCCCGCGTCCAAGGTCGTATCTGCCGTCACCGCCTCGACCTGTGGCGCCGGCAACACCTGCAATTTGGCGTACTAGGCTTGCCTTTCGCCCAACCACTGCCGATGCCATCCCGGGCCGATCGGCATCGTGTCGAGGTAGGCCGCGCCGGCGCGTCTACGGGATGCCCTTGGCGACGAGGGCTTGATACCAGGTGTCGGCCATGATCCGAGCCGCCGCTGGTTCGGGGTGGACGCCGTCCTTGGTGTAGCTCGACCCCGCGGTATAGGTTGCCTTGGGCAGGGCGGACCACAGATCCACGGGGTAGACCGGCGATGCGGCCGTGCTCTTGCCGCTCGCCCAGCTCGGAATGGCCGCGTTCAGCTCCTCCAAGCGAGCCTCGCAGGTCGAGCAGTTGTCGGGGGCCATCGGGATGATCTGCGCCGCGAAGACAATCACGTTGGGGACCGCGGCGCGCAGGGCATCCACGATTTGCGAGAAAGCGTCGAGGATCTTCTGCGTCGGTTGGGTGCCCCAGATGTCGTTGGTGCCGAAGTGCACGAGCGCGACGTCGGCGCGGCCGGCGTTGCACCATTGCGGCAAGAGCGACGCGCTCGCGCCGCCGCTCGTGAGATGGGTGGCCCACATGCCGCCCTGGCCTTCGCAGACCGTGTTGGGCACGTCGCTGCCGCAGATCTGGTTGCACACGTTGCCGCCCACGAAGGTGAAGTTCTTGTGGCCGTTGTCGGTGAGCTGCTTTGACAAGAACTGCGGATAGCAGGTGGTGACGGTGATGGAATCTCCGAGCGGCATGATCCGCCAGGTTGCGGCGTGGGGCGCGCCGCCGGCGCCGGTGGCGCCGCCGCTGTGCGTGCGGCCGCCGGCGCCGGGAACGCCGCCGGTGGCCGTTGGTCCTCCGCTGCCGGCACCTCCGCCCAAGCCCGCGGTTCCCCCGGCGGCCGTAGCGCCCCCGGTTGCGCCGCGACCGCCCGTGCCGGTGATGCCCCCGGTGCCGCTGCGACCGCCCGTTCCGTTTCGGCCGCCGGTCGCGCGGCTGGAGCCACCGCCAGTGCCCGGGGAGCCGCCGGATCTCGTGGCACTCGCGCCGCCCGACTGGCCACCGGCGCCGGAGCTACCACCGGTCGTCGTGGTACCACCGCCGGTCGCGGTGGCGCCGCCGGTCGTGAGGGCACCGCCCGAGGCGGCACTGCCTCCGGTTCCCGGGCTCGCCCCTGGAGCGGCGGTGCTGCACGCGAGCAGAGACAGCACAGCGAATAGCCCGCGGTGCGCGAGGTGGAGCTTCATCGACCTGCGATTCTGCCACGGCTGGCGCCATGGGATCCCCCTTGGCGGTCGGCCCTTGCGCCGCTTGTCGGCCATCCATTGCGATCCGGCTCGGTTCGGGTGGCAGCCGTCGCGGGGATAGATCGGCTGCGGCGAGCACGCGACGAGCGGGGCAAGAGCGTGCCCGGCCTACTCCGCTGCGTAATGGTTTGCACCGCTTCTGTCGAGCTCGCTCGCCCCGTCTAGCGGCCCGCTTCCGTGGTCTGAGCCATGCTGTGCACGACCTCGGTGCGAAAGGCTCCGGGCGAGACGCCGAAGCTCTTGCGGAACACCTTGCAGAAGTAGTTCGCGTCGCCGTACCCGCACTCTTCGGCGACTCGCTTCACGGTGTGGCCGCCGCGCGCGATGAGGCGCAGGGATTCCTCCAGGCGCAAGCCGGCCAGGTAGCGTCCGGGCGAGATGCCGCGCGCTCTCTCGAACATGCGCGTGAAATGAAAGCGACTCATGTTGGCGACGCGGGCCATGTCGTTGACGCCGATGGGGCGCATGAGGTTCAGACGGCAGAACTCCTCCACCTCGGCGACGAACTTGGGACGGTGGTTCGTCGCCAGGGCCAGGATTCTGGCTCCGGCCGCGCTGCTGCTGAGCAGTGCCATGACGATGCCGTAGGCCATCTCGGATGCGGCGCTGGCCGATTCGATACTGCCGTCGAGAGCCGCGGCACAGGTTTCGACCGCGCGGGCGAGCACCGACGCGTCCCGGCTGAATTCCACCACGGGGCCGAGCTTGGCGACAGCCTCGCGCATGGCCGCGAGCGCCCCCGGTCCGCCGAGCCTGACGTAGAAGAACTCCCAGCGCTCGTCTGCCTCGACCCGGTAGCAGTGGTCGTGG
This sequence comes from Deltaproteobacteria bacterium, assembly GCA_016935975.1. Lineage (GTDB taxonomy): Bacteria > Myxococcota_A > Polyangia > Fen-1088 > Fen-1088 > Fen-1118. The sequence goes on from JAFGPX010000058.1 coordinate 3,051, forward strand.
GGCAGGTGAAGCAGCATGGCCTGACCGGGCTCGACCAGCATCTCGCGGTCTTCGAAGCGAAGCCGCCCCCGCCCGCTCAGAGTGTATTGGATGAGGGCGAGCTCGGCGCTGCCCTGCTGCAGGCCGTGCCGGGAGTAGCCGGGATTGCTCTCGGCTTGGAAACCGACGCCCTGGACGAACGCAGGCAAGCCGTCGTGAAGCTCTGCCGGCAGGGCAACCTCGCGGTGTCCGATCTCTTGCAGCCGAACGATGCCGGGCACTTGTGCCCGGATGCTCCGCTTCCGCAGGACACTGATTTCGCTTTCCGCATGGCCAGACCAGCCCATGGCGATTCCTTTCTCCCCAAGGTACTCAAGAAATCCTTGCCAAAATAGCATTTTCTTGCTCCCCAGGCCAACGCCCCTTGCCTCGGCGCATTCTTGGAGGTTTCTCAAGCGATCTCAGGCAATTGTCAGAACGTCGGCTTCCGAGCTTCGTCTGCAAGCCGGCAGTGGAGCAGGGCCGGCATGGCCGTGACGACTCGAGAAGGCCGGCCCGTGCGGCCATCGGCCTTGTGCCATGTCGAGGCCGCGGAATGCGGACTTTTAGCCCCGCGAACCGACGGGGGCACAAGGCTCGCGGAAGAAGGCGTTGCGCTGGGGATCGTTGTAGGGCGCCCAGTCGATCTCCCAGGGCGTGATGCGGCTGCGGCCGTCCTCGTGTCGGAGGGTGAGCGCCATGGGGGTGACCCTGCGGTAGTTGGAGCGCGCGGGCAGATCGTGGTTTTCGTCGCCGCCGGCCGAGAACAGCGTGAGCAGCAACATGTTCGGATCGTCGTAGGTGAGGCGCAGTCCCTCGTCTATCTTCTGGTGGCCCCGGACAAGCGCGTGGCAGCCGATCCGTTGCAGGAAACGCTGGGCTTGCAAGCGGCCGAAGGCGAAGCGCGCGCTCTCGGCCTGCAGCGTTACCGGGACGACGTCTGCGCTGGACGGATCGCTCCACATCATCTCGAAACGCAGGTCGGGGTGGTTCAGGCTGGCCAGATCCGCGAAGTGCTTTTTGAAGGTGCGGTCGCGCGGGATGCCGCCGTGGACGAAGAACGTCCGATCGAAAATGAAGACGCTCGGCAAGGCCTCGAACAGCCGCATGTAGTCGCGGAAGACATCGGTCGACACACGCTGCTTGAGCGAGTCGATGGCCTCGGAGGGTTTGACCCCGCCGTAGACGTCGCCTTCGAACTCGACGAAGTACTCATGGTTGCCGCGCAGGATGACCACGTGCTCGGGCGCCGTGCAAAAGAGCAGGAGTGCCGTGCGCAGCACGCCGTTCAGGCTGAAGATGCCGCGGTCGATGTAGTCGCCGAGTAGCACCAGCTTGGGCTCGGGGTGCTGCGCCGGATCCTCGCGGAAGCGGCGGACCTTTTCGAAGAAGCGGGCCTGCATGACCGCGCCTTTGAGGCAGCTGTAGCAGCCGTGTAGATCGCCGAGCACCGTGAGCTCGTAGCGCCGGCCGGGTCTTGCCGGGCAAGCCCAGATGTGGCCGTCGAGGAACGCGTCTTGGACCGCGATCTCGCCCACCTTGCGCTTGCCCGCGAGCTTGCCTTGGCCCCGGCGCCGCCAGTCGTCGAGGACGACCAGGGTGCGGGCGATGGCCGCCCGATCGGCGGCGATCTGCAAGTTCATGGTGTCCCGATCGGCCGCGTAGTCGTGTTCGAACTGATCGAAGAAGGGATGCAGCTCGGCGTGCGACGGCATGGCCGCCGGGGCCTCCACGACCGGGCGGTCGCCCAGTCCCTCCTCGACCAGCTCCACCGACAGGTCGGCTTCCAGCAACTGCGCCAGCTCGCTGCGGAACTTGATCTCGGCCGGGTGGGCCTCGCCGTCGGCCATGACCAGCTCGTCGATGGCGTCCATCAACTGTTCCTGGTTGTTGCGGTCGAAGTCCTGGAAGATCTCGAAGCAACGCACCTTGAGCTTGGTCTGCACCACCTGGGCGATGTCTTCCTCGCGCGTCACCGCCTCGGTGAACATGTCCTCGATCTGTTTGTCGGTGGCGTCGAAGACCGCGAGGAAGCGCGTCGTGTAGGTTTCGCTGAGCGCGGCGCGCGCCGGCGGGGCCAGGTTGGCCGCGCCGGTTTCGACCCGATGGTTGACCAGGCGCCGAACGTGGTCGCGGATGAAGTCCTTCTCCTTGCGATCGAAGTCGCCGTCGATGTAGCCGAAGGTCACGAGGTAGAAGATGACGGCGTGCATCTGCTTCTCGGCCACCTGCGGATCGTCGCTGAAACGCAGCATCGAGCGGCGATCATAGCCGAAATTGCGCGCGCGATCGGGCTAGAAGCCGGCGCCCATTCCCAGGCCGAAGATGCCGCCGTTGATGCCGTTTTCGTTGTCGTCCACGCCGTGGTACAGGCCGCCGAAGGCCTCGATGTTGAGGGCGAGCCACTTGTTGGCGCGCCATTCGTAGCCGACGGACAGCATGCCCGCCAGACCGCCGGACGCCTTTTCGAGACCGTCGTCATTGCTTGCGTCGTCGTCCTCCACGTCGCGGGCGGACATGGCGCAGCCGATGCCGAGCGAGGCCCCGCCGTAGACGCCCAGATCGCTGGTGTAGAGGTACTCGGGGCCGACGTAGAAGAACGTGACCGCGCCCCATTGGTTGCCCGCCGGGGCCGTGGAGCTCGGGTCGAGCGCCACCTTCCTGGTCGGACGCACGAAGGACTGCAGGCGGCCGCCGAGCCGGTGGTGCCGGTCGATGACCGCGCCGAGGCGGAACAGGCCGCCCGCGCCCTCGAGCAGCTCCGAGTCGCGGAGGGTGAGCCGGTTGTCGCCATCCTCGGCCAGAGCCCCCGCGAAGAGCATCAGGTTGACGTACATGGGGGCGCGGCGGCCGCTGCCCCAGCCGATCTCGGGCGCGGGCTCGCTCGGCGCGGCGACCGTGGCGGCGATCGGCTCGCTCCGCGGCGGCTCCGCCGGGGCTGAAGCCGGTGTCGGCTCCGGCGGGGACGCGACCTGGGCTTCGGCCGGCGGGTCGGGCGCCGGGGCCGGCGCAACCTCGGGTTCGGCGGCCCGGGCATGGGTGGCAAACAGCAGCGCTGCGATGGCGGCGAATGTTCTCGTCATGGGAGGCTCCTTCTTGGTGTTTCCCCGGAAGACACCGCCCGAGCGGGAAAGTGTTCCCCCCCTGCTCTCGCCATGCCTCGCGCGTCTTTCGCGCCTCGCCGGCTGCCACCTTGCCACCACAGCCCGCCCAGCACCAGCAGGCAGAGCACGCTGACGGTCGACCCCGCGGCCAGTCCGGGGGTGTGGTACGCAAGCACGATGCGATGGGAACCCGGCTCGACGGGCAGGGCGCGCATGATGAGGTTGGCGCGCAGCAGCCGCGCCGGCCTGCCGTCGAGCGTGGCCCGCCAACCGCGATCGTATTGCTCGACGAACACGGCGAAACCGCGCTCGCGCGCGGTGCATACGGCGACTAGGCGGTGGTTCGCGAAGGCTTCCAAATGGCATTCCCCGGCCCGTCCGGGCGGCGCGGAGAGCGGCTGTGGGGCGCCCTCCGGCGCCAGCCAGACGCTCTCGCCGGCGACGATCTCGGGCTCGAACATGCGCTCCAGGGCTTTGTCGTCGGGCAGCACCTCGGCGTGGCGGGCCAGGAAGACGCGCGGCAGGGATCCGGGCACGCGATAAAGGCGCGCTCCGGGCAAAGGGTCGGCGATAGGCTCGAGGCCGGGGCGGTCGTGGCGTGGGGCTTTGGGGTCGGCCACGGGCAGCACCGCGTACTCGGCGCCCAGTAGGCGCAGGACGCTCTGCCCGACGTCGAGCCCCTTGTTCCAGAGCCGCTGCTCCAGGAGGGGGATGGCCGCGTCGTAGCCCGGCAGGGTCGCGAGGCCCCAGGCCGTGACCGTGTTGCCGATCAAGGTCTGCACGAGCGGCAACTGGCCCCCGGTCTTGCTGTTGCTCCGGACCCAGCGGTTGACGGTGTCCGTGGTCTGGTTCGATCGGTAGACACGCGGCGGCGCGAGGGGGCTGGCCCGCAGCCTCAGGGCGAGGCCGACCGCGGGCGGCGGGGTGCTGGCGATCTGGCGCGGGCCGAATCCCTGCAAGGGCCAGGCGGCCGTCGCGAGATCGAAGGATACGATGGCGACGAGAAGAAGCGGCGGCAGGGACGAGCCGCGCGATGCGAGGTGGTGGACGGCCAGAATGCCGAGCAGGGCCAAGCTGCCCAGCAGTACCCCGCGAACCGCGAACACCAGCCAGATCGGCGGAAGCGTCAAGTAGGCCGTCACGCCGCAGGCAAGCATCCCGGCGAAGAAGATGGCGTTGCGCCGCCAAGGTTGTGACCCTGCGGAGAGCAGACGCTGGGCTCCGATCCCCGCGAGCAGGGCCACGGCCGTCACCACGACAACCATGTACTTCTCCGGATAGCGCATGTAGGCGAGCGGCCAGACGACGCGGCGAAAGACGCCGTGTACGGGGGTGTGCTTGCCGAAGGCGAGCAGCAACGCCGCAAGGAGAATCGCGCCGAGGGCCAGCGCCAGCTTGCGGCCGCGTCCGAACGCGGCCAAGGCCAGCGCGATCACGCTGGCGCCCATGTACATGCTGTAGGAAAGCGGCAGGCCGTCGAGCTTGGCTTCGCCGACGATGGCCGCCGCCGGGTAGATGCCGTAGGCGTCGCCCATGGAGTGGGGGGCGGCGAATTCGAGCAGGCGCAAGGGGTGCAGCGAGCAGCTTTCGGCCGTATCGCGCGACAGCGGGGCGGCGCGCTCGGAAGCGCCCATGAGCATGCCCGCCGGCACGAGGATGACGGCGCCCGCGCCGAAGGCCAGCAGCGTGGCCAGACACGCGCGCGCATACCACGTCGGCCGTGCCCTGGGCAGCGAGGGATTCGCGCGCCGCTCGACTTGGTGGATCACGGCCGCGAACGCCATGCCGAAACCCGCCCCGATCGTGGCCAGGAAGACCTCGCCGAGGAGCACCGCGAACACGCCGGGCAGGGCGGCCTTGACCAGTCCCCGGTACCAGGCCTTGCCCCCCGCGCGCAGGCTGTCGAATAGAGCCAGATGGCCGACGGCGGCCCACGGAACCCAGGCGCCGGCGAAGAGCAGGAGGCCGCTCGTCCACTGCGCCGTCGTGTAGCCCGACAGGCCCCACGCCAACCCGGCGACGATCACGGCTTTGGCCGATCCACCCAGGCGGCGTGCCAGAAGGCAGACGCCCGCCGTGCCCCACGCCATGTGCAGGAAGCACTGCCAGTTGAACATGCTGGCCACCCAGCCGGGGCCTGCGAGGAGAAAGAGCCAGTTCGGCGGGTAGAAGATGCCGTAGAGGGGATTTCCGAACACGGGAAAGCCGAGGCCTTGGTTGGGATTCCACGCCGGCAGCTCGCCGCGGGCCAGGCTTTGGCGCAAGAAGGCCCGGGCCGGGAAGGACCAGTGCGCGATATCGCGGAAGAAGACGATCTTGCCCAGGAAGAGCGGCAGGTAGGCGGCGGCCAAGATGGCGAAGACCCACAGCAAGGGCCGTGTCGGCGACGGGGGCTGTCTGTCGTCCGCTATGCGTTCGGGCTCGTTCACGCGCGTTTTGGATTAGACCACAACTCCGCTCGGGTTTTCACCCGCCCAGCACCACCCCGCCTTGGCGAGTCGCGGCCAGGGTGCCGCAGGCGGCGCAGATGTCGCGGCCGCCGGCGTAGCGGCGTACGACCGGGATGTGGTGCGCGGACAGCTCGTCGCGGAACTCACTCACTTCGGCGTCGGTCGGAGGCATGTAGCGTCCGGTCGCATCGTTGACGTCGATGAGATTGACCTTCACGCGCACCTCGGCGAAGAGCCGGGCGAGGTCACGCGCCGCCTGGCGATTGACGTTCAGGCCGGAGATGCCGACGTAGGCCAGGGTCACCCGGCTCCGGCTCGCGGCCGCGTACGCGCGCACCGCTGCGGCCAGGTCGCGAAGCGGCCAGCGTCTTTCGATGGGCATGAGTGGAAGGCGCATTTGTCGCGTGGGTGCGACGAGCGAGATCATGAGGCGGAAGCGCGGCCGCTCGGCAGCGAGGCGCCGGATGCCGGGTAGCACGCCGGCCGTCGAGATGGAGATGTTGTCGGCCGAGATGGCCAGGCCCGCCGGATGCGACAGGATGCGCGCCGTAGCCATGACGTTGTCGTAGTTGAGCAGCGGCTCGCCCATGCCGAGAAAAAGGACGCCGCGCACGGGACGGTCGGCTTCGCGGACCACGGCGTGGACCTGCGCCAGCATCTCCCAGGTGGCGAGATTGCGCGCAAACCCGAGCCGGCCGGTGGCGCAGAAGGCGCAGCCGAGCGCGCAGCCCACCTGCGAGCTGATGCACAGGGTGTACTTGGCGGTGGGCAGCGCCACGAGTCCCCGGGCTTCGCCGTGCCGGCGGCGCTCCTTGAGGGCCCGCGCGTCCGCGGGATCGGGCAGGGGAATGCGCACCGCCTCGATCTCGGCGCCGTCGTGGAGGCGGAAGAGGTACTTCACGAAGCCGTCGGCGGCGCGCCGCCGTTCGACGATGGCGAGCTCGGGCAGACCGCAGGCGGGAGACAGCGTCCGGCGCAGCTTGGCCGGCAGGGCCTGGAAATCGTCGAGGCTCCTGGCCCAGTCGCGATGCACGCGGGCAAACACCCGGCGCGCCACCCGCTCGCCCACGCCGTTCTTGGCCAACTCGCCGCGCAGCGCCGGCCAGTCGAGATCGCGCAGCGGTCGGCCCGAGGCTCGCGGTGGGCTCGTGTCAGTGCCAGTCACTTGGAGAGCATCCACAGGGAGAGACAGAGGGACGGAGCCGGAGAATCCGATGCATTTGCACCATTTCTGACCGCCTCTCTTTCTCCGTTCCGCTTCGTCTTTCCCTGGCCGACCGGGATTGGGGCTAGCGGCCGTTGTTCTGCCGGTCGCGCACGTGCAAGAGGTCGAGAGGCGGCGCTTCGTTCTCGACCACGTAGCCGAACTCGCGCCTGAATTCGTCGGCCGACCTCTTGGGGTTGCACACCGAGCCGAACAAGGCCAGCAGGGCCGGCTCTTCGAAGTCGTCGCGCCGCAGACGAATCATGTAGCGGCGGGCGATGGCGTAGCGGGTGGACTTGATGTCCACCATGCGCACGCGGGTGCGTCCCGTCTGCGGGTCGAGCAACTGCGCGAACGGAATGGACACGAAGTTGCCGCCTTGCATCGACACCATCGCCGAGTGGCCGCCGGAGAGCAGGAACTTCGTCGCGCAGTAGCCGAGGTCGCGCGTGTACTCCATGTCGTAGGGCACGGGATCCGAACAGCGCAGCTCGTAGCCGATGTCCTTGGCCACCACGTTGACCTTGGGCACGCCCAGCCCGGCCAGGCGGTCATGGACCGCCTGCTTGAGGCCCTCGCCGAGTTGCAGCTCGGCCAGGCGCATGTGGCCATGCTCGTCGTGCTCGATCTTGCCCAGGCGCTTGAGATCCTCGTCGGGCAGCCATTCCGCCAGGCCTTCGGCCAAGACCGCCACGCCGTAGCGCCTGCCCTCGGCCAGACGCTTGATGATGGCGCCGGCCAGGATGTCGACCAGCATGCGCATGGTCGGCCGGTTCTTGGGGAACTCCTCCGGGATGATGGTCAGGGTGGCGCCCGCCGCTTTGCCGATGCCCAGGGCCAGGTGCCCGGCCTTGCGTCCCATGGTGAGCACGAAGTACCAGCGCGAAGTGGTCTTGGCGTCGACCATCAGGTTCTTGACCAGCTCGACGCCGAGATGGCGGGCGGTGTTGTAGCCGAAGGAATCGACCGAGGGATCGAGGTCGAGGTCGTTGTCGATGGTCTTGGGCACGTGCACGACGCGCAGCTTGCCCGCCGCCTTCTCGGACACCTTCATGGCCGAGAACGCCGTGTCGTCGCCGCCGATGGTGATGAGCCGAGTGACCCCCAGCCGCTGCAACGACTCGACCACCGTGGCCAGGTCTTCTTCTCTCTTGGTCGGGTTGGCGCGCGAGGCGCCGAGAAACGAGCCGCCCGTGAAGTGAATGCGGCTGACATCGCCGAGCTGCAACGGGCGGATGTCCTCGATGCGTCCCTTCATCAGGCGATCGAAGCCGTCGCGGATGCCGAGCACTTCGACGTTCTGGAGGAGCGCGCGGATGGTGGCTGCGCTGATCACGCTGTTGATGCCGGGCGCAGGGCCGCCGCCGACGAGAATGCCGAGCTTGGTTTTGGGCACGGTGGGTACTCCTTGCGATGGTCTGCCGCGGTGGCGAAAGCTACCACAGGCGCGCGGGACTCAGAAGCCGCTGCGCATGGGTTGGCGCTGCCTCGGAGCCGGCGGCTTCTGCGGCCCGGCCGGGTCCTGCCCGAGCGCGCGTAGCTGCCGCTCGATCTGGTCGCGCACGCGCGCCACCTTTTCGACCGCCAGTCGCCGGCGCAGCCAGCGCGGCGCGCCTGCGGCGCGCGTGAGACCGAGTCCGATGGCGGCGTCGACGCGGACCTCGGGGTCGTCGTTGTCGAAAAGCGAGGCGAGCTGCTCGCATGCTCTGGGGCCCGACAGCCAACCGAGCGCGATGGCGGCGCGGCGAAGCAACAACCGATCGTCGGCGTCTCGGGCCTTGGCCTTGTCCTGCACCAGCCTCCCCAGGAAGGCCCGCACCTCGGGCGAGGGCAGCAGGCGCAGCGCCGCCACGGCCCGCGCGCGCACGATGCCGTCGGCGTGCCCGTCGGTCGCGATGGCCATGAGGGCCTTCCCCGGCGCCGGGGACAGGGCGTGCAGATCGGGGGCCTGTGCCACGTCGTGGGTCGCCAGGTAGGCGGCGACTTTCGCCCGAACCTCGTCGGTCTTGGTCGCCGGCGACGCGGGAGCCGCGGCCAGGGCGTAGCCGACGATGGCCAGACACGTCAGATGCACGGGCAGACGCTAGCACAGTCGTTGGGGTATAGTCCGGACAACCCGACTGCCTGGAGGCATGCATGCACCTATCGCTGCGTTTGGCCCAAGTCCTGACACTCACCGTTCTCGGTCCGACGACCGCGGCCATCGCCGAGGAGACTTCCCAGATGCCGTCGCCGACCGAGGCCAGCCCCGGCGAACCGGCTGCCCCCGCCGAGCCGGGCGTAGCGCCTGCCCCGGCCGAGCCGGCCGGGCCCGCCGAGCCGGGCGCGGCGTCGGCCGCGGGCGAGCCGGGCATGTCACCTGCGCCGGCCGAGCCGGATGCGGCGTCCGCCGAGGAGCCGGCCGTGGCCTCCGCCGCCGCGGCCAAGCCCGCAGACCTGGCGCACTACGGGCTTGCCCTGCGCTGGCGCTGGGTAACGGTGCCGGGTTGGTTCCTGGGCCTGTTCGCCGAGAGGAACGTGGCGCTCTCGACCTTCAACTGCTTCGGGCTCGAGGGCTATTGGCGCAAGCCCGACAAGGAGAACCGCAATCGCACCTGGGAGATCGTGGTTTCGGTGGGCTACCAGAACATGAGCCCGCCCGACGGTTTCTGGCTCGGCCGCGGCAAGGAGCTGACGCAGGACACGGATCTGGTGCAGGCCAAGGGGCTCGGCCTCATCACCTTCGACGCCGCCTACGTGCTTCGCCAGTACTTCAGCCCGTACTTCGGCATCCACTACGGCGCCGGTCTCGGCCTCGGTATCGTGCGCGGCAAGGTCATGCGCACATCGGCGGTGTGCGATCCCGTGACCGGTCAGTGCCACGTGGAGATCAGTCAGACCTCGCCGCGGGTAGTGCAGTGCGGGCATGCGGGCGAGGCGGCGTGCACGGAGCAGGATCTGCTGGATAGCGAGACCGTCAAGGACTACGGGCCCTATGCCGCCCATCGCTTCCAGGAAACCTCCGTGCCCAGCGCCGTTCCCATCATCAACCTGCTCTTCGGGCTCGATTTCCCCATCCCCGACGCCAAGGGCCTGGAGTTCCGCATCGAGGGCGGCTTCTACGACGCCTTCTTCGTCGGCGCGAGCGCAGGCTACGTTTTCTGATCTCGCGGGCGCGACGAATCGCGCTCCTACGGGGGCGCGGCACGCACCGTGGGCGAAAGCACCATGTGACTGCCGCCGCGCAGGATTTCCAGCGCGACGGCCGTGCCGGGCGCGGCCGCGGCGATGAAGGGTCGGAGATCGCCGACGTGGACGAAAGCGCGGCCGGGCGCGCCGAGCACGATGTCGCCTTGCCGGAGGCCGGCCTCGGCCGCCGGCGAGCGAGGCAGCACGGACGTGATGGTGGCCGCGCCGCCCAACAGGGATAGCCGCTCGCGCCGGCCGCGGCTTACGGGAGTGAAGGTGATTCCGATCCAGCCCGGCCGCGCGGAGACGGCCAGGCGCTCGTCCTCGGCCGGAGCCGGGAACTTCGGCGCCTCGGTTCTGGCGGCCCGGCGTGGCGACCGGGGCGGCAAAGACAAGGTCAGATCCTCGCAGCGGACGAGCGCGTCGACGGCCTGGGCCTCGCGCGGATGCCGCTTGCACCACTCGTGGCCAGCCACGGAGGTGAGCACGAAGCGCATGCGCAGCAACACGGCCACGCGGATCTCGGTGCGGTAGCCGATCTCGTCGGTCGTGGCCAAGCCGGTCACCAGCCGATTGGCCTCGGCCAGGCGCGCGCCGTCCGCTGCCACGAAGGGGAAGAGCTCGGCAAGCAGGTCCAGAGCGCAGGCCCGGAGGGCCGGCGCATCGAGCCTGCGGACACTCTGGTGAGCCAGGCGTTGGCGCCAGACCGGCCGGCTGGCCAGAAAGGCGTCCAGGCTGGCGCGGTTGAAGTCGCCCAGGGCAATTTCCCAGGTGCGGGCACGCGCGTCCAGCTCGTCGAGGCGCGCGAAGAGCTGGCGCACTTGCTCGTCCAGCTCGACGAGCGAGGCCGGACGCGCGAGGGCGTAGCGGGAGGCGATGCGATCCACGAGTTGGCTTTCGGCCGCGCCGGCCCCACTGGCCAAGGCCCGGCGCAGGAAGGAATCGGCGAAGGCGGCATCGCCCTGGTTGGCGGGGGTATGGCGCGCGAGCAACTCGGCCAGGTACACATCCGAGCTGCGCAAGGGGATGTCGGGCGTGTCGTCGCTTTCCAGTACCTCGGCGTGGGCGGTGGCGAAGCTGCCCTGGCGTGCCACGGCCGAAAGAAACTCGAACGAGTGGCCGACGGCTTTCTCTCTGCGTACCTCGGGATAGCAGCCGTAGGCGGGACGATCGGGCGTGGAGGAGAAGTACCCGCACGTGCCGCCACCGGGGAGGCGGCTCTTCTCGCGTGCCTCGTGCAGGTAGGCGAAGCCGCCGGAAAAGCACTGCGACATGAGGGAGACGACGCGCGCCTTGGCCGGCAAGGTCGCCAGCAGGGCGCCCAACCCGCGCACGGAGATCGTCTCGTGCGGTCCCCACAAGGTGATGCGATTGTCGATGGGATCGCGACGGCTCTCGGTGCCATGGTCGGTCACGTAGAGCAAGAGGGTGTCCCCTGGCCGCAGCCGCCGGCGCAACTTGGCGATGGCGCGCGACAGGCCGGCTTGCGTGGCGGGCCTGAAATCGACGCCGGGCAGGGCCGAGTTCTCGAATTTCGTCAGATCGCGAAGCAGGGGTTCGAGGCGCGTGCCCTGCAGCAGCCAGCTGTTTTCGGGCTCGGCCTCGCGTGCGGCCAAATCGGGCGCCGGAGCGCCGCCGTCGCTCGCCAGCACGGTGATGTGATCCTTGCGGACGCCGGCGGCGGCCAGCACATCTACGAGCTGGCGTAGATGCTCGAGGTGCGATGCGAAGTTGTCCAACCGGTCGCCCCCGCCGTTGACGGCCAGCACGTGGAGATCGCCCGCGGCCTCGGCTCCTGCCGGCGCGGCGAGCAGCAACGAGCACAGGAGGAAAGGAACCACGGAGGACACGGGGCACGCAGAGCCCGGACCGGAATCGGATGGGTTCGGATCCGCGTCCGGAAACCCTACCTTTCCGTCTCTGTGTCCTCTGTGTTCTCTGTGGTGAAACACCTGGGAAATCCTCGGCAGTCAGACCCTACTACTCACCCACCAATCGTTGGGTGAGCCGCGTGCAGCGCATGGCAACCTTGGCGTTGTGCACGGCGATGGCGAGGGCCTTGGGCGTGCCCACCAGCACCACGAGCCGCTTGCCGCGCGTGACCGCGGTGTAGAGCAAGTTGCGCGCCAGCATCACGAAGTGCTGGGTGTGCAAGGGGATCACGACCGCGGGGTATTCCGAGCCCTGCGCTTTGTGCACGGTGGCGGCGTAGGCCAGGGCCAGCTCGTCGAGATCGTCGCTGGTGAAGGCAACCTCGCGCTCGTCGAAGCGGACCACCAACTCGCGCTCGACGCGCGCCACGCGCACCACGTTGCCGATGTCGCCGTTGTAGACGTCCTTGTCGTAGTTGTTGCGTAGCTGCATGACCCGGTCGCCGACGCGGAAGCGGCGGCTGCCGCTTTGCAGCTCTTCGGCGCCCGCGCTCTGCGCCTCCTGCAAGAGCTGGTTCAGGTGGGTGGCGCCGAGCTCGCCCCGGTGCATGGGCGTCAGCACTTGGATATCGCCGGGTTGCAGGCCGTAGCGCTTGGGCAAACGTTCGACGACCAGGTCGCGGACGAGGAGGGCCGCGGCCGACGGATCTTCCACTTTGACCAGAAAGAAGTCGCGCTTGTCGGCCTGGGGACCGGCGGGCGGCGGCTCTCCGAAAGTCGGCAGCTCGCCGTCGTGGATGCGGTGGGCGTTGGTGACGATGAGGCTCTGCGCGGCCTGGCGGAAGATCTCGTCGAGACGCACCACGGGCACGACGCCCGAGGCAATCACGTCGCGCAAGACCATGCCGGGCCCCACCGAGGGGAGCTGATCCTGGTCGCCCACCAGGACGAGACGGGTGCCGCCGGCCAGGGCCGCGACCAAGTCCGCGCCCAGCCGGACATCGATCATGGATGCCTCGTCCACGACCAGAAGATCCGTGGCGAGCGGCCGCGCCTGGTTGCGGCCGAACATGTTCTCGGCGGGACGCCACTCGAGCAGGCGATGCAGGGTAGCGGCGGGTTGTCCCGTGGCCTCCTGCAGGCGCTTGGCCGCGCGCCCGGTGGGCGCGGCCAGGGCCACGCGCCGCCCGCAGCCGAGAAAGGTCGAGACGATGCCGCGCACGATGGTGGTCTTGCCCACGCCCGGGCCGCCAGTGATGACGAGCAGGGGCAGGGCGAGCGCGCGCCGGATGGCCTCGGCCTGGCGGGGCGCGAGCGTGAGGCCGGCCTCCTTGCTGTAGCGGGCGATGGCGCGCTCGGCGTCCACGGGCAGCGGCTTGCAGCGGGAGTGCAAGAGGCGGCGCAGGCCCTGGGCCACGGCTCGCTCGGCGCGCAGCAGCCCGGTTTCGTACACCGCCTCGCCGTCGCCGGTGTGTTCGATGGCCACCTCGCCCTGGCGGGCCAGGCGATCGACGGCCGGCTCGACCAGGGCGGCATCGACCTCGAGATGGCGGCCGGCCTCCTCGGTCAAGCGCGCGCGCGGCAGGTAGACATGGCCCTGACCGGAGGCCTCCACGAGCACGTGGCGCACGCCGGCCTCGACGCGCACCGGGTTCGCCTTGTCGATACCGAGCGATGCCGCCAGGCGATCCGCCGAGAGAAAGCCGATACCCCAGACGTCGAAGGCCAGGCGGTAGGGGTTCTCGCGCACGCGCGCGACGGTCTCGTTGCCGTAGCGTTTGAAGATGCGCACGGCCAGCGCGGGAGACACGCCGAAGCCCTGCAGGAAAACCATCACCTCCCGCTGGCCTCGTTGGCTGGACCAGGCCTCGTGGATGGCTCGGGCGCGAGCCGCGCCGATGCCGGGAACCTCGCGCAGGCGCTCGGGACGCTCGTCGAGAATGCGCAGGGTGTTCTCGCCGAAGCGCGCCACGATGCGCGCGGCCATCTCGGGGCCGATGCCCTTGACCAGCCCGGCCCCGAGGTAGCGCTTGATGCCGTCTTGGGTCTGCGGCGACAGCTCGGTGAAGGAGACGACGCGAAACTGGCGGCCGAAGCGCGGGTTCTGCTCGTAGTAGCCCTTGGCGCGCAGGCGGGCGCCCACCGGCAGGCCGAGGAGGCTGCCGACCACGGTCACGGGCTCGGCCTGGCCGGCCATCTCGAGGCGCGCGACCGTGAACTCGCCGCCGCCGCCCGAGAACACGATACGCTCGAGGGTGCCCTCGATGGCCGTTTCCGTGGCTGGCTCGGAACGCTTGCCCGCAGAGCGCTCGAAGAGATCCATGGACGTGGAAAGCCTCCGGCCAGGCGGAAGCGGCGTCAAGTGCGACTTGCAGGGCGGGTTCGGCGCGGACGCGCTCCTAGGCCCCGCGTCTCGATCTGCATGTGGCTCATGCGGCGCTTGGGTCCGCCGACTACCTCCGAGGCGCGTCCGGCATCAGCACCGTAGGGGCCGCCGGGGCCCGTACGGTGCCGTCGATCGCAATGCTACGGTACGAGCCAGTTGCCCTTGAACGGATGGAAGTACATTTCCGATTGGACATTCGCGGCCGCGGCAACGAGCGTGCCGCTCATGCTGCCCCACTGCAGGTTCACCGTCGCAAGCGGCGCCAGCACCGAGCCGTAGAACGCCATGCTCTTGTTCTCGAAGGCCGTGGCTTCGTAGAGGTTCCAGAGGATCTTGCTGGGATTCTGGCCGTACACGTTCATGCCCGCGTAGTTGATGGCGACCGCAGCTCCCCCCACGTTGATGATCGCGGTGGAGCTCGATGGCACCTTCAGCTCGATCTGGTACGTATTCTGGAAGGCGCTCGCATCGAGGGCGAACACGTTCAGATCCGGATCCGTCCCCGTAAGCACCAAACCGGTGCTGTAGGGTTTCCACACCTTCCCGTTGGCCGGAAGCCCCTTGAGGCCCATAGAAAGTCCCTGCAGCTTCGCAAAGACCGCAACAAAGTCGATCGGGGGATTCCCTATGACCTTTCCCTTCACCGTCACGGTGCTGGCCACACCGCACGGATAGCCAGTGCAATGGACGTTACCGTAGACGGTCCCTTGTGCCAGCGAAACGGCACCCGAGACTACCGCGCCCGTCTGCTGCCATGCCGAATTCACCCTGAAGGACGTCGTGGTCACGCTGCCACCCCCGACCGGTCCTTGGACATCGTGGAAATTCGTCACGTTTCCCTGCACGAAGACATTGAAGTCCCGCGGGTAGAATTGACTCGTCGACGTGACCACGTCTTGAACCCACGCGTCGCCGAGCACCGTTCCGGGCGTGCACGGATCGCCCGGCCTCGGCTGAGCCAGGTACTTCGCCGTGCCTTCCTCGGTGAACACGCCGGTGCCGACGATATTCATGCAAGGCGTCTGCACCCAAGTCCCGAGCAAGCTCCCGTCGAGCTCCTGGATTGCCTTGCTTTCCAGAGTGCCGCTGGAGAGCGTCAGGACGCCAACCCGCTTGGTGTTTCGGTTGGAAACCAAGATATCGACCAGACCATCGCCGGTGAAATCGCCGACGCCCTCTATCACGTCGCTGTAGGACGACTGCCACTGGCCGAACCACGTTCCCTGCGTCTGAACCATCTTGGAGGTCAGGGTACCGTTGCTGTAGCTCAGGATTCCGATCCATGCGGGGTTCCGGATGAGGATGTCCGCTTTGTGCGCGGAGTCCGTGTCCATATCGGCCACCTTCCTGATGACGTCGACGGAGCTGGTGTAGCGCCAGCCACCGAACCACGAGCCGTTCGGCTTGACCATCAGGCTCCTCTTCGAGTTGCTGCTCGTCAACGAGAGGATGCCGAGGTTCCCACTCGACTTGATCAGAATGTCGTCCCTACCGTCGCCATCGAAGTCGCCGATCCCTTGCACGACGTCGCCGCCGGTCGATACCGTCCAGTTACCCCATTTCGTGCCGTTCTGGGCGGATGTGATGGGAACCAAGGTCGACCCCGAAAGCTCGAAGATGGCCATTCCCCACGAGCTGGTTATCAGGATTCTGCTGCTCATCCTGCTTCCCGCGGGGATCCTCTTCATGGTGAAGAAGTTGTTGTCGTTCGTGTTGAGGATCCAGCCGCCGAACGACGTA
This sequence comes from Deltaproteobacteria bacterium, assembly GCA_016935975.1. Classification (GTDB taxonomy): domain Bacteria; phylum Myxococcota_A; class Polyangia; order Fen-1088; family Fen-1088; genus Fen-1118. Next base: position 18,992 of record JAFGPX010000058.1, read on the forward strand.
TAGTTGGGCGCCGTCATCACGGACGTGATCTGCGTGTCGTCGTACTTCAAGATGCCGAGGCCGGAGGGGCTGACGACCAGGACTTCCTCCCGACCGTCGTTGTCGTAGTCGCCGGTCGCAGCGATCACGTCGGTGGCACGATTGTACGTCCAAGCGCCAAACGCCGAACCACCGGGACCTCCGGCCACCATGGCGAAGTGCTGGTCCAGATTCACGCGGGAGCCCCGTCGGTCAATCAGTCCCAGCCCCCAGGTGCTCTCGAGCAGGAACTCGTTCATCGCGTCGCCGTCGAAGTCCGCCACCGCCTTGACGTTGGCGTTTCCGAGATCGTAGTTCCATCCGACGTTGGGCGCAGCCCCGGCGAGCCATGTCTTGTCGGCCGCAACGGTGTCCGCATCCGGCGTCACCCCTCCCGAGAGATTCGGCACCACGCCCAACAGGCCGATGCCATTGGCATAGGACTTCCTCACCGTCCAGTCGCCGATTTCACTCCAGAAATAGGCCTTCTTGCGGCCCGGGACGTCGGAAAACCAATCTGCTTTGTTCCTTTCAATGTCGTAGTAGGCCATCCATCCGGCCCCGAAGTTCGCCTTTTCGGGCGCGAGTGCATTGCCGAAGCCCGTCGGACTGTCGTAGAACTCCCTGGCTCGCGATACGAGGGCGACGCCGTTTGCGTAGAAGAGGATGTTCTCCGCATGCTGGAAGCGGCCATACATTGGGTTGTTGTATGCAGCCCACGATGCGCCGTCGGGCGAATTGGCTTTACAGCCAGAGTCGATGTAGAGGGCAGGGCTGGTGCTGGCTAGGATTCCGTTTTCCCACAGGGTCCTGTATGTGAACTGATCCGCGTTCGCCGCCATGTGCACGTCCGGTGGGGTGCCTTGCTGGAATTGAAGCCCGTTGAGAGTGGGGGTGTATTTGCCCGCTGGGGACTCCACCCATCGCCAAGGATTGGCCACTGTGATGGCCCCTGTGATCGCCGCAAGGGTATTGTCAGCGTAGTTCCCTCCGAAAGTGTGGTTGTAGCCGGACGAGTGGGCGGCGATGCCTCGGAGCGTGGTGGAATTGGCGGGAGCTGAAAGCCAATTGATGTAGTCGACCAGGGAGGCGTCCACCGTGACTGCTCCGTTGGATCCCAGTCCAGCGTTCCGGAACTCGTCGCAAATGTGAGACGCCGACAACCCGAAAGACACGCATGCGTAGGGCACCGCGGTTGTGTAGCCACCGACACGGTAGCGGTGATTCCGGTCGAAGTAGTCGAGGAGTATTCTCCTCTCCAAATCGATGTCAGGCTGGAATCTCGTCCAGTCTGTGGGGATGCCCGGCGGCCCGGTGAACGCCTGGGGACGTCCGGCATCCAGGAAGGGCCAGTTCGGATCCGGATTCGTCGCCACATTGCGTGCGTTGATGCGCGATACGAAGATCTCGGGGCGAGCGATCCGGTTGGCGAACCCGGCGTCCGTGATCGGATTTGCCTCGGGGTCCAGGAAGTCACCAATGAGGTTGAAGTTGGTTACTACGCTGGGGGGCGAGCCTGACGTCGTAATGGTGTAGGTGGTGTCCTGGATATGGAAGCAGTCCACCAGAGCGGAGAAGCTCGCGTAGTAGTCAAGCTGAGCGAGCGGCACCACCGTTGGCGTGCCAGGCACGGGAATGGGGGGAGGCCAGGCACCGGTTGGCGTGACGATGGCATACATGCCGGGGCGTACGACTGGGCCCTGCTGGTAGATGCTTTCCCAGTTGCCGTCGAGATCGGCCAGCACGACCTCGGATCGCTCGTTGAGAACGTTGGCTCCGAGCGCGAACCACTGGTCGCCCGGCTGAATCCACAGGTTGCCTGCCTGAAACTGGTTTGCGGTCGTATTGGTCTGAAACCACGCCACCTCGTGCACCAGGAGGGCTTCGGGGAACGAGCCCACCAGCAAGGCCCCCTGCAGGGCCGGGTAGTTCATGCGGACATGGATAAGAAAGCGCCGCACGGCCAGCACGGTCTTGCCGTCCTGGTGGACAGCGGGGAGAGGGCCGCTGCCGTCGTAGACGGCCGCTTCCACCACGCGCGGCACCAGCCCATCGGCCACGAGATCGGCCTTGAGCCGTCGCAACCGGTTCGCGAGCTCGACCGTCTGTGTGGGCAAGGTGCCTTGCGTGGAGTCGAGGATCCGCGGCTCTACCAGGACCACGACGAGCTTCGAGGTTGCGTCCAGAGCGAGGTCCGGAGGATCCGTCGTGAGGATGGGATTGAGAGACGTGATCTCCAGTCTGCCGTCGGCATCGTAGTCGTAGCCCGTGAAGCTCTGGAGAAGATTGGAGAACGCGTCGGCCTGGGCCACGGACGGATTGCCGGCAAGGCCGGCAACGGTCAGCGCGCCGAGGGAGGCAAGGCGAAGAGCGCGCCTCGCCCACGGCTTCGTTCTCCTCGGACGCGAGAACGCGGTTACATGTTCATGTTTCTCGGTACGACAGACGACGGATTTTTTCATGCGCAGCAGCATGAGGTTTTTGCCGCGGCGCTGTCAAGGGGTATCTGTGCCTCACGATGGCGAAGTCGAGCATTCCGCCGAGGCGCGGCCTGCAGACGACCATGCTCTTCGACCCATTTTGGTTCGCCGGGCCGACCAGCCGCTGAATCAGCTGCCCGCCCAGCCCCGCCATGCCCCTGATGGAATCGCTCGGCATGGCAGTGCGCCATGAATTCCTTCACAAGACGTGGCGCAGGTGTCGTTCCCCGAAGAAGACCAGATGGTTGAGGCACTCGTATTCGATCATCTTCACGAAGCGTTCCGCGTGCGGACTGCAGTCCGGGCTCCGCGCGGGAATCTTCACGCACTCCACCCCGCGCTCCCGCAGGATGGTCTCGAACGCCTTGGTGAACGGCGAGTCTCGGTCGTGGGTCAGGTATTTGGCCTCCCGGGGAAATCCGTCCACCCGGTCGTTCAGGTTGCGCGCCATCTGTTACATCCATTCCCCGCCTGGATTCGCACCAATCCCCGCGATCTCGACGGCGCGAGTCTTGAGCGCGACGACGAAGAAGACCAGGTTGCGAACCTTCTCGCCCAGCCCGAGGACTTCGATGCGAATGACATCGAGGGCGCTGCGGATGCGTACGACATTCTCGGGTATGTCCTCGCAAGCAGCTTTGCGGCACAACTTCAGCTAGCCTCGGCTCGGCCAATTGGGTATGGTGGCTGGTGAGGGCTGCCCCGTGACAACCTGGTCAGTTCCGCGGCAACAACACGGGTATCCACAAGAGAGCGCAACGCCATGCGTAGCACTGCACTGTTGTTCCTGATTCCAGCGGCTCTGCTGCTGTCGTCTTCACGGGCTTCTGCCAGCAGGCAGCCCACCAAGAAAGCCAAAGAGCGCCTGGCCAAGAAAGCCTGCCTTGCCGGTGACCCGGCCAAGGGTGTCGAGATCCTGGCCGAGCTCTACGTGGACACCAACATCCTTACCTACATCTTCAACCAGGGACGATGCTTCGAGCAGAACCGTCGCTACGAGGATGCCATCGGGCGGTTTCGAGAGTATCTACTTAAGGGAGAGGCCACTCTATCGGACGAGGACAAGGCCGTCGCCCAGAAGCGCATCGAGGCCTGCGAGTCCTATCTGCCGAAGCCCGAGCCGCCCTCACCCCTGGTTCCGGAGCCGGTCCAAGTCGCGCCCGTCGTTCAGGCACCGCCGGCCGCGACACCGCCGGCCGAGGTTGTCCCCGAGACGCCGGTAGTAGCGGTCGTGGCACAGCCGCGGCAGCCCGGCAGCAATGCCGGCGCCCGCCTGCGCATCGCCGGCCTCGTCGCAGGGTCGTTGGGCGTGGTGGCGCTGGGCACGGGGGTGGCCCTCAATCTCAAGGCCAACAGCATGGCGGCGGATCTCGGGAAACCCGACAACTTCAACCGCGACACCGATTCCTCGCGCAAGAGCTACAAGACGCTCAGTTGGATCGGCTATGGAGTGGGCGCTGGCCTCTTGGCTGGCGGCACGCTGATGTACTACCTCGGCTGGCGTTCCGGCCGCCGTTCCACGTCGACTGTTGTCCTGGTCCCGACCTTCGCTCCCGACTCGGCGGGGGCCTTGCTTGCAGGAGCTTTCTGATGCGCGCGTTCTCTGCCTTTTCGTTCGCGCCTTACGCCCGAGGGGGCGTCGGCGTGGCGCTGTTCCTGGCGATCTCCGTCTTCGGATGCTTCAAAGAGCCCAAGCTCGACGTCACGCAACCTCGTCACTGCCAATCCGACAAGAGTTGTCCCTACGGATACGTCTGCGGCCCCGACGGATTCTGCTGTGCGTCCTCCGACGGGAAGACTTGCAGCGGCGCGGTCTCCACGGGCGGCGCGGGCGCGCTGGTCGACGGATCGTTGGGCGACGTCGCGTCGGTGGACGCGCCACGCCCAGAGACCGGCGCGGGTAGTGGTGGCGCGCGGTCGGAGGTGGAACCGGCCGGAGGGGGCGCCGGCGGCGCGGCTGGTTCCGGGGGAAACCTCGACGCGTATGGGACCGGCGGGGGCGGACAGCGCGACAGCGGTCTTGATTCGCCCCTCGGTGGCGAAGGTGGCGGGAGCGACGGGGGTGGAGCTGGGGCCATCGGCTCGGGTGGCGTGACCGGAACCGGCGGCACCAACGGCTCGGGTGGAGTGGTCGTGACCGGCGGCACCAACGCTTCGGGCGGGGTGACCGGAACCGGCGGCATCGGAACCGGCGGCATCGGAACCGGCGGCATCGGAACCGGCGGCATAGGAAGCGGTGGCACCGGGACCGGCGGCACGACGGTGACATGCGGCAGCTCGCAGAAGCCCTGCAATGGCACCTGCATCCCCATCACAAGCTGCTGCGGAGGCTGTGGTGGAAACACACCGATCTGCGACAACGGCACCTGCGTGGGGAGACCGAACGGCGATGCCTGCACCCCTTCCGCCGCCGCCGAGTGCCTCAGCGGCGTGTGCGCCGATGGGGTGTGCTGCAACGTCACTTGCGATGGGCAATGCGAGGCATGCAACACGACTGCCAGCAAAGGTACCTGTGTTCCGACGACTACCCAGCGTACGCCGTGCACGAGCGATGGCAGCAGCTGTGGCGGAACCTGCGACGGAACGGCCGCGCATCGCGAGGCCTGCTACTATCCGCCCTCCAGCTCCGTGTGCGGGGCCGCTTCCTGCAACGGCACCACCAAGATCTTGACCCACGCCCGGTATTGCAGCGGTGACGGCAGGTGCAATGCCGCGACGACAGATCCCTGCCCGATGGGATGCGCGACCGACGGTTCGGCGCAATGTGCGACCAGCTGTCCGGCCGGCACCTATTTCTGCTCGAATGCTTGCGTCGAGAGCACCGACTTGCACTGCGGAGCAGATTGTCTCCTGTGCGCGGGCACCTCAAACCCGAAGTGCTACAACGGCACCTGCGTCCAGTGCATCGACAACAGCACGTGCTCGACCCCCAATCCGGTGTGCAATACCAGTACCCACACTTGCGTCCAGTGTACCACGGACGGCAATTGTGCGAGCTCCACCCCAAGGTGCGTAGGTAACACCTGCGTCCAGTGCACCCCGGCCACCCAGTCCGTCGATTGTCCGGCCCTTGGCTATGGGACCGGATCGACGTGCTCTGGAGACCAATGCCACTGTCGCGGCCCGAGCCCGGGCAATCTTCTGCAAAACCCAGGGTTCGAAAGCTCTCTATCCAGCTGGAACCTTGTGTCTCCAAGCTATGTAAGCCACGCCGGAGATGATGCTGATTCTTGCGTGGCCTCGGGTTCGGCTCACGTGAGCGCCTACGGGTTCGAGTTCGGGAAGGTCAACCAGTGTGTCGCTGTGTCGGGCGACCACTCCTACAACTTCGGATACAAGTACAAGCAGGTGGCTACCGACCCAGACGCCCTTGAATGCATCCTCTATTTCTACCAGGGGGGCGGCTGCGCGGGAGACGACTGGACCATGCTGCAGATCTACAGCGGAGCAGTTCCTCCCATCGACAATTGGGGGAGCAAGACGACTACAGTCAGCCCACCGACAGGCACTGGGAGCATCCTGGTCGAATGCCAAGGGGTCAATTTCTATGACGGTTGGTTCGACCAGGTCTACTTGAACGGTTCCGGCGGCTACTACTGACACGCTCGCTAGAGGCATGAGATCTGCTCACCCTATGTCGTCTTGTGCCAAAACTCGATCGCGTTCGTCTTGGCTGTGTGCAGAGACGTGCCTATCAGGCTGCTGAAGGAACTAGCCGAAATACGCCGGGTCGCCTGTCGTTCGCCAGCTCATCATCCGAAACCGTGGTCTTCCGTCGGTGTGCGCGGGAATCCGTAGATGTCGTAGTCACCAGCATGTCGCTCTTGCCTACACCGGAGTTCGGTATGTTCCCGCACACAGCAGGGCGAGGCGGAAGCGGCGCCGAGAGCGAAATGTGCGGGCGGCTTGGGCTCGGACGCGCTGCTAGCCCTGCGTCTTGATCTGCATGTGGCTCATGCGGCGCCTGGGCCCGCCGGCGGGCTCGGCCGGCGGCGTGATGTTGACCTGCACGCCCAGCGCGGCGCGCACGGCGAAGTGGTCGTCGCTCACGAAATAGGACAGCAGATCGTTCATGCGCTCGGCGAGCAGCAGCGGGCTTTGCCCGGTGGGCTCGAGGGCCAGGACCCGGCTGGCCGCCACGACGTCGCCGGACAGCGCCAGGGCGGCACGCGAGACGGTGAGGTCCGAGGCGACGATCCATTTGCCGATGTCGACCTCGGCGCCGCAAGCCTCGACGTAGCGCTTGGCCAGCACCTTCAGCTCGGCCCGCAACGGCGACGCCAGCAGGCCGTCGAGCTGCTTGGCCATCTTATCGACCGCTGGCCCGTGCTCGCCGGGACCGACGGGCGCGCCGCCCAGTTGCAGCCCGGCGCGCACGGCGATGTCGAGCGCGGCGCCGGTGGGCAGCGCCAGCCGCGGCAGGCGCTCGGGCCGCAGCTGCATCATGCGCTTGGCGAGATCGAAGACCACCTCGCTCTGCGAGGCGAGCTGGCCGAAGCCGATGCCCACGACCAGCGAGGGCAAGAGCGTGTTCTTCTCCTTGAGATTGGCCGGTAGGACGGTGCCCGGCGCGTCCCGCTTGACGAACACGTCGGGGACCTTGGATTCGATGGTGTTGGCCACGAAGCGTATGGAGGCGGCGAAAGGCCAGGCATCGGTGCCGGTGTCCACACGCGCGTGCTTGTCGAGACCCAGGGCCTTGGGCGGCTGCGCCGTGGTCATGGCGATGGCCGGTCCGAGCAGCGCGAAGAGGGCATCGAGGTAGGGGTTCTCGTCGGGATGGACCACCTTGCGCCACAGCTCGCCGGTGAGCTTGCCGGCCGTGGCGGGATTTTGCGTGGGGCGGTAGTTCTCGTAGAGGGCTCGCAGCGGTGGATCGGCCTTGCCCAGGCAGGTCATGGCCCCGGCCACGCACCACATCTTGTCGTGCGCGCCGGCCTGGAAGTAGAGCGCGGCCAGCGCCTTGTAGGACTCGATGCGGTCGGGCTTGCGCAGCACCAGGAACTGGTGCTGGGCGATGGCCTTGTCGGCCTTGGACGGGCCCATGTCGAAGTACATCTGGGCCAGCCGTTCCTGGCGTGCCAGGTTGTTGCGGTCGAGCGACACCGCGACCTCCGTGGTCAGGGCCGCGCTCTCCCTGTCGTGCTGCTTGAGCGCCACGTCGGCCAGGGCGTCCCACAGGCGCAGCTTGGCCTCGGCCGGCGCGTCCTGGGGCAGACGCTTGATCTGCTTGCGCAGGGCGCGCTCGAGCTCCTTCCACTGCTTGGCATCGCCCAGCAGTTTCTCGATGGCCTCGAAGGCCTTGGGGTACTGCGGGCTGTCGTCGAGCACCTTGGCGAATCGCTCGACCGCCTTGCCGGTGTCTCCGAGCTCGTCGCGGTAGATGGCGGCCATCGCGTAGTTGAGCTTGGCCCGGTCGGAGGCCTCGCCTTCCAGCTCCACCAGCTTCTCCAAGGCCGAAAGCGCCGAGGACCACGCCTTCTCGGCCGTGTAGTAGTCGAGCGTCTTGTACAGCACCTGCCGGCGCTCGGGCAGGAGCACCAGCACCTGCCGGTAGGCGTCCATGGCGCCTTTCCAGTCGCTCTGCTTCTCGTGCAGGACGTCGCCGATGTCCTCCAGAATCGTGGCGCGCTCCTCGTCGGAGGCGGCCATGGGCAAGAGCTTGCGTTTGAGCGCCACCGCCTTGGGCCAGTCCTCGCGCGTGGTGCGCAGTCCGATGAGCGCTTCGAGCAGATCACGCTTGGCCGGCTCGAGGGCCAGTGCCTCTTCGTAGCAGCGCAGGGCCGTCGCTTGGTCGTCGGTCCGCTGCGCGCAGATGGCGAGCTTCTCGTAGAGGGAGACCAGGGTCTGGTTGTCGATTTCAACGGGGAGCAGGCTCTTGGCGCGCTCGTATTCGGCGCGCGCCTCGGCCCACGCCTCGCGCTCGTAATGCAGGTCGCCCAGCTCGCGCGCCAGCGCGAACGATTCCTTGTCGAGCGCGGCCGCCGCGGCCAGCGCGCCGGCTGCCTTGTCGAGCTTGTCTTGCCGGCGCGCGCAGCGGGCTTGCCGCTGCAGCAACTCGCGCTTGGCCGTGTCGTCCTCGGTCTTGCGCAGAAGGAGATCGAGCAGAGGCTCGGCGTCCGGCCATTCCTCGCGTTTCTCGCGCAGCGCGAGCAGCTTGCCGGCGGCGCTGGTTTGCTCGGGGTCGGCGGCCAGGGCGCTTTGGTAGCACGCGATGGCCTTGGCTTCGTCGTCGAGATTGTCGAGATGGATGGTGCCCGCCTCGGCGAACAGGCGCCCGAGCTCGAGCGGGTTCTGCGTGCGCTCGGCGGCGTCGAGCAGGAACTTGGCGGCGCGCAGGTAGTCGCCCTTGTCCCTGGCCAGGTCGGCCATGGCGAGCAGCGGCGCCGGGTTGCCGACATCGCGCTCCAGGCACCTGGCGAAGATCTCCTCGGCCGCGGCCACATCGGCGGGCAGGAAGGCGCGCGCCACGGACAGGGCGCCATTGGTGTCGTGCAGCTTGTCGAGGAGGATGGCGGCGCGCTCCAGCCGCAGCGGGCGGGCCTCGTCGCTGGTCTTCTGCTCGGCACGGCGCTCGATGTGGTCGGCCAGCGCCTTCCACTGCTCGCTCCTGCGGTAGAGATCCTCTATTTTGTCGAGCAGCGCGACGTCGCCCGAGTCTCTGGCGAGCTGTTTCTCGTACAGAGCGCCCAACTCCTGCCACTGCTGCGTTTGCTTGTAGACCTCTTCCAGCTTGGCCAGGGCCTCGTCGTCCTCGGGGTTGCGGGCGAGCATGCGCTGGTAGAGCGCGACCAGCTCGGGGAAGTTCTGGGCCTTGCGGAACCTGGCCTCGAGCTTCGCCAACGCGGCCTGGTTCTCGGGGTCGCGGCTCAGCCGGTCGGTGAGCAGCTCGACGAGCGGCGTGTTCTGTCGGGTGCGCTCGAAGAACTCCTCGAGCTTGGCAGCAAAGGCGGCGTTCTCCGGCTCGCGCTGCGCGGCCCTGGTGAACAAGGCAATCAGGGCGTCCCAGCGCTCCGCCTTGCGCAGCAGCGCCTCGAGCCCATCCAGGGCCTCGGCATTCGCCGGATTGCGGTCGAGTAGCTTCTCGAAAGCGGCGATCGCGTCTTCGCGGCGGGCCGGATCCTCGGCCAGCAAGCGCGCCACGCCGAGGGCCATCTGGTCCGCCTCGGGCGCGCCCGCGGCTTCTTTCTCGATCTGGGCCAGCTCGTCGTGGAATTCCTTGGACTGTCCGGCGAGCTCGGCCACGCGCTTGGCGTCGCCCAAGAGCGCCGTGTCGTGGGGGGCCAGACGCAGGGCCATCATCAATACGGCGTAGGCTCGGTCGGGCGCCTGCAGTTCCTTGTCGAGCACCAGTCCGGCTTCGTAGAGGTCGGCGGCCTGCTCCTTGGGGTCGGTCTGCAGCTCGACCTTGTTGACCAGGGCCGCGACCAGGCGCTCCCACTCTCTGTTCTCGCACAGGGTCGCCAGGCCCTGCTCCAGCATGTCGTGCGCTTCCTCGTCGTCCGGATCGGCGGCAATGCGCTCCAGCCAGGCCTCGACATGGTCCGCCGGTGGCTTGTCGCCGGCCAGGCTGCAGGCCTGCGCCAGGGCCCGCAGGGCCTCGTCGAGATTGCCCTCGAACGCGACCGGCACCAGGCCGAATTCGGCTCTGATCCGGCGGGTGTCGAGGTCCGACAAGCCGGTGCCGACGAAGTAGTGCTCGAGCGTGGAGGGACTGGCCCCGAGCAGGCGGCCCAGCATGGCGAGGTCGGGAGAGCCGGGGGCGAAGCCCGCGAACACGAACGACCATTTCTTGTGCAGGCCGAGGAGGAAGTCGCCGGCGCCCGGAGCCACGATTCTCTCGGGGATTTCCCCAGGGGTCAGGCACAGCGAATCGGACAGGTCGGCGCGGCCGAAGATCTGCAGCAGGAAGCGGCCGCGGCCGGGCTCGAGGGCGGCGGCGTTGCTCGCGAACACCATGCGCTCGGCCGGGGTTTGGGCTTCGCCGAGAGCCGTGGTCCACAGACTGTCGAAACCGGTGGTGACGATGCCGCGCCACGGCGCTTGCGCGATGGCACGAATGCTCTCCGGCACCGGCGCCGCGACCGGGAAGGCCTCGGCCAGGACGACGGAAAGGGCGTCCACCGCCACGAGATCGCGCATCAACGCCGCGGCGGTGGCGAGCCGACCTCCGGTCACGAGCTCGAGGAAAGCCTGTTTGTGCGATTCGTTCTCGATCCACTCGGCCATGCGCTCGCACAGCTCGTTCCAATTGGGCAGACCGGCCAATTCGGCACACCCGAGGCCCGTCACCAGAACCGCCTGACGGGTCTTGAGGCGTTCGACCAGAGAATCGGGCAGAAGGTGCATGGAGACTCCCTTCGAAGAAAGAAGGCGCGGCAGACCTCTTGGGGGCCAAACCTTACCCGATTGTTCAAGCTGCGTACACCGTGCCCCGCGCTTCGCGCGATCCCCGCACCGGGATCGAAGTGCGCAGGAGCCGAGCAAGTGGCGGCCGCGCAAGGCGAATCGGACCGCGCGGCAGCGCTCGTCGTCGAAGGATTGGCGAAGGATTGTGCCGGGTTGCGCGTCGAGGCCGCAGCGGCCGCGGACGGTCGGCGCTGCGGCGGGCCAGGTCGGCACGAGCGGCGGGAGCGGGCGCAAAGAAGGAAGTGACGGGCTCGTCGCGTGGATGTACCTTTGTTCGGGCCAGCCGGATGCCGGCTCGGGTCGCTGCGCAGGCGCAGTGGCTACCCCGGCTGGCGCCAGCGGCACCAGACGAACAAGGAGATCTCTTGCGACACAAGGCTCTATCGAGAAGGCATTGCGGCGCCGGCATCGTGGTCTCTCTGGCCATTCTGGTCGGACTTGCCGGGGGCGCGGCCCCTGCCCACGCCAAGCGCGCGTCGGCCAAGCGCGCGTCGGCGGGCAAACGGATCGCGGTCTTGCCGCCGGCCGAGGGGGCTGCCAAGCACGCCGCCGTCATGGCCAAGATTGCGACCGTGCTCAAGCAGCACAAGATGCAGGCGATCACGGGCGGCCCCGTCAAGAAGGCGTTGGCCAAGAGCGGCATTCCCGCCTCGGACGACGAGTGGGTCGCCCTGGCCCGCAGGCTGAAGGCGGACGGCATGCTCGAGTCCACCATCTCCGCAAGCGGCGCCAAGCGCCGCATCGAAGTGGCCGTGCACAGTGGCGCCGACGGCTCGGTCGTGGGGAGCGCGACCTTCGCCGCCAAGGGATCTCCGGCCAAGCTGGCCGCCGTGGTGGCGTCCGGGTTCTGGAAGAAGCTCGGGAAGGCCGTCAAAGCGACCGCGCCCCCGAAGAAAGGCGAACCGCCCGTCGAGGCGGCGCCCAGCGCGGAGGTTCCCGAGGCGCCCGCGCCGACGGCCGAGGCGGCGGAGGCGGCCGCGCCCGCGGAGTCCGAAGAGACCGGGGAGGCGGAAGGAGAAGAAGAGGACACCGCGGAGGCGCCGGCCGCCGAGCCTCTCGCTCTCGCGGGCGAAGAGGGCACGGCGCCGCCGCCCGCCCGCAAGCGCAAGGGCAAGCGCCGGGCGAGCGAGCCGCGGGCGCTGGAGGTCGAAGTCGGATTCCGGGCCTTGCAGCGCCTCTTCGAGTACGCGCCAACCTCGGCCGCAACGGCCTACGTTCGGCATTTCCTGCCCGTGGTGCAGGCACGCGTGGCCTGGTTCCCCATCACCTACGCCGGCGCATTCCTGGCCGTCGAGATCAATCCCTGGCTGTCGACCGAGATGGAGGGCGCCGGCGACGTGTCCTACCCGACCGGCACGCGCGAGATCGTCATCGGCCCGCAAGGCCGCTATCCGTTGTCGTTCGGCCTGGTCGGTTTGAGCGCGGCCTACTTCCAGCACGTGTTCCAGATCGGAGATCCCTCGGACACGAGCGCGCCCTTGCGGTTCACCATGCCCTGGCCGGACGTCGCCTACCAGGGCGTGCGCCTGGCGGCCAGCGGGCGTTTCTATCTCTGGAACGTCGTCACGGCCGGCGCCGAGGCGGCCTACCGCGTGGTCACCAGCCCGGGCGAGGGCGGCAGCTTCGTCCGCTCCTCGTCCTACTTCCCGAACGGCAAGACGAGCTTCGGTTTCGACGTGTCGGCGTTTGCGAGCGTGGGCGTGCTGCGCTGGCTGGAGATCCGCGCCGGCGTCGACTACCGGCGCTACTCCTTCGGCGCGCTGCAGACGGAATCGGGCAGCGCCAATAGCATCAGCGCCACCGGCGCCACCGACCAGTACCTGGGATTCACATTGAGCGCCGTCGGCTACTTCGGGGGGAAGTGACCGCCCCTCGGGGGCAATCCGTCTGGCGTCTCCCCGGCAAGTCCACGCGAAAACGAGCCGACGAAAACGACGCGTTTGCGCTGCCCGCGAGCCGAAGTCGGGCCTCGGGGCCACTGCGCACGGCAGACCGAGCCCGCCTGGGGCGAAGGTCAACGGAGGAGATGACCGATGCCACGCAATGCGACCGCGATCGTGGTGCTGTGTCTGGCGACGGGCGCCTGCAGCTCGAAGAACAGCGGCTCTGAGGGAAGAGGAGGCACCTCGGGCACGGGGGGACAATCGGCCGGCGGCGGTGTGACGGCGAGCGGTGGCAGCCCGGCAGGCGGGGGTGGTCGAACGACGGGGTTCACGAGCGCCGCGGGTGGCGCGACGACGGCCACGGGCGGCAGCCGGGCTGCGGGGGGAATCGCCGGGGCGGGCGCGATTGTGGCGACCGGGGGCACCCGCGCGCCGGGCGGCAGCGCGGGCGTCGGAGGAGCCACGGGCGGAGGCGGCAGCCGCGGGACGGGCGGAAGGATCTCGACCGGCGGCAGCCGGGCGGCGGGTGGGACGATGGCCGCAGGTGGCGTCACCGCGACGGGCGGAGCCACCGCCGCGGGTGGCGCCACGGCGTCCGGCGGAAGCGGAGGCGGCCTCGACGGCGGCGCCATCGAACCACCGGCCGACGGCCTCATCGGTTTCGCGGCCGTCCCGGGGCTCGGGCTGGAGACCACGACGGGCGGCAAAGGCGGACCGGTCGTGACGCCGGCCACGCTGGACGAGCTGCGCGCCGCCATGGACTCGAACGACGCCATGATCATCCTGGTCGGCGGCACCTTCGACCTGGGCGGCATGACCCCGCTGCGGTCGAACAAGACGCTCATCGGCTCGGCGGGGGCCCGCCTCGTCAACGGCGGTCTGGAGATCTACAAGCGGCAGAACATCGTCATCCGCAACATCGTGTTCGCGGACGGCACCGACGACACGATGAAGATCAACCAGAACACCCATCACGTCTGGGTGGATCATTGCGACTTCACCAACTCCGCCGACGGTCTTTTCGACATCACCCGGCAGACGAGCTTCATCACGATCTCGTACAATCGCTTCTACCAGCACAGCAAGACGATGCTCATCGGGCACAGCGACTCGGCCAGCGACGACACCGGCTATCTCAAAACGACCGTCCATCACAACTGGTTCGACGGCACCGAACAGCGCCACCCGCGCGTGCGCTTCGGCGAAGTCCACGTCTTCAACAACTACTACCTCGACAACGGGCTCTACGGCGTGGCCTCCACCATGGAGGCGGACGTGGTGATGGAAGGCAATTTCTTCGAAGGAGTCGCGCACCCATCCTATGTCGGCTACGACGAGTCGGGCCCCGGCGACCTGGTCGAACGCAACAACGTCTACCGGAATTCCGGCACACCCGAGACGCGAGGCGCGGCCTTCGATCCGACCTCGTACTATCGGTACGTCGTGGACGATCCCGACACGATCCCCGCGCGCGTGAAGGCCCAAGCCGGCGCCGGCGTGCTCGACCCCGACGCGGTCTTGGCGGCCGCGCGCTAGCAGCCCGTGGTGAAAGTCGGACCGAGCCGTTCGGAGTGGATTCGGCCCGGATGCAAGGAGCGGCGAAGCGCCGAATACTAG
>JAFGPX010000059.1 GCA_016935975.1 Deltaproteobacteria bacterium
CTCCACGCCCCACGCCAGGGTGCGCGTCGTGGGCTGGCTACGGCCGATGTCGCAAAGCACGTTGCGGCGGATGGTCGAGGCGGTGAAGCGATACAGCTCCTCGCTGTTGCCGCCGATCGACACGCCGATCTCGCCCTCGACGAAGTGGTTGTTCTCGATCACCGTCCCCTGCATGTCGCCCGTGCTGTCGGAGCGCAGCTTGATGTGGATGCTGGACGCGCGAGAAAGCACGTTGTCGCGGATCACCACGTCCTTGCCGTTCAGGTAGAGGTTGTGGTTGTAGATGGTGGCGCACGCCGAAGCCACGTCTTCGTTCCAGCCGTTGTGGTCGAACAGGTTCCCTTCGACGGTGAGGCGCTCGACGTGGCTCGCGTACATGCCCGACGGCCGATACGTGCTGTCGCCGTTGGGGTCGCCCGGCGAGCAGGTGTCGGCGTGATACGCCTTCTCGATCACGTTGCGGCGGACCTCGACGTCCCGGTACACGCCGGCGTCGTAACTCTGCACCACGATGCCGCCGTACTCCAGGTGGCAGCCCTCGATGAGCAGGTTGCTGCCGCTGCCCACGTAGCGGAAGACACCGTCGTTCCCGGGATCGTAGTCCGCGGCCGCCGGATCGCGGCCGGTCGAGACGAAGTGCAGGCCCACGATGGCGACGAAGCTCTTCGGCTTCCCGTCGTGATTGATGAAGAAGTCCGATGCCTCCACCCGCGGCAGCTCGGTCGATTCCCCGTAGGACGCCACCACCAGCGGGTGCGCGGCGTCACGGCCGGACTTGAAGCGTCCGAGCGTCTGGTCGCGGAAGGCGTCGCCGCGCCGAAGCAGGATGAAGTCGTTCTGTCCGTCGCGCACCAGGGCGGCCGCGCGCGCGAGCGTCTTCACTGGCGCGGCCGGGCTCGTGCCGCCAGCCGTGTCGTCGCCGTCCGCTCCGACGTAGACGACCACGCTGTCCGCGCCGATGTCGAAGGTCGAAAAGCCCGCCTCCTGGCTGCGCGCCAGCGCGGCTTCGCTGGTGTCCGCCGGCCCGTAGCAGCCGAGATCCCGTTGCCAGTCGACAAGGCCGTCGCCGTCGTTGTCGATGCCGTCCGTGCACTCGGTGGACGGCAGAGGCCCGCCGCCATCCACCCCGCCGAGGGCGCCGCCGCTGCTTGCGCCACCCGCTCCTGCCCTGCCCGTCGCGCCGCCCGTCGGTCGCGCTCCGCCTGCGCCGCCGCCCGTGCCCGTCGCACCGCCCGTCGGTCGCGCTCCGCCCGCCCCGCCGCCCGTGCCCAGCGCGGCGTCCGCCGGCCGCATCCCACCCGCCCCGCCGCCCGTGCCCAGCGCGGCATCCGCCGGTGGCGCTCCTCCCGCGCCGCCGCTCATCGCGGCGTCCGCGGCGTGCTGCGAGCCGCCGCAGGCAGGGAGCATGCTGATTGTCCCCGCCAGGACGACGGCAGTCACGACGCGCGTCCAGCGCCAGGAGCCGGAACCGCTGTCCAACCGGAGCGCGCAGGGATCGCAAGAAGCTTCTTCCCGTCGCCGCATCGACATCTAGGCTGGCGGATGAGGAGGAACCTGTCAACCGTGCCCCGCCGGACGTCCCCGCCATCCCCCGGTCGGAGCCCGAGTGGCATAATGCAATCGAACCCTGTGCCTGCCATGCGAAGCAACGGTTGTCGCGAATGCTGGGGCGCGAGATCCCAGGGTCAGGGCGGCAACGCGAACGGCCCGCAGCCGGCGGATGTGGTAAGGCCTTGAGGTCGATCCCATGACATCGGAACGCTTGCCCGCACAACTGGCCTTCCTGCGCGAGGCCGACAAGCTCAAGGGCATCCTGCGACACAGCCGCGTGACCTTCGCCGCGCGCCGCGAGAACGACGCCGAGCACTCCTGGCACCTCGCCCTCGCGGCCATGATCCTGGCCGAGTACGCCGAGCCGGGGCTGGATCTATTGCGAACCATCGAGATGGTGCTCATCCACGATCTGGTGGAGATCGACGCCGGCGACACCATCGCCTATGCCAGCGACGCGGCCAAGGCAGCGCAAGCGGAACGCGAACGAGCTGCGGCCGAGCGCTTGTTCGGCCTGCTGCCCGCCGATCAGGGCAGCAGGCTGCGCGCCCTTTTCGGGGAGTTCGAGCAGCGTCGCACACGCGAGGCGCGCTTCGCCCGGGCTCTCGATCGCGTGCAGCCCATCTTGCAGAACCTGCATAGCCACGGAGCCGCGTGGCGCGCCAACGGCGTCACCGCGCAGATGGTGCGCGATCTCAACGAACCCATCATCCGCGATGCCTCCCCCGCGCTATGGCAGCGCATGGAGGGTCTCATCGCCGAGGCCGAGGCGAATGGCTGCTTTCCGGCCCCGGACGCTCCGTAGGCGATTCCACACCTGCTCCGCCCCCGCCTGGCCCATCGGGATGGCCGTGCATCTCGGCTACGATTCCCGTCTTTCCAGGTGGGAGTCCGTCCGTGACGGATCCCGCTTGGCATCGAGGTGCCCGTATCCTTGTCGACGTCGACCGCGCCCCGCCGCGAGCGCGGCAACCTGCCTTGCGGGCCCTTCACAGAACCGCTTGCTTGGGTGCCGAGGCGGGATCGACGGCCGGCGGCGGTTCGACGGGAGCGCCCTTCTGTCGGGGAGCGCGAGCGGGAGCGGGAAAGCCGGTCTTCTTGCACGCGCGGATCTGCTGGGCGGTCTCGACGCGGCAGCCACGGCATTTCTTCTTGCACTCCGCCCTCTGCCGCTTGTCCGCGGCCCTGCCCTTGCAGTCGCAGGCCTCCGCGCAGCGTGTCTCCTTGCTGCCGACATTCTCGATACAGCGCGAGACGAGGTGCCGACGATAGAGCCGCTGCTCGGCGCGCGACGGAGCGGGCAGGTACTTCGCATAGTCCGGCAAATACGTCTTGCCGTCCTTGTTGTCCGGGTGGAGCGCCACACAGGCGGTCAGAAGCTCGATGCGAGCGGGATTCGGCGCTTTCTTCATGCTCACCCGGCTACGGGCGCATTGCGCCTCGGATTCCTCGACGTTGCCAGCCTCGCGCAGCATCTCGAGCCGACGCTTGACGACCGAGATGGCGTCGGGGTGCGCGACGGCATAGCCTTCGATCAACGTCTTCTCCTGCGCGGCGTGGCCGGCCAAACCGAGCAGCCGCCCCTTGACCGCGATGAACTTCTCGAACTGCGCCGGTGGCAGGCCCTGGCCGTCCTTGAGGGGTTTGAGCGTGGCCAAGCCGTCTTGGGCGAGCACCCAGTTCTTGGGGGCGAGATCCGACATGGGCTTGTACTTGACCTGCCCTTTCGGGCAATCGGGAGCGCACGAATCGTCGACGAGCGAGGCCAGGCAGAAATCGGCCACGGCCTCTGCATAGGCCATGACCGGCTCGAAGCTCTCGGGCGCGGCCTTGGCCGCCTCGTGCTTCGCGGCAAGGTCCGGGGTGGGGTACGCGGGCTCGCCGGCCCCGGGCTTTTGCGCCTGCGCCGCTCCGGCGTCAGGGGCGGACCGCTGACGGTTGTCCAAAGCCGACGAGCAGCCGGCCCCGAGCACGACGACGAGCGTTGGCCATGCAAGCCAACCCGTCTTCCAGTCGCAGGCAACACGGCGCATCTTCACCAGTCTTTCCTATCGACACTTCGTTCACAAGGGGCCTCTCACAAAACCGCCTGTTGAGGTCCAGAACCAGGATCGACAGCCTTCTTTCGGCGAGCGGGAGCGTGCTTGCCCGGCCTGCCCTTGCGTCGGGCAGCAGGAGCGCCCTTGCGTCGTGCAGCACTGGGGGCGGCCGGCTCGGGCGCGACTTCGCCGACTTCCTGGCACATGCGCATCCGCTGAGCCGTCTCGTTTTGGCAGTTGCGACAGGTCCGCTTGCACTTCGCGGACTGCTTCTTGTCCCCGGGCTTGTCGTCGCATGCGCAGTCCCGTGCGCAGCTCGCCGACTCCTCGTTCACCTTCTCCTCGCAGCGCCTTACCAGATACGAGCGATAGAGTTGCTCCTCCTCTTTCGCCAAATTGGGCAGGTAGTTCGCGAACTCCAGCAAATCGCTTCGGCCATGGGTGTTGTCCGGATGGAACGCCACGCAGCCGGTCAGCAGCTCGAGACGCGCCGCCTCGGACGCGGATTTCATCTTCGCCCGGCTGCGGGCGCACTGAGATTCCAGCGCCGAGTCGTCTCGGGATTCGCGCAGAAGCTCGAGCCGACGCCGGACGACCGCGAGGGCGGCGGGGTGCGTGCGAGCGTAGTCATAGATCAGGGTCTGCTCTTCCATCGAGCGGCCGGCCAGCCAGAGCAGCCGTCCCTTCGTCGCGACGAGCTGATCCATCTGCTCCAACCCCAGACCAGGGACGTTCTCGATGTCTTCGAGCATGGATCGCGCGTCCTCGATGATCGGCCAGAGATGGGGATCGAGCTCGGACCGCCGCTTGTACCTCACCGCCCCTTCCCCGCAGCCTTCGCAGCGCTCGTCGACCAGCGACGCCATGCATGTGTCGGCCACGGGCTTCACATAGGCGAAGACCGCCTCGAAGTTGTTGGGGGCGGCCTTGGCCGCCTTGTACCTCGCGGCCAGGTCCGGGTTGCGAAACGTGATGTTGCTTTCCCCCAGCTCGACCTCGTCGTCAGCCCGGGGCCGCTGGCGATTGTCGAGAGCCGGCGAGCAAGCGACGCCAAGGACGAGGACAAGGGGCGGCCACGCCGCGCAACGCTGCTTCTTAACAATGGCAGGACGGCGCATTTCCACCAGTCTCCCCAATCGGCACTTTGGCGCCTTGCCTGGAGTGCCGCGTCCGCGACGATCCGCGCCTCGATGCCCACCCGGCGTCCGTCACCCGAAATCTCCGAAAGCACACGCGGAAGGGGCCATCCCATGGGGCGCGGGACCATGGGCCAAAGCCACTCGGACAACGCGCTCGCTTGGGGTTCTGGCACTCCGCAGCGTGGCTCTGCTCACGCGACAGGACGCATCGCACATTGTCACCCAACTCTGCGCGGCGCTCATGGGAGAATTTGTGCTAGCTTGCGACATGTAGGCAGGACAGGTGGGAGAGTCCGAACGGGTAGGCTGCGTCTCAACTTCTTGCAGCGATGAAAGAAGGCAGGCAATGAAGCGAACGTTCGTCTGCGCACTGGCTCTCGTGGGTCTTTCGTGCTCCAGCACGGCGCCAACCGGCAGTACCGGCGGCGCCGGATCGGGTGGCACCACGAGCACGGCAACGGAATCGGGCGGCACATCCGGCGCCACCACCACCACCAACAGCGGCGGGAGCAGCGGAGGAAGCACCGGCGGTACCACGACCACGGCCACCGGCGGCGACACCGGCAGCGGCGGCACCGGGGACAAAGGCAGCGGCGGCACCACGTCTACCGACACCGGCGGCGCCGCGGGCGCTGGCGGCGGCGGCACGACACGCACCGCGGCCGGCGGTCGCACGGGCATTGGCGCCGGCGGCGCCACGGGCGGTCGCACGGGCGGGGGTGCCGGCGGCGTTGCGAGCACAGGCGGTCGCACGGGCGTCGCGGCTGGCGGCGCCGCGGGCCAGAGCGCCGGCGGCGCCACGGGCAAAGGCGGCGGCACGGGGACCCCGGCCGGGATCGTAACGGGCCCCACGCCCGTGGACGTGACGGCAGCGGGCGCCGGCCTCCCGCAGTACTACATCTCCCCCACCGGCAACGACGACAAGAGCGGCACCGGCCCGGAGGAAGCGTGGAAGACCGTCGCCAACATCCCGAAGGACAAGCCCTCGATGGTGTTCTTCCAGAAAGGGGCGACCTTCACGGCAGCGGGCGCCCCCGCCAGAGGCCGGGATGGACCAGCCGCGTTCAACCCGCCCAAGGGCAGCGTCTGGACGTCCTACGGCGACGGGGACAAACGTCCCATCCTCGCCGCGACCGAGCAAACCGCGGGCAAGCCCACGGGAGCGGTCCTCATGCCGGGTGGCGACGCCGTGCTTGCCGGCATCAGCGTCACCGGAAAAGCCAACTTCGGGATCCTTCTCATGAGCGACAACAACGTGGTCCAGGATTGCGAGATCGACGGCAACATCGAGGGCACCTTGATCCAGCTCGGATTCTCCATCCGCGGAAACGACAACCTGGTTGTCGGCAACTACATCCACAGCCTTCACGAAGTGATCTTGGACTCCGGCAGCGTCAACACCTCGGGCGGCGCCGAAGGCATCGTCGTCAACGGCACCGGCCACGAGATCGCCTACAACACCTTGGTCGACTTGTGGACTCCCAACGAGACCCTGGGCGGCGCCGAGGGCGGGTGCCTCGAGATCATCGCCCGCACCCCGGGCGAGGTCGTCGAGAACCTCAACTTCCATCACAACTACTGCGAGCGCAGCGTGGGCCTCTTCGAGGCGTGCGCCGGCAACTTCGCGGGAAC
>JAFGPX010000004.1 GCA_016935975.1 Deltaproteobacteria bacterium
CCGAGACGAAAGCCTACTGGATTGGTTTTCTGACCCATCAGATTACTCCTGCGGCACGTCGACCACGATGGTCACGTTGGAGGTACGGCGGTTGATGCGATTGGCGCGCCCCATGGAGCGAGCCATCCAGCGCTTCTCGATCGGCCCGGGGTCCACGGTGACCCTCGTAACCTTCAGTGCGTCGGCGTCCGCCTTCTCGTTTGCCGTCGCGTTGGCGATAGCCGAATCCAGGACCTTGCTCAACATCTTGGCGGCCTTGCGCTGCTGGAAATCCAGGATGGCCTTGGCGTCGGCCACCTGTCTTCCGCGAATCATGTCCGCGACCATGCGCACCTTGCGCGGCGACTGGCGAAACCTTCGGAGCACTGCATGTGCCATGTTGGCCTACCTTCCTACTTCTTCTCCGCCGGAGCGGCCGCCGCAGCTGGAGCCGCGGCCGGTGTCCCGGCGCCAGGAGCGGCCGCCGCAGCTGGAGCCGCGGCAGCGGCCTTGCGATCTCCGGAGTGGTTGATGAAGACGCGCGTGGGCGCGAACTCGCCCAGTTTGTGGCCGACCATGTTCTCGGTCACGAACACGGGCAGGAACTTGCGGCCGTTGTGCACCGCGAAGGTCAGCCCCACCATCTCGGGAAGGATGGTCGAACGCCGCGACCAGGTCTTGATCACCTTCTTCGATTTCTGCTTCTGCATATCGACCACCTTGGTCATGAGGTGGCGATCGACAAAGGCGCCCTTCTTGATGGAGCGGGGCATGACTAGGCCTTCCTTCCTCGATGCTTGATGATCATCCGGTCTGTCCTCTTGTTCTGACGGGTCTTGAGGCCCTTGGTGAGTTGGCCCCACGGCGAGCAGGGATGACGTCCACCCGAGGAGCGGCCTTCGCCGCCGCCCATCGGGTGATCTACCGGGTTCATGGTCACGCCCCGATTGTGCGGACGACGGCCCAGCCAGCGGGTTCGGCCCGCCTTGCCCACGTGTACACTGCTGTGCTCGATGTTACCCAGCTGGCCGATGGTGGCGCGGCAGTCGAGATGCACGACGCGCACCTCGCCCGACGGCAGGCGCACCTGCCCCCAATCGCCTTCCTTGGCCATGAGCTGCGCCCCGTCGCCGGCTGAACGAACGAGCTGAGCGCGCCCCGCCACGTGCAGAGCGACATTGTGGATGGTGGTGCCGAGCGGAATGGCACGCAACGGCAGGCTGTTGCCCGGCTTGATGTCCGCGCCGCGCGACGACAACACGGTATCACCGACCTTGAGGCCGACCGGCCACAAGATGTAGCGTTTCTCGCCGTCCGCGTAGTTGAGCAGGGCGATGCGAGCACTGCGGTTGGGATCGTACTCGATACTTGCGACCTTGGCCGGCACGCCGATCTTGTCCCTGCGGAAATCGATGGTGCGGAACCGCCGCTTGTGACCGCCGCCTCGAAAACGCGACGTGATTCGGCCAAAGTGGTTCCGCCCGCCCGACGACGGCTTGGCTGCCGTCAATGCCTTGAGCGGCCGGTTGCCTTGGCTAAGCTCGGAGAAATCCGGCGCGATTCTGCCTCGTGCTCCTGGCGTGGTTGGATTCAGCGTACGAACGCCCATGGTCTAGACTCCCTCGAAGAAGTCGATCTTCTGCCCCGGCGCGAGCGTAACCAGGGCCCGTTTCCAGTTCGAACGACGGCCGATGTGCCGGCCAACACGCTTCTGTTTTCCAGGAACGATGGACGTGCGCACCTTGAGCACGCTCACATTCCACAGTCTCTCGACCGCGCGCTTGATCTCGATCTTGTTGGCGTCGCGCGCGACCTCGATGAGCAACTGGGGCGACACCGATTCGGGATCGTCGATGTCTTCCTCGGCCCGCCCGCCGGTGTCCTTGAGAAAGGTGCCCTTCTCGGTGAGCAACGGGCGCTTGATGATGGCTTCGGCAGAACGCATGAATGCTCCTCTCTAGGCTGCTTGACCCTCGGCCGGCGTCCCGACCACCCGCGCCTCGACGGCCCTGATCGCATCTCTAGCGATGATCAAGCCACCGTGCTTCAAGATGTCGTAGACGTTGAGTCCCTCGGGCGGCAGACAGGCGTGCGCCGTCAGGTTGCGGATCGATTTCACGAGATTCTCGTTGCCCTTGGCGTCCACCACCAGGGCCGAGTCGAAACCCAAGGTCTTGAGAGCCGCTGCGATCCTCTTCGACTTGGGAGCTTCCACGACCAGCTTGTCGACCACCACCAGCTTCTTCTCCTGCACCCGGAGCGACAGGGCCGCGGCCAAGGCCGCCTTTCTCACCTTCCGGGGCAACGCGTAGGCATAGCTGCGCGGGTGCGGCCCGAACACCTTGCCACCTCCCACGAAGTTCGGCGAGCGCGACGAGCCCTGGCGGGCGTTGCCGGTGCCCTTCTGCCGGTAGGGCTTCTTGCCGCCGCCGCGCGCGAATTGCCGCGTCTTGGTCGAGTGCGTGCCCTTGCGCTTCCTGGCCTGCTGGGCCTTGACCACCTCCCACAAGAGAGCCTCTCGGACCTCTGCCGCGAAAACCTCGTCGGCCAGGTCCATCTGCCCGACTTTCTGTCCTTGCATATCCACGACGTCGATCTGCATGGCTATCCTCAGGTCTTGATCTCGACGTCCACGCCCGCCGACAGGTCGAGCTTCATGAGGGCGTCCAGCGTCTGTTGCGTCGGATCCAGGATGTCGAGCAAGCGCTTGTGCGTGCGAATCTCGAATTGCTCGCGCGACTTCTTGTCGACGTGAGGCGAGCGCAGCACACAGTACTTGTTGATCTTCGTCGGCAGCGGGATCGGTCCCGCGACCTTGGCCCCGGTCCGCTTGGCGGTGTCGACGATCTCGCCTGCCGACTGGTCGAGCAAGCGATGATCGTAGGCCTTCAGCCGTATTCTGATTTTGGGTGTCACTTCGCGCCCCCTTTTGCTTTGCTCTGTCTGACTCCGCCAGGGACTCCTAGGCGATGATCTTGGTGACGACGCCGGCGCCCACCGTCTTGCCGCCTTCGCGGATCGCGAAACGCAGCCCCTCCTCGCACGCGATCGGCGTGATCAGCGTGATCTCCATGTTCACGTTGTCCCCCGGCATCACCATCTCCATCCCCTCCGGCAGCTTCACGTCTCCCGTCACGTCCGTCGTCCGGAAGTAGAACTGCGGCCGGTACCCCTTGAAGAACGGCGTGTGCCGCCCACCCTCTTCCTTCTTCAGCACCACCACCTGCCCCATGAACTGCTTGTGCGGAGTGATCGACCCCGGCTTCGCCAACACCTGCCCGCGCTCCACCTCTTCCCGCTTCGTCCCCCGCAAAAGCGCCCCGATGTTGTCTCCGGCCATGCCCGAGTCCAGCAGCTTGCGGAACATCTCCACCCCAGTCACCACCGTCTTCATCGTCTCCTTGAAACCCACGATCTCCACTTCCTCCCCAACCTTGATCATCCCGCGCTCCACCCTTCCTGTCACCACCGTCCCCCGCCCCGAAATCGTGAACACGTCTTCCACCGGCATCAGAAACGGCTTGTCCGTCTCCCGCTTCGGCTCCGGTATGAAGCTGTCCAACGCCTCCATCAACTTGTGCACCGACCCCTCCCCCATCTCCGATGGGTCGCCTTCCAGCGCCTTCAGAGCGCTCCCTCGGATGATCGGAATCTTGTCCCCGGGAAACTCGTACTTCGTCAGAAGCTCCCGCAACTCCAGCTCCACCAGGTCCAATAGCTCCGCGTCCTCCTTCGCCACCATGTCCACCTTGTTCAGGTACACCACAATCGCCGGCACACCCACCTGCCGCGCCAGCAAGATGTGCTCCCGCGTCTGCGGCATCGGCCCGTCCGGCGCCGACACCACCAGCACCGCCCCGTCCATCTGCGCCGCCCCCGTGATCATGTTCTTGATGTAGTCCGCGTGCCCCGGGCAATCCACGTGCGCGTAGTGCCGCTTGTCCGTCTGGTACTCCACGTGCGCGATGGCGATCGTGATGCCGCGCTCCCGCTCCTCCGGCGCCTTGTCGATCTGATCGTACGCCGTGAACGTCGCGAAGTTCTTCTTCGCCAGCGCCTTCGTGATCGCTGCCGTCAGCGTCGTCTTGCCATGGTCCACGTGC
>JAFGPX010000060.1 GCA_016935975.1 Deltaproteobacteria bacterium
CGTCGTCGTAGAGGATGACCTGCGCCTCGGGCGCGTCGGCGGGCAGGGTGCCGCGCTCGTAGTAGGCGTCCAGGGTCACGCGCTTGAAAAGCACGTCGTCGGACGAGCGGAAATCGAAGCCCTCGAACGCCTGCACGTCCTCGAAGTACTGCCCCCAGGTAAAGAAGTTGTCACGCAGCCAGCGACCGCGCGGCGAGCCCGGCTTGTACTCGCCCACCAGCGCGTCGTCGAGCCACAAGGCAAGCTCGCCGTCCGAGGCGCCGACCGTGTTCGCCTTGGCGTGGATCTCCAGGCACAGCCACGTGTCGCGCGCAAACGGCGTCTGGCCGGCGGGCGAGAAGTTGTTGCCGTAGTAGTAGGTGGTCCCCTGATCGCCGGCGCAGCCGGGCGTGGCGCTGCCGTCGTTGCAGCGCCCCGAGCGCATCTTGTACCAATAGACGTAGAAGTTGAACAAGCCGTCCTTGTGCGCATCCAGGTCGAACCAGAAGCCCTTGTCGCCGGGAGGCACGGTGTTGGCGAGCCCGTCGGAGTCGAAGCTGGGCGTGCCCGCCGCCACCCGCACCCAGTGGTGCGGCGTCGCGCTCTGGCCCACGAAACGCGCGTAGAAGCGCCAGTACACCTCGGGAACCCGGCGCGGGAAATCGAGCTGCGCGTTGGCCGAGATGTACTGGTCGGAAGCGAGCTCGGTGCGCGTGACCTGGGCGCGCAGGTAGCCCGTGCCGCTGTTGGCCAGCGCCGCGTCGCTGAGCACCGCGATCTGGTCGGTGTTCTTCGTGTAGCGGGTCCAGCCGGCGAGGCCATTTTCGAAGTCGCTGTGGAAGAGCACGCGCGGATCGCTGGCGATGCCTTGGTCCTGTGGATGGTCGTTCGCGATGGGGCCCGCGGCGCCCGCACTGTCGGCGCTCCCACTCTCTGGCCCCCTGCCGTCACTGGCTTCCGGAAAGACCGCGTCGGACACAGGCGGGCTGGCATCGGATCCCGGAAGACTCGCATCCGGCGGCGGAGCGCTCGCATCGGGCGTGGCCGCCCCGCGGTCGGACGGCGGCGCATCGCCGGCGACCGTGCGGTCCGGCCCGCCGACCTCGATGGTGGCCGCCCCATCCTGCGTGGTGCTCGCAGACGAACAGCCAAAGGCCAATCCCATGGCCAGAGCCCATCCGACATGTGCTCGCTGCATGCGCACCTCCAGGACCGCCATTGTAGCCGGCTCCGGTGCTGATCGGAGCGGGCGGATCGAGAAAGAAGTGCCCGGTGTATGATGGCCCGCGTTCTCGCCTGCGGAGGCGGCGAGAGGAGGCATCTGCCATGACCACGAAGCTCGGCATCCCACACGTGTTGTTCGCGACGGCGCTCGCCGCGGGCTGCAGCGGCGCTTCGCCGGACGACGGCGGCTCGCCCCAGGACAGCAAGCCAAGTTCGGGCGACGACGCGGCGAGCACGTCGTCCATCTCCTGCCCCAATTCGTCGGACCTGATCACCAGCGACGGGACGTGCAACAACGTGCCCTTTCCGACGAACCGGGTGCCATTCGACGTCCGCAGCGACACGCCGCCGGCGTTCGTGGGCGGCACGCTGGTCGACGGCCTCTACGCCGCGATCAAGGCCGAGGGCTGGGACGTGTCGACGGGCTCCGGACGACAGATGGGCATCGTCTTGATGAACGGCGGCACCACCATGCTCTGGTTCGGCCAGACCCTGAACCGCGACGGCAGCGGCGATGTCGACGCGGGCACCGTGGGACTCTACTGGCTGCGCGCCAACTTCGAGCTTTCCATCGAGCCGCCAAACATCCTGGGCCTCGACCCGACCTGCGAGGACGGCAGCACGGCCGGCCCGCCCAAGCTCCTCTACACCGCCACGGCCACGGATCCGCCGCAGTTGCTCCTCGCCAACGCCAATCCGACCTCCGGCAGCCCCACGGGCGCGGTCACCACCTACGAGCGCCAAGGCTGCCCGTAGGTACGCATGTACACGAAACGCCGCACGCTGGCCGCGCTCCTGGCGACCGTGCTCCTGCTCGCCTCCGCACCCCGCGCCGAGGCCGCCGATTCCGATCCGTGGCTCGGCCGCGACAAGGCCCTGCACTTCGGGGCCAGCTTCGCCCTGGCCGGCGGCGGCTACGCCGGGACCGCGCTGCTTTCCGAACGAACCAGCGTGCGCGCGGCGACCGGCGCCTGCCTCGCGGCGAGCGCCGGCATCGGCAAGGAGGTGTACGACCGCTACTC
The DNA here is from genome assembly GCA_016935975.1 of Deltaproteobacteria bacterium. Taxonomy (GTDB): domain Bacteria; phylum Myxococcota_A; class Polyangia; order Fen-1088; family Fen-1088; genus Fen-1118. The sequence goes on from JAFGPX010000060.1 coordinate 2,226, forward strand.
GGGCGGGGACGCCTCCTGGCGCGACCTAGCATGGGACGCAGTCGGCACCGCCACCGGGGTGCTCGTGGCCTGGCTTCTCGACCGGTACCTGTTCTGAGCCGCGCCGCCCCGCGGGTGGCCGCGTGATAGACTTGCTTCTGCCATGAAAGCTCTGCGCTTGCTGGGCGTGGTCGGATTGACCGCGTCTGCATGGTTCGTTGCAGCTCGAGCTGCCGACGCCGCCGAGCCGACCTGGCCCGCGGCGCGCGAGGTGTGGAGCGACGACTGCGAAGGCTCTGCCCTCGACGCCATGTGGGAGAACCAGGGCGGCGGCAAGATCACGGTGTCGGCCGCGGCCGCGCATCCGCCGTCCGGCGGCGGCCTGTCGGTCGACGTGACCGGCTCGGGCCAGGTCTACCTGCAACGCTACAACCTCACCCCGTGGCCGCACCTCGAGTTTCGCGACGACACCTACTTTCGCTTCTGGTTCCATCCGAACGGCGTGACGATACCCGCCGGCGAGACCATCCGCATCCTCGTGTTGCGCGACAAGGACTGGAAGACGCTCGGTGGCCTGCGCATCCGCCAGGAAGGTGCCGGCTACGCCGCGGTGCTGGAGCTGCCCGACGAGAGCCTCGATTCCGTGCCGGTTCCACTCGGCAACGATTGGCACTCGGTCGTGTTCGGCGTACGACTCCGCGATTGGCTTGGCGTCTGGGTCGATGCGGATCCGCCCCGGGTCGTCCACGGCGTGCAGCACTCCGTCGATTTCGTGCAGGTGCTCATCCTCGGCAAGGGCGACGGCAACTGGAACGGCGTCACGCCCTCGGGCAAGGTTTTCTTCGACGACATCACCCTGCTCTTCGCGACGCATTCCGAGCTGTGGGTGGACGCCGCTACTGGCGACGACCAGGCCGCTGGCACCTCGGCGAGCACGCCGCTACGAACCATCGGCGCGGCGGCCAAGCTCTCGGCGCCGGGCACGGTCGTGCACATTGCACCGGGCGAGTACCGCGAAACCGTGGTCTTCCCGGTGGACGGCACCGCCGAGAAGCCCATCCGCTTCGAGGCCACGGCCGGCCCGCACACGGTGCGCATCCTCGGCTCGGAGTCGGCGTCCAGCCTGGCGTGGACGCGCTTGACGAGCGCCTCGGAGATCCCCCTGCCCGCCTCGGTGGACGTCGGCGCGGCGAGCATCTGGAAGGCCGACGTCAGCGCCTGGAAGCTAGAAAAGCCGCCGCGCTTCGTGGGCGCGCACGGCAGCGACGAAACGCTCAGCCGCCTGCCCTTGGCGCGCGAGCCGGACTGGAAGGTCGACGTGCCCTGGCAGCACCACATGTACTGGTGGGCGGCCGAGGGTGGCTCATCTTTGTCCACCTGCGACCCCGTGGCCGCGCGCGACTGCGACAAGGCCCAGCGCTCGGACCAGTATCTCGTGGACAAGAGCGACGACGCGGATCCGGCGGGCGTCGAGCCCGGCAGCCTTGGGACGCTTGGGGACGTCACCGGCGCCACCATTTTCGTCAAGGACTGCATCACCGGCCACTACACCTACCGCAAGCGCGTGGCCCAGACGGTCGAGCCTGGCAAGATCCGCATCGAGAAGTTCCCGGAACAGTGGAGCGAGCTGTGCAACTTCGACGGCGACCCGAGCAACCCTTCGCTCGGGCTCTACTCGAAGTACTTCGTCGAGGGGCTTGCCAAGTTCCTGGACACTCCGGGCGAGTGGTACTTCGACCAGGGCAAGCAGACGCTCTACCTGTGGACGCCGGACGGGCGCAACCCGGCCGAGGCCGGGGTCGAGATCGCCGTGCGCGACATCGGGCTCGACCTCTCGCACCGCTCGTACCTGCAACTCGTGGACCTCGACGTGCTGCTGGTCAACGACATGGCCATCCGGGTGGCCAACGGCGACGAGGGCGCCGACAAGTCGCACGGGCTCGCCTTGCAGGGGCTCGACGTGTCGTGGGCCATCAGCGGCATCTATCTCGGGCAAGCCCCGATCCAGGGCACCCCGGCCGACAGCCAGATCCGCACCTTCACCTTGCAGGACTCGCGCGTCCACGACATCGACGGCCTGGCGATCTGGACGTGGACCGGCTCGGGCACGGATCTCGCCCAGCCGGGCGTCACCGACCTGCGCATCGTGCACAACGAGTTCGCGCGCCTGGGCTTCCGCGACCAGGAGCAGGCCGGCGGCGGCCTCTCCTTCCACCAGGCCGACCACGTCTTGTTCGAGGGCAACTGGGTGCACGACACGGCCCACAACAGCGTGCACTTCTCGCAGGCCCGGACCCGCTCCACCAAGGGCTACGCCTTGCCGCCGGAGGACATCGTCACGGGCGACATCCTCGTCCGCGGCAATCTCTTCGAGAACACCGTGCAGAACGCGGCCGACGGCGGCGGCCTCAAGTTCTGGGGCGCGGTCGCGGACCATTCCGACACCTTCCGCGACGTGCTGGTGATCGGGAACATCTCGCGCAACAACGTGGGCTGGACCTGGGTGTCGGAGAAGCGGCAGAACTGGACGTACTACGGCAAGGGCGGCATGGGCTACTACATCGACTTCGCCGGCGGCATCCACTTCTTCCGCAACATCGCCTACAACAACGGCCTCGAAGGCTTGATGGCAAGCGGCAGCTGGATGGATCAACCCGTGGTGGTGGCTAACAACACCTTCGTGGAGAGCCCCACCGGCATCGGTGCCGGCAGCCGCAACGCCTACGCGCCCAGCAACACCGGCTACGACGTGGTCAACAACATCTTCCTGCACCACCGGCGCTTCGTGCATTCGTTCGACTCGCCGCTGGTCCTGCAGGGCAACGTCCGCATCGACAACAACCTCTACTACGGCAACGGCTACGAGCCCTGGCCGCAACACACGCCCGGCATCATGTCCGGCGACCTCGTGAGCAGCAGCTACGAAGAGCTGCCCACGCTGGCCGAGGTGCAGAGCACGCTCGGTTTCGAGGCCAACGGCGTCGAGGGCGATCCGCTGCTCGCGAGCTACGATCCCGACATCACGGACGGCAGGTGGCAGGACTTCCGGCTCACGGCTGCCAGCGCGCTCGCCATCGACAAGGGCGCCGCGCTGCCCGCCTCGCTCGTGGTCCTGCTCGCCAAGTTCGGCATCGATTCCGGCCAGAAGGGCGCCGCGCTCGACCTCGGCGCGATCGAGTTCGACCCGGGCAATCCCGGCGCGCCGGTGGAGATCGCGGTGGGTCCGCGAGATGCCGGGGCGAGCGAGGCGGGCACCCCGTGGTCCATTCCGGTTTCGGTCGACGGCGGAACTTGGACTCCCACCGGTGCAGGAGGCAAGAGCGACGGCGGGTGCGGTTGTTCTCTGCTCGACAGGAGCGCGAGCCCGCGCTTGTGGTTCTGGATGGCGCTGGCTCTGCTGACAACGCTCGGCAGACGCAAACGAGAAGGCCCCCGGACCTCCTACGATCGCGCGCGCGGAGGTTCCGCGGCAACGGCACGCTTCCACCCTGGCTAGCCGCCCGCGGAGAAACGGCCGCGCCTTCGTCCCGCGAGCTTTTCTTGACCCATTCCGATGGGTCCGAGGCCGCTGGTATCAGGGACGTCTCCATCTGCTCGGAGGCCGCGTCGATGAGATCAGTAGGCATTTCCAGGAAGCTCGTACTTGTCGCTGCCTTTGGTGCTTGGGGCTGCAGCGGCCCCAGCGGCGATGGCGGTGGCTCCGGCGGGTATACGAGCCCACCCGCCGGATCTGGCGGTTCCGCGTCGGGAGGAAGCAGCGGCGGCCCGGCCGCCTTTGGCGGTGCCACCACACCTTCGGGCGGGGCGACCGGCAGTGGTGGCACGCCCGCCGCGGGCGCTGCTACCGGCGCGGGCGGGATCTCAACCAGCGGTGGGGTGACAACCCTGGGGGGGATGACAGGCAGTGGCGGCCGGACCAGACCGCCGGGAGCAACGGGCAGCGGGGGCCTGACCGCTGCGGGCGGCAGGACGGGACGGGGTACCGGCGGCGCACCCGCTGCCGGCGGCACGAACGGCTCGACCGGTCAACCCGACGCCGAAGCATCGCGTGACGCACGTTCCCCCGACGCGGGCACGGACGCAGCGAAGGACGCAGCAGTTGACGGGCTTGCTCCGCAGCCCGATGCCGCAGACGCAAAGCCCGCGCAATGCCCAAGCACGAATACCCTGAAGGCCGGTAACAGCTCGCTTACGCTGCAGCACGGCGGGCGCAATCGCAGCTATCGGGTGTACGTGCCGAGCTCGGTCAAGTCGGGCACCGCCGTCCCGCTAGTCTTCGATTTCCACGGCCATGGCGGCAGCGCAACGCAGGAAGAGTCCGCGAGCGGCTGGAAGAAGAAAGCCGATCAGGTGGGCTTTGTCGTGGTCTACCCCGAAGGGATAGACAAGTCCTGGAACGTAGGCAGCTGTTGCGGGCTGGCGATGTCGGAGAACGTCGACGACGTGGGCTTCACCAGGGCCATGATCGAGGCGATAAGCAAGGCAGCTTGCATCGATGCCAAGCGCGTCTACGCCACCGGCATGTCCAACGGCGCGGGGTTCGCGCAACGGCTGGCCTGCCAGGCCGCGGACGTGATCGCGGCGATCGCCGCGGCCTCGGCCGATCTGGTGACCGATCCCTGCACGCCCGCGCGCCCCATCTCGGAGCTGTCCGTGCGGGGCCTGGACGACACCATGGTCGCCTACGCCGGAGGAAAGACGGGCTCCACCGGTTGGTACTCCCCCGGCGCCAAGGGCACGCTGGAGCTGTGGAAGGAGATCAATGAATGCACGGGCTCGGTGCAAACCACCCGCCAGTACTGCGAAACCTATTCGTCCTGCGCCGCCGGCGTGGAAATCACCCTCTGCTCGCTGCCCGACACCGGCCATGACACGTACAACAACGCCGTGGGGATGAGCGTGCCCGACGTCGCCTGGGAGATGTTCCAGCGACAACCGATGCCGTAGCGAGTCCCTGCCAAGGAGCAATCCCATGCGCCACCTCTCCAGTGTTCGGTCGGTGTTGTTCTTCTCCGTGAGCGTGGCCGCCCTCGTCTCGAGCGCGTGCAACGGAAGCAGCGGCCAAGTCCCGAATGGTCACGACGCGGCCGCCATGGGCGGCAATTCCGGCCTCGGGGGCGCTTCTTCGACCGGTGGCGCCCCGGGCTCGGGAGGGAGCAGTGCCGCGAGCATCAGCTCGGGGACTGGAGGAACCCAGGCAGCGGGTGGAATGGTTTCGGCTGGCGGCGCCTCGAGCCTAGGCGGAACTACGAGCGCCGGCGGCGCGACGAGCATGGGCGGCACCACGGGCACTGGCGGCAGGACGCCCCGGGGTGGCGCCACCGGCGCGGGCGGCAGAACAGGCAATGGCGGAAACGCCGACGCGGGCAGCCCCGTCAAGGACGCGCCAGCGGATCCCTTTGAAGCCGCTCCGTCGGACTTTGGCCCATTGCCCAAAGATGCTGCCGCGGCAGACGCCGCGGACACGGCGCCGCAGACGTGTCCTCCCGGGCAGACCCCGCCAACCGCGGGCAACCACAAGGCAACCCTGCAGCACGGGGGAAGAGCGCGCACTTACACCTTGCACGTCCCGTCGGGGCTTCCCGCCGGCGAACCGCTCGCGGTGGTCTTCGATTTTCACGGGGCCGGGGGCAACGGCTCGCAACAACAAGGGATGAGCGGTTGGGCCGCCTTGGGGGACCGCGAAGGATTTCTGACGGTGTTTCCCGACGGAGTCGACGGCTACTGGAACGTGGACGACAAGTGCTGCGGCACGGCCGGCAAGAGCCAAATCGACGACATCGGATTCCTCCGAGCGATCATCGACAAGCTGCGCGCGGACATCTGTATCGACGCCAAACGCATCTACGCCTCCGGCTTCTCCAACGGGGGCGGTTTCACCCATCGCATAGGTTGCGACGCGGCCGACGTCGTTGCGGCCATCGCACCCGTGGCCACCGACCTGCGCACGCAGCCCTGCAATGCCGCGCGCCCCATCTCGATGGTAGAAATCCGCGGCATGGCGGATTCGCTTGAGCCCTACGAAGGCGGGCTGGTAGGCCCGGCGGGCGGGCAGTACGTCCTGGTCGGCGCCAAGGAATCGCTCAAGCTCTGGGCGGACATCAATCAGTGCACCGGCACGCCGGCGGAATTCGACAAGTACTGCGAGGGCTACACGGAATGCGGGGACGGGGTAGAGACGGATCTGTGCTCCCTGCCCGACGTGGACCACTCGCCCTACAACAACTCCCTGGGCTTCAACGTTGCGGCTACCGCCTGGAAGGTGTTTGCGCGCCAGCCGATGAGGTAGCCTCCCGCTCGCACCTGCGTGCGAGAAGATCGCACGATGACACGGACGTAGCTGCCCCGGCAACTAGAGGCAGCGGACGTGAAAGGTGGGCTACGGCGTGCAGTACAGCAGGATGCCGAAACTCCGCTCGCCAATGGCGAGCGCGAGGCCGCTCGGCGCGAACGCCACCGACCAGGCGATGTACTCGGTGTCCTTGGTCCTGGTGGGTTCGTTCTGTTCCAGCGCGACCAACTTGACGAACGCCGATTCGTCGTCATCCATGGCCGCCGCCAGGTACTTGCCGTCGAGGGTGATGGCGAAGTCGTGGCAACCCACGCCGCCGGCGGCGCTTTCGGGGACAAGCGGCAGCGGCTGCCGGACGAGGTTCGTGACATCGACGGCCCACAAGCTGACCTCGCCGCTGTCCGCGACGCCGACGATCAACGAGCCGTCCGGCGCGAAGGCCATCCGATCGACCTCGCCAAGCAGCGTCGCTTGCGCCTTGGACGCCGAAACGGCGACGACGTCCGTAACGGTGACCGTGCTTCGATAGCCGCCGTCTCCGAGGCCGACCGCCGCCGAGGCCACGATCACGGGCCCGGGGTAGGAGTCGGGAAGAACCGCGTGGACGCGCTCCTCGCGCGGGTAGGTGACCTGCCTCATGATGGTCGGCGTCGTCGCCAGCTCCCAGACCACCAGTTCGCTCGTATCGCCGGTGTCGCCCTGGTAGAACGCCACCAGGTGGCCGAGATCCGTCGTGAACTGTACGTAGTCGACGCTGTGAGCGGTGGCCGGCGCCAGGCTCCTGGGTATGGTCCACTTGACGACCGCCGCGCCCTCCTGCAGCGACTCCGGGAAATCGTAGATGGTGATCGCGACATCGTAGCCGTGCCCCACCGCCAGGTACTTCCCGTCGGGGCTGAAGACGCCCACCGGGTTCTGCCTGCCGCCGTCGAAAACCAGATTGCTCGCCAGGGGCGAAAGGCCCGTGGCGTCCACGCTCCACACTTTCACCCTGCCATCCTCCCCGAAGCTGACGAGGTGCTTGCCGTCGGGCGAGAAGGCGACCTTCAGGATGCCATAGTCCGCGGCGGCATCTTGGCTGGTCAATTCGCTGTGCGTGTAGCTGGCGCAGTTGCGGAACACGCTCATCGTGGTCGGGCCGGCTTCGGCGCCGTCCGGCTGCACGTCTGGCAGGGATGAGACGTCGGCCGCGTCGGCCCCGACTGGGAGGTCGCCCGGACGATCGGCCCCTATCTCGGCGACGACCTCGGGCGATGCCCCATCGGGCATCTGCGCGTCAGCGCCCGCGTCCCGGGCCCCGTCTGCGGAGGGCGACGCCACTTCGCCCGACGCAGCGTCGACGTCGCTCCGCGACGTGTCGGACGGAACGCCCGCTTCCTCGGGTGGCGCCGCGCTGTCGGGCACGGCGGCGTCGCCCAGGCAGAGATCGCCGGTCGGGGTCAGCGGGACGGCGATGAAGTCCGTCCTTTCTCCCGGCGTGACAGCCACGCCCTCGACGCTGCCGGTGGCGAGCACGCAGCCATTGCCGTCCTCGACCGAAACGTAGACCTTGACCGTCCCGGAGGTTCCGCCCGGCAGGTAGAGCCCGTATCTCCCGTTGGGGTCGGGCGCCCGGCTCATCGCCGCGAGATCGGTGTCGCCGGCCATGGCCACGATGGTCACGGTCGCCGCGGGCACCGCGTAAGCACCGAGGGCCACTTCGAGCCGCACCAAAGGCCGCTTGTCGTCGGACGAGCAAGCGGCCAGCGAGGCCAAGCAGGCGATAAGCGCCATCCTGGCGCCTCTTGGATGCAATTCGTGACCAGAGCTAGGCTTGAGCATGGGATCTCCTTCCGCGTGGGACTATTGCCCGGCGCCCCCGCAAGTGATGCCGCCACATTCGTTGTTGGCCTTCGGCGAGAAAACCCCGCCCGCCCACAGACCGGCGACGGTGCCGGCCACCACCACGCCGCCGACCACGCCCCAGAACCAGGCCCGCTCGTAGAAAGGCACGGGTTCCGGCTCGGGCGGAGGCACCGGTGGCTGCACAACCACTACCGGGCGTGGCGCGACCGGAGCCGGCGGCGGCGCGGCCACCGGCAACGGCTGAGGCGCGGGGGCCGGCAAGGCCGCCGCCGCGTTCTTCTGCTGCAGCTCCTCCATCTCCCTGATGTAGCCCTCGATCTCGGTCCGCTCCTCGCCGGTCATGTCCTTGGCCTTGCGCAGGTATTCGCGGAAGCTCGA
>JAFGPX010000061.1 GCA_016935975.1 Deltaproteobacteria bacterium
GTCAGCACACGCGGAACGCGAACCGCCCGATGTGCGGTCGAAAGATCGAGAAGCGCGCCAGTCGAGGTTAGCGTGACCCTGTCCGCACGGATGAAGGAGGGGATCCCTTCGCCCTCGGCGCGAACTCTCGAGCCTACGATGAGCTGCGGATTCGGAACCGTCGGTCTGACGCGGACGAGCGTGCCGTCCTTGAGGAGGAAACCGTCCAGATCACCGCGAGGATCGAGCAGAATGCAGACGACCTCGCCCTCATGGGAGACCGGGGTCAGTTTCGCCTGCAGGGAATCGAAAGTTCGCACTTCACCGGTGGGAAGCTTGATGGTTGCGATGTGAAGCGAGATCCCTTGTGGATAGTTGCCGCCTTTGCCGGTGACCGTGATCGTGTCTCCTGCCTCGAGCGCAAGGGTTTCGAATCGCACTTCGTCTCCGGCGAGAGCGTTGCTTCCGTCCACAAACAGAATCCTGTCGATCGTTCCATGCGGATCGATCGAGAAGCCCTCGATCTCTCCCGTGACCGTCATGGGCCTGAGTTTCGCTTCGTGCGTTTCGTTGACGCCTTGGGGGCCGTGCTTTGCGCCAGGACGCGGCCGGAAATCAGCGCCAGGCTCGGGAGGTGCCGCAGGCGTCCGGAGATCGCTGCGCACGATGGTGGCGTTGCCCTTCCTCACCGATGCATAGGCAAGAACCGGTCCGGCCGGGGTGTTCACCGCCTCGCCCTCGAGGCGGATGGCATCTCCAGACTGAAGCGGCACCATCTCGGGAGTCAAGGCAGCAGGCGGGAATCGTGTGACCGTTCCGTCTTCGAGCACGAGGCCATCGATTTCGCCATTGGGCGCCACGAGGTAGTGCGCGAACTTGCCATCGACGACGAAGCGCGCGGGGTCTTGCGCCGTGGCAGGCCGGGGCTCTGCCGTGGCAGGGAAGGTGTACGCAACACCCAGAAGCATAGGTATCAGAAGAATGATGGGGCGGGCGAGGTTGGACATGGATTCCTCCGAACGTTGGTTCCTTCCGACAGCAGGAAACGTGCCGCGCAGCGATCGACCGGAAATGCAGGAGGAATCCGTCCAAGAGCAGTCACTCAGACGGACGGCGTCACTCAGAATGATGGCCGGGAGCTGTCGTACATCTCCTTCGAATCGATGGGGACGGCCCTTCATCTTGGTCGCATGGGCCGGTCTTCCGGGTTGGTGAGGGCTGCAAGTCCCTAGAATTGCTGTCCCCGCCTTGGTGGCTCGAAACCTGCTGTAGCTGCGTACTGAAATGCACGGATCCACCGGCGGATCCCGATTCCGTCAACGGTACTTCACGAAAGGCAATCACATGCTTTGGACAATGGCATTGCTCTTCTTGGTCCTCTGGGGCGTCGGCACCGTCACCTCTTACACGATGGGCGGGTTCGTCCACCTGCTGCTGGTCCTTGCACTGGCGACGGTCCTTCTTCAGCTAGTCCAGAGTCGAAGAGATCGCTCTTGGCCGCTCGAAGAGAGCGCAAGGGAGCCAAAATAACTCGCAGCACGCAAGAATATCCCGCGGTCGCGACTACTGACTCGCACCTGCTAGACACCAAGGACCTTTGTGGCCACAAGCTCGCCGCCCTGGATGGCGATATCGGCCATGTCCGGGATTTCTACTTTGACGACAACATCTGGGTGATTCGTTACGCCATTGCGGACACCGGATCCTGGCTGACCGGGCGCCAGGTCCTGCTTTCTCCCCATGCCTTCGGCAAACTGGACCAGAGCGAAAAGACGCTGCCCATCAACCTGCGCAGGATGCAGATCCAGGACAGCCCCCCGATCGAGTCGTACAAGCCGGTTTCCCGCCAGTACGAAGTCGAGTACTTCCGCTACTACGGCTGGCCCGCCTACTGGGCGGGGGACGGCATGTGGGGTATGGGCGGCTTTCCCGTGCTCGTGCCGCCAGCGAAGGACGAAATCGAGGCCCAGCGGATCTACTACCACAGAGATGACAAGCATCTCCAGAGCACCGAGGAGGTAACCGGCTATCCCATCCAGGCCGTTGATGGAGTGATCGGCCATGTAGGCAGCTTCCTGGTGGACGACAGGAGCTGGGCGATTCGGCAAATGGTCGTCAAAGCCGGCCACTGGTATTCGGGCAAGGAAATCCGGATCCCCATCAGCCAGATCGAGCGAATAAGTTTCCGGGAAGCCAAGGTCATCGTGACCCTGACCAAGGCGGAAATCGAGAAGACAGCGGACCACGAGCTCGCCCAGGCTGGCACGGGATAGCTCAGATGACGGGGCGCCGAAACCCGCGAATGGAGCAGACCATTACGACTACCGGACTACCGTCTCTTCCACTCGTCCGGCGACCGATTTCACGGCTCGCATCATGGCGAAACGCGACCGCTTCTCGCAGCAGCAGGAGGCGGGGTGGATGCTTTGGCAGGGATGAACCTGGGTTTCGCGCCTGTCGGCGCCCTTGCCGTCGAGAAATCGTCGCGGGCACGCAGAAGACACTTGAAAACAAGGCCTGGCGCGAGCATCGGTGTGCGTTGCGATGCAAACGCTTCAACCCACGCCAGGCACCAAGAAGGTGCGTCGAGATTCGCTCGGAGGCAAGCGCGGAGATGGGGACCGCCGTTCTTGCCGCATTCGCTGTCCTGACCCCCGCAGGCTCGATTTGGGCCGGCCCGACCCCGGCCTGACCGGCTACGGCGGTCTCGCTCGGTTCGGCGGCTTCTTGCGCGACATGGGCGTCGACGCCAGCTTGCGCGACCTGTTCTTCCGTTTGAAGTCGGGCGTCCTGGTGGTCTACCCCATGGAGGCGCAGCCGCGACTCCTCATCGATGCCGCCGCAGCGGGAGAGCAGCGCGTGTTCGGCGTCGAGGCCCTGGCGAGCGACCCGCTCTTCGTGCATGTCGCCGGCGGGGTCGTCCCAGCATCGACACCGTCTACCGCGACCTGCACCGCTTCGACGAAGAAGCCATCGCCGACCTCGAGGCGCTGGTGGCCGAGCACGGCCTGGCGCCGGTGCGCGCCAAGCGCCGCCCGGTTCTCCACCTGGACGTCGACACCACGGTCGAGCCGGTCTTCGGCGACCACGAGGGCGCCGTGGTCGGCTACAACCCGCGCTATCACGGACGGCCCAGCTACCATCCCATCCTGGCCCGCTGTGCGGAGACCGACACGGTGGTCGGCGCCAAGCTGCGGCCGGGCAACACCGCGTTGGGGGATGCCGACGCGCCCACCGTGGGCGCCTGGCTCGCCCGCGTGCGCGCCGCCGCGGGGAAGAAGCCCGTGCTCATGGTGCGCATCGATTCGGCGGGTGACTGCACCGCCATCATGCGGACGATCGCCGAGGAGAA
>JAFGPX010000062.1 GCA_016935975.1 Deltaproteobacteria bacterium
CGGGCGGCGGCAACGTCATCGCCTACAACTACGCCGACAACTCCTGGGCCGATCCGCCCGCCTGGCAGGAAGTCAACATCGACACGCACTGCTCATTCCCTCACATGGAGCTGATGGAGGGCAACTGCGCGCCGCCCGCGGTCGCCAATTCGACCGTCAAGCAGACGGGCAACATCACGGCCATCCAGTTCGACCAAGGCGACATCAACATGACCGTGATTGGCAACGTGCTCGGCAGCTCGGCCGCGACCGATCTCGGCACCGCGCCGCTGTCCAAGAACTACATCGCCGACGGCTCCGAATCCGGCGCCATCTTCGACTTCGGCCCCAAGGGCAAGTCCGACGTCTCGTACACGACCCTGTGGCTGCACGGCAACTACGACACGGTCAACCAGGCCGTGCAGTGGAATCCGTCGATTCCCACGCAAACCCTGCCCGCCTCCCTGTACCTGGCCGGCCAGCCCGCCTGGTGGCCATCCGGCACCCCCTGGCCCTGGGCCGGTCCGGATCTCTCGCCCATGGTCGGCACCCTGCCGGCCAAGGCGAGATCGGATCAGATGGCGCCGTAGGGCCTACCCGCCCGCCAGAAACCTCTCGGGCATCTGCACGGCGATGATCTCGCCCTTCACCGTGGCCACGCCGTTCGCGTAGAGCGTGGCCTCGACCACGACCTTGCGGCCCCTCACTTCCTTGGCCCGACCTCGGATCTCCAGCGTCACGCCCATCGGCGTCGGCTCGAGATAGTCCACCTTCAGCGACGCGGTCACGTAGCGCAGCGGCGGCTCCGAGTCGAGCGCCCGGCCCTGGGCGCGCGCGGCCGCGGCGGCGGCCGTGCCGGTGCCATGGCAGTCGAGCAAGGACGCGAGCAGGCCGCCGTACACGAATCCGGGAACGGCGATGTGGTAGGGCCGCGGGACGAAACGCGTGACCGATTCCTCGCCCTCCCAGTAGGTCTTGATCTGCAAGCCCTCCGGGTTCAGCCGGCCGCAGCCATAGCAGTGGGAGTAGTCCGCCACGTACAGGTCTTGAAAGGCTGGTTCTTTGGTCGGCATGCTCGCTTCGCGCCATCTTAGCCCCAATGCCGCCCGCTTGGAGCGCGTTCGGCTAGCCGTCCAGGCGACACGACGGCAACCCGAGCCGGCTGTACAATCCCAGCCAAGGACCGTGCAACGTTGAGTCTGGCCATCGCCGTCCGCGACGTGGAGAAGCGCTACCGCACCTGGCGCAATCGCGCAGGGCTGTGCGCGCTCGACGGCGTTACGCTCGAGGTCCCGCGCGGCGTGGCCTTCGGACTGCTCGGGCCCAACGGCGCGGGCAAGACCACCTTCATCAAGGTGCTGCTCACGATCGTGCGGCCCGAGCGCGGCCTTCTGCACGTGCTGGATGGCGACCCGGAGGATCCGCGCATTCGCGCCCGCGTCGGCTACCTGCCCGAGCGACTGGAGCTGCCCGCCCACTTCACGCCCATGACCTTTCTCGCCTCGGTATCGCGGCTCAAGCGCGTGCCCCCCTTGCGCGACGGACTCTTCCGGCTGCTCGACCGCGTCGGCCTGGCCAGCGACGCAAATCGCAAGATCGGCGGGTTCTCCAAGGGCCAAAAGCAGCGCCTGGGGCTGGCCGCGGCCCTGGTCGGGACGCCCGATCTGCTGGTGCTCGACGAGCCGACCGACGGCGTGGACCCCATGGGGCGCGTCGAGATCCGCAACCTGCTCGGCGCGGAGCTGGCGCGCGGCTGTACGGTCTTCTTGAACTCGCATCTTTTGGCCGAGACCGAGCGCGTGTGCAGCCGCATCGGCATCATCGCCGCGGGCCGCCTCGTCCGGCAGGGCAGCCTCGAAGAGCTGTGCCGGGCCGAGGGCCGCTGGCGAGTCCGGTTCGCGGAAGGCGCAGACGCGGCCCGGCTGGCCGACATCGGGTTCCGCACCGCCGGCGAGGAATTCCTTTTCGCCGGGGACGATCTGCTGGCGCTCAATCGCGCGCTCGACAGAGCGCGCGCCGCGGGCGCCGTCATCGCCGAGGTGCGCCCCGACGAGAAAGACCTGGAGCAGGTCATGTCCGAGGCGCTGACGCCCGCGCCGGCTCCCTTGACGGATCCGGAGGCGCGCCCGTGACCGTGCTGGCGATTGCCGCGGATCTGTGGCGCCACGCCTTCGCGCGCAAGTGGTTCCTGGTGCTGGGGGCCGCGGTCACGCTGTTCCTGGTGTTCGTCGCCCTGTCGCTACGCCTGGAGGTCGTCGATGGCGCCTTGGCCGGCATGCGCCTGTTCGGCCAGTCCACCACGCTCGAGATCACCGCGGTCGACGTGGCTCTGCGCCCCATCTTCAAGGCCACGGCCATCATCCTCTACTATCCGTTCACGCTCTTCCTCATCGCCCTGTGCGCCGAGTTCGCCCCCAGCCTGCTCCAGGCCGGCCGCATCGAGCACATGCTGTCGCTGCCGGTGCGTCGCTTCGAGCTGGTGCTCGGCACCTACCTGGGCGTGGTCGGCCTGTCCGCCCTGTTCTCGCTCTACGGGGCGGGCGGCCTGTGCTTGATCCTGGGGGTCAAGACCGGGGTGCTCACCCTGCGCCCGGTTCTGGCCGCGTTGCTCGGCACGACCGCGTTTGCCACCGTCTACTCCGGCATGCTGGCGGCGGCGGTGCTCGCCCGCAGCGCGACTTCCTCGGCCGGCGTGGGCATGGCGCTCTACTTCGCCGGCGTGCTGGCCGGGTACCGCACGAGCCTGGCGCCCATGATGAGCGAGGGGATCTCTCGCCGGGTTTTCGAGGCGGCGACCGCGGTCTTGCCGCGCATCTCCACGCTCGGCAACGTGGCCTCGGACATCGCGGGCGGACGAGCCGTGTCGGCTGCGCACGTCGGCGGGCTGTGCGCGGGGTTTCTGGCTTTCGCCGCCGCCGTGCTGGCCGTGACCATGTGGGGTTTCGAGAGGAAGGACTACTAGATGGCCGGCCCGTACAGGAGATCTCGACGCTGGCCCTGGCTGGTCGCGGCCCTCGTGCTGCTTTCCGGAGGAGCCTGGCTGATGTCGCGTGGCGAGCGCATGCCGCGGCCCAAGGAGGTCCAGGTCACATTCCCGCGCCACATGAGCGCATCGGATCGGGAGCGACTGCGACAACGCCGACGGCCGCCGATCTTGGCCGTGCCGGAGCAAGCCGAGCCGGGGGCGGTTGCCCAGCCGGCCCCGCCGCCCCGGCCGCGCGATCCCTTGCTCGTGGCCATGCCGCCGACGGTAGACAAGGTGGCCATGGTGGTCGAGGCGAACGCGATCCGACACTCGCCGGTGGGCGAGCTTCTGCTCGACTGCTTCGTGGGATCGCCCGAGGACGACGAGCTGGGCCGCCTGCGCAGCAAGACCGGGCTCGACGTGTTCGAGGACCTCGACCGCGTGGCCGTGACGGACGATGCGATCTTCGTGTCGGGGCGCTTCGAGCGGGCCAACTGGACCGAGCTTTTCCCCGGGATGAAAGAGCAAACGCCGGGCCCGAGCACGCGCCTGTGGAAACGCGAGGGGAAGGACGGCGAGTCGGCGTTGCTGTGGAACGACGAGATGCTGGTCGTCAGCCAGAAGGAAGCTGAGGTCCGGGCCGCAGCGGATCGGCTGGAGGGGCGGGCGCCGCCCGCCAATTCCGCGATCGACGAGGACGACTGCTACGGCGAGATCTACGGGGTGGTGGCGTCCAAGGCGGTGGCGAGCCTCTTCGAGAACAGCTCGCCGGACGTGGCGGCGAAGCTCGGGAGCATCACCGAGCAGGTGAAGCTGCACGTGGACGCCACCCACGACGTCGGCGTCGTGGCGGACGCCAGGGGCAACGATGCCGCAAGCGCGCTCGACCTGGCCAAGACCCTGGGGGGCGCCCTGGCGCTCGGTCGCGCGGCCGCGCGCGCCCAGGGCAACGACAACCTGGCCACCTTTCTGGACTACGCCAGCGTGCATCCCTCCGCGTCCGGCTCCTTCCGCGTCGAGCTGGCCTTGCCGCTCGACTACCTCAAGACCCTGCTCATGGACTGCCCCGGCCGCAAGGCGCGGAGCGCGGGATCCAAGTAGGATTCGGGGACGCCTCTTGGACTACTCGCCCTGGATGGTGACCACCACCGTGCGCCGGCGGCGCGGCCCGTCGAAGTCGCACAGGAAGATGTTCTGCCAGGTCGAAAGCGCCAGGCTGCCGTCGCGGATGGGCACCACCTCGCTGGGCCCCACGATGCCGGCCTGGATGTGCGCCGAGCCGTTGTTGTCCACCCGGTCGTGGCGCCAGCGGCCCGGCGGCGCCATGGCGTCCAGGCAGTCGAGCACGTCGAGCGTGATGTTGGGATCGTCGTTCTCCTGGATCATGAGCGCGGCCGTGGCCCCTTGCGCATAGAGGGCGCAGGTGCCGTCGCGGACGGCGGAGCGCTGCACCTCGGCGCGCACCAGGTGGGTGATATCGACCAGCTCGCGCTCGTGCGAGGTGCTGACCTCGATAGTGGCAAGGTGCTGTTTCACGTCCCGGCCATCGTAGGCGGCCGTGCGAGGATCGGCAACGGAAACGGGATTCTTTCCGACCGTCTCGGCATCCAAGGGGTGCGAACCAACGGCCAAGGGACTGACCGTCGTGCGGACGCGCTGGATCTCGGAAACAGGAGATAGCCATGAGCAAGCTCGAAATAGGCAAGAAGGCACCCGCCTTCACGTTGCCGGACCAGGCCGGCGCGAAGGTGAAGCTCTCGGACCTGGCCGGCCGTTGGGTCGTCCTCTATTTCTATCCCAAGGACGACACGCCCGGATGCACGGTCGAGGCCTGCGAATTCACCTCGGGGCTCGCCGGGTTCGAGAAGCTCGACGCCGTCGTGCTCGGCTGCAGCCCAGACTCGGCCGAAAGCCACCGCAAGTTCGTTGCCAAGCACAAGCTCAGGGTGAGGCTGCTTTCCGACCCGGACCACGCCGTCATGCAGAAGTACGAGGCCTGGGGCGAGAAGTCGAACTACGGCAAGAAGTTCATGGGGGTGATCCGCTCGACCGTGCTCGTCGACCCTGCGGGCAAGGTGGCCTATCACTGGCCCACGGTCAAGGCCGCCGGTCACGCGGACAAGGTGCGGGAGAAACTGGCGGAACTTGCACCTTGACCCTGCGACAAAGCCGCAGCCCCGGCCGACTCAATACCATTCGCAAACGCTGCCACAGCAATTGATCGCGCAGTCCACCCAGGCATTCCAGGACGGCCCCTTGCTGTTGTAGTAGCAGTCGTAGTCGTTCATGCAATCCGTGGTCTGGCCACAGCACGAGCTATAGATGCAGATATCGCAGTAGGTGGAGTCTGAGGTGATCTCGTCCAAGCAGTAGGACGTCGCTGGGGTGGATTTGCAGGACATGGGGCCGGCCCAGTCGCATCCGTTGTAGAGGCACCAGGTGCTCGTGGTGTAGGTGCTGCAGGCGGAAGCCGCGCCGGTGCACATGTAGGTCGACGGGTTCCAGACGCAGCCGTTCTCGGTGAGGCAATCCCCCTCGTACTCTTGATACGAACAGGGATAGGGCGTTCCTGAACAGTACACTGAGACGATGGTGGTGCCACCGCTGCCGGTCGTGCCGCCACGGCCCGTCACGCCACCCGAGACATAGTAGCCACCGCTCCCGGTCAACCCGCCGCTCCCGCCACGGCCCGTCACGCCTCCCGCGAGATAGTGGCCGCCGGTCCCGATCACCCCGCCGGTGCCGAGCACCCCGCCGCTGCCGCCACGGCCCGTCGCGCCACCCGACAGGTAGTACCCACCGAACCCCGTTGCCCCGCCGGTGCCTCTCACGCCGCCGGCGCCACCATCGCGGCCCCCTGCGCCCGAGCTGGCGTCGGGAAGCGGCCCATTCGGACCGCAGACGACCGGCTTGGGCCAGCAGGTCTTGGACTGTGCGCAGTAGAAACCGCTGTCGGACGGGCAGCCCAGGACCTCGTTCTCGAAGCAATAGTGAGTACCGCTCGTCCCGTCATCCTTGCAGCTGAAACCGCTGGGGCACAGCTTGCCAGTCGAGCACTCGGTCTTGCCGCTCTCGTACTTCGGCGAGCATCCGACAACGACGATGGAGGCGAGGAGAGTCAATCCGTAGCGTTGCATGGCGAGACCTCGACTAGAAGCTTCCGCTCAAGATTGCGCCGGCCACGCCGGGGCCGACCGCGGGCGCGAGCGCGACCGAGTTCGACGAGCCCCCCGTGGCGCCGACGATGATTGCGGTCACGATGGCGGCGCCTCCGACGCCAAGACAGACATAGGAGCCCAGCGCGTATTTCTTCTGCTGGTCCTCCATGGAGGGATCGTACTTGGACTCCAGCTTCTTGGCCTTGTACAGGGCCAAGCCACCGAACACCCCGCCCGCCGCCACCGCGGCCCCGCCCGTCACTCCAAGCAGCCAGGCCACGACCTTCCTGCCCGTGCTGCTGCGCTGGGGCGGGCTGGCCTGCGCCGCCACGCCCGCGGGTGGCAAAGCGACGGGAGCGTACCCGCTCGCTTGATAGGGAGGCTGGCTACCCGTCGGCGGATACGTCTGCGGCAGCGGTGCGGGCTGCGCGCCGTATGGGCCCGGCGGCGGATACGACGGCCCGGCTCCGTACTGCGCCCGCGGCGGATACGCCTGTGGCCCGGGACCCGGCTGCGCGGCGTACGGGCCCGGCGGCGGATAGGCCTGCGGCCCGGGACCCGGCTGCGCGGCGTACGGGCCCGGCGGTGGATACGACGGCTGGACTCCGGGTGACCCCGGGGATGCGTGGCCGGAGTCACTTCCCGGCGCGCCTGACGCCGGCACCGGCGCTGCGCCGGTCACCGGGCCGGTCGCGCCCGGCTCGGGGATTGCGGCAGGCGGCACAGGCGCCGACGGCGCTGGCTGTGCGGCGGGGGGCGCCGGCGTCGCCGTCGAAGCCGGGCCGGTCGCGGCGACCCCCGCCCCCGGGGTCGCTGCCGGCACGGGCACGGGCGCAAGCGCCGGCACGGCCGTCGTCGGCGTCGTCGGCGTGGCCGCAGCGGGGAGCGGCGCGGGTGGCACGGCGGCGGCCGCGGCCTGGTCGCGCAGTCGCTCCATCTCGCCAATCCAACCGGCAACCTCGGCCCGATCGTCCGCTGCGATGTCGGTCTTGCGGTGCAGATAGTCGCGCAGATTCGACAGCGCCGGCTCGTGGCGGCGCATGTAGTAGTAGCAGGCGCCCAAGTTGCGCACGAAGACCAGCATGTCCGGGTACGCAATGCTCAACCTGAGGAAGAGCTTGGCCGCGTCCTCGTAGTTGCCTTCCTTGTAGAAGCGCAGCGCCTCCTTGGCGTCCGACCTGCCCTTCTTGTCCAGCTCCGCGGCAAGTGCGACTGGGCTCGGCACGGGCAGGGCCGAAGTGAAAACGGAAACAAGAATGCCCAGAAGCAGAACTCTCAGTGAACGAGCCATTCATCATCCTTGTGTCGCGTGGTCTTGGGTGGCTTGCGAGTGGCGCCGGACCTCCGCGAGCGAGCGGCCGGGCGGCTGGCCTTGCGTGCGCTGTCGTCAGCGGCAGTCTTCTCACGCTCCAGCTCCACCACCATGGTGGCGTTGCCATCGAGCCCGACCGTGACGGTCTTGTCCTTGTAGCCCTGCAAGCGCAGGAGCAAATCGAGCGTGCTGTGGCCCTGCGCAAACCATTTCTCGAGCGGAGTCTGGCCGAGCACGCTGCCATCCTTGGCATCAGACACCGTGGCGCCGGCCGGTGAGGTGCGGACGCGGACGAGGACCTTCGCCGGCTGGGCCGTCTGTGGCGCCTTGGCTGCGGCAACCGCCGGCGTCGACGCCGGCGCTCCCCGTCGGGCAGCGGGCGGTCCGGCGGCGCGATACGAGAAGAGCAAAGCGCCGGCCACGGCCAGCACGCCCACGCCCAAGAGAAGCGGCCAGCGCCGCCGCTTGATGGCCGCCATCTCCACCTCGCTGGCGAAATCCGGCGACGCCGAAACCGCCTCGCCCTTGGCCTGCGAGAGAGTGGTGATGGTCTGGTTCGTCGGGGACACCGGGGCCGGCGTGATCCCGACGCGGCTAGCAGCCCCACCCAACAGCATCGGCGGCGGCGTTCTCTGGTAGCCGAAGCCCTGCGCCGAATAGAGGGATTGGCCCAGCGGGCGAGCCAAATCCGACGGGGACAGGGTTGCGCTCCCAGGGCTGGTCAGCGCCGGATAGGTTCCGTGCAAGGCTCCGACGAAGTAGTCGACGCTAGCGAAGCGCTTCTCGCGATCCTTGGCCAGAGCCCGCATCACCGTGTGTTCGACATACTCGGGCAGGCCGGCCACGCGCTGCCGCAGTGGGGGCGGTTCGGCGGTGATCTGCAAGACCAGCATCTCGGTGGCGGAATCCGACGCGAACGGCGGCACGCCGGCCAGCATCTCGTACACGATGATGCCGAACGAGTAGATATCCGAGCGCAAGTCGACGTCCGAGCTGTCGCGACACTGCTCCGGCGACATGTAGCTCGGGCTGCCCATGAGCAACCCCGCCTGCGTCTTCAAAGTCGAGCCTTGGTCGTCGCGATGCTTGATCTTGGCGATGCCGAAATCGAGCACCTTGACCCGGAACCCTGTGGGCGAGCCGGTGTCGGGGATCAGGAACAGATTCTCGGGCTTGAGGTCGCGGTGCACGATGCCGGCGTTGTGGGCGGCCGAAAGAGCGGAGCCGGCCTGGCGTGCGATCTCCTGCACCGCGCGCAGAGGCATGGCTCCCTGCTGCAGGATCACCTTCTGCAGAGAATCCCCCTCCAGGAACTCCATCAGTATGTAAGGCTCGCCCTCGGAGGTCACTCCGGCATCGAACACGTCGATGATGTTGGGGTGGCGAATGGCGCTCGCGGCCCGTGCCTCGTTGAGGAAGCGGCGCACAAGCTCGGGATCCTGGTCCAGCCCCGTGTGCATGATTTTGATGGCGGCCCGTCGCTGCAGGAAGGGGTTCTCCGCCTCATAGACCTCGCCAAATCCCCCCTCGCCGAGCAAACGCACGACCTGGAAGTTGCCGAAGGTCTGTCCTGCTGCCACCGCCATGCAAACCAGTCCTGTAAGTAGTAGATGTTACGACAAAAGCCGGAACCGCGCCTATCCTAATCCTGTGCCGGGGCCGAGGTCCAAATAGCAGCGTCTCGCGCCCGGTCGCGGCGGCGTGCGTTGTCGCGGCCGGTGCGCCCGGTTGCGGCCGAGAAGTTCTCCCGTGATAATGCCGCGGCCAGGGTGATAGGGACGAGCATAGGCAACTATCGGGTCGAGCGCCTCATCGGAGAAGGGGGGATGGGACAGGTCTATCTGGCGGTGCATCCGAGCATCGGACGCCACGCCGCGGTCAAGGTGCTGACGCCGGGCGATGCCGCCGATCCCCAGGTGGTCAGCCGCTTCATCACCGAGGCGCGCGCGGCCAACGCCATCCGCCACCCCAACATCGTCGATATCTACGACTTGGGCGTGCTCAAGGACGGCACGCCGTACATCGTGATGGAGTACCTCGAGGGCGAAACGCTCAAGCCGATACTGACGCGCGGTCCTTTGCCCATCGACGACGTCATCGACTGGGGGTGCCAGACCGCGGAAGCCCTCGCCGCAGCCCATGCCAGCGACGTGGTGCACCGCGATCTCAAGCCCGACAATCTCTTTCTCGTCGCCGATGCGCATCGCTTGGGGAGAAGGCAGGTCAAGGTGCTCGACTTCGGTATCGCGAAGCTCGAACGCCAGCGGCTCGAACAGGTGCACAAGACGCGCACCGGCGCGCTGCTCGGCACGCCGCTCTACATGTCGCCCGAGCAGTGCATGAGCCAGAGAGACATCGGCGCCTCCACCGACATCTACTCGCTCGGCGTGATTCTCTACGAGATGGTCACGGGCCGGCGTCCCTTCGACGGCGACGGCGTGTACGCCATCATCAGCATGCACATCAACGATCCACCGGCACCGCCCTCCGCGCTGCGGCCCGAGGTGCCGCGCATGCTCGAAGAAATCATCCTCAAGGCCCTGGCCAAGGCGCCCGCCGATCGCCAGACATCGATGGCCGTGTTGCACTCGGAGCTGGAGCTGGCACGCGGCAACGCTACGGCCAGCAGCGAGGCCCTGCTGCGCGCGCAGCGCGATCGCGTGCGCCCCGTGCCGATCGCATCGACGCCAGCCACGGCCGCGCCCGAACTCAGGACGCTTGGCGACACGGCGGTGTCGAACCAAGCCGCGACACAAACCGCGTCGGCGCGGGCGGCACGGAGACCGTGGCTGCCCCTCGTCGGCCTGGCGGTCGCCGCCCTCGCAACGGCGTATTGGCTGACCGGCATGGCGAGCCGGGTGCCCACGCCGCCGGCCTTGCCGACCGCGGTCGCGGCCGCTCCTCTGCCGGCCCCAACCCCGGCCACGGTCGAGATCGATCTTCGCAGTGTTCCGGCGGGCGCGAGCGTCTACCTCGGCGACGTTCTCGTCGGCGTCACGCCCACGCGGCAGCGGGTCCGGCGGGTCGGCGACGGCAACGAGCCGCTCGAATACGTTTTCCGGTTGGAGGGCTACGAACCGGAGCGCATCAAGGCTCTGCCCACCAGGGGTCTCACGGTCACCGCCAGATTCGCCACGCCACGGGTCGCGAAGCGCTCCTCCTTGCCGAAACGCAAGCCAGCCAAGCGGATTGAGACGGAGCCATCGACGGATATCCAGACCGAGCGCTAGAGAAGACCGAGATGAAGACGGAGCTGGCCACCGCACTTGCTCTACTGCTGCTCGCGGCCCCGCGCCTGCTTTTCGCCGACGAGAGCGCGCCCCCCATGGCCGGCCAGGCCGACGAAGCCCAGTTCCATTTCCAGCGCGGCAACCGCGCCTACCAGGAGAAGCGCTTCGAGGACGCTCTGGCCGCGTACTACATGTCGAACCGCCTGGTGCCCAACCGCAACGTGCAGTTCAACATCGCCAGGTGTCTGGATCGCCTCGGCCGCTACGACGAAGCCTATCGCGCATGGTCCACGCTTCTCCACGGCCACCTGCCCGACAGGGAGCGCAAGGCGGCGCAAGACGCCATCGATCAGCTGCGCCCGCACCTGGCGCTCGTCGAGATCGAAACCACGCCCTCCGGCGCGACCATCTACGCCGGCCGGCGCGATCTGGGCGCGCTCGGAGTGACACCCAAGAGCCTGGCCCTGCCTCCCGGGACAACCGGGCTCATCCTCGAACGCGAAGGCTACCGATCCGTCGAGCTTGCCGCCGAGCCGGCACGAGGCAAGACGCTCAAGCTGCAGGCGACGCTCGATCGTATCTACGGCGAGATCGACGTCCGCCACGTGCCCGCCGCCGCCGAGATCCGTCGCGATTTTCTCGACGGCGAGGTGCTCCGGCGCGGTCCCGGAAGAATCCGGGCCATACCCGGATCGCTGGTGCTGTTCGTCTCGGCACCGGGCTTCGAGACCGCGCGCATGATGGTCAACGTCGTGCCGGACACCGTGGTGCCGGTGGACGCCATCCTCCTCCGCGCCGTCGCGCCGACGGGAACCTTGGTGGTCCGCTGCAACATCGCCGGCGCCCTCATCCGCGTCGACAACAAGGAAGCCGGCTTCGCCCCCGCGGTCGTCGACGCCGTGCCCGCGGGCCCGCGCCGCGTGGAAATCCTGGCCGAGGGCCGCCGGCCCTTCGCCGCCACCGTCGAAGTCAGAAAAGCCGAGCGCACCTTCGTGGATGGCTACTTGGGACGCGCCGATCCCGAGGTCACGGCCGCGACGAAGTCCTCCATCGCCTCCGAATCGGCCCCGGCTTCCATCACCGTGATCACGGCCGACGAAATCGCCGCCTTCGGGTACACCTCCCTGACCGAGGCGTTGGCCGCGATCCGGGGCGCCTTCGCCTCCAACGATCGCAGCTACGAGGCGGTGGGCTTCCGTGGCTTCTCGCCGCCCGGCGACTACACCAACCGCGTGCTCGTGCTGGTCGACGGGCACTCCACCAACGACGCGGTGACCGGCCAGGGCTACGTGGGCCACGACTTCGACGTCGACCTGGCGAACGTGGCGCGCATCGAGGTCGTGCGTGGGCCCGGTTCGGTTCTCTACGGCACCGGCGCCCTCTTCGGCGTCGTCAACGTGGTGACCCGGCGCGGAGGCGAAGGCACGCACGCTGCCCTCGACACCCTCGTGGGCACCATGGGCCTCGGCTCGGCGCGCGCCACGGCCAGCGTCCGCACAGGCAAGGCCGAGCTGATGGTCAGCGCAGCGGCCATGACTTGCGACGGAGACAGCCGCTACGCGTGGCCCGCCGAACGCAACGGTGGCGTGCCGATCGCCGTGTTCGACGCCGACGGCGAAAACGCGCAGCACCTCGACCTCGCGGGACGGTTGGGTCCCTTCTCCCTGCGCGCGGGCTACAACCATCGCAGGAAGCTCCTGCCCACGGGCGCGTACGACACGGCGCCGATGACCGGCACCTACAACAACGACCACCGCGCCTTCGCCGAGCTGCGCTTCGAACGGGCCGTGCGCGGCCTCGGCCTGGCTGCCCGTGCCGCCTACGACACGAGCTGGTACCACGGATACTTCCTGGCCAGCGATCCCGCCG
The DNA here is from genome assembly GCA_016935975.1 of Deltaproteobacteria bacterium. Taxonomy (GTDB): domain Bacteria; phylum Myxococcota_A; class Polyangia; order Fen-1088; family Fen-1088; genus Fen-1118. The sequence continues at coordinate 12,514 of JAFGPX010000062.1, forward strand.
ACGACGGCGAGCAACGTCTCAAGGCACAGTGGCTCACCGGGGAATTGCGCCTGGAGATGCCGGTGTTCCTCCGCCAGCGCTTCACCCTGGGCGGCGAGGTCGTGCGACACCTGCAGCTCGAAACCGACCCGCCGATGTCGGGAGCCGCCATCGCCAAGGATCTCATCCTGTCGGCCTACTTGGTCGACGACATCCGCGTCGCGGAGCGACTGAATGTCAACCTCGGCTTGCGCAGCGACAGCTACACGCGAAGCTCGGGAACGACGCTCAACCCGCGTTTGGCCATCATCGGCAAACCCTACGCGGCGGGAAACACCAAGATCTTCGTCGGGCGTTCGTTTCGCGCGCCCTCGCCCAACGAACGGGCCGGCAGCCCCGAGGGGGATCTTCGCCCGGAAACCATCTGGAGCGCCGAGCTCGAACACTCGCATGCCATCACGGACGACGTGCACGTCGTCGCCGCCCTTTTCGCCAACTGGCTCGACCACCTCCTCGTCATGCAGATCGACCCGAACGGCTATGCCATCTACCGGAACGCCCCGGACCGGGTGCGCAGCGTCGGTACCGAGGGCGAAATCCGTTGGGAGCCAGGGGGCGGCACCCTGGTCTCCGTCTCGCTCGCGCGCCAGCGCGTGGAGGAGCTGACCCCTGCGGGCAAGGCTCCCTTCCTGAACGCTCCGCAAACCCTAGCCAAGGTGCGCGCGCTGTGCCCGCTCGCCGGTCCGGCGCTCCGCCTGGGCAGCGAGCTGGTTCTGGACTCCGGGCGGCCCTTCCGGCAAACCGACCCGGCCCTGGCCACGAGCGACTTCCGCACCGATACGGCCCTGCTGTGGAACTTGACCTTCTCGGGCAGCTACCGCCGATACCGCCTGCGCTATTTCGTCGGTCTCTTCAACCTGTTCGACGTGCGCGATGCGCGCAGGGGCTTTCCGACCAGCGTGGACTTCCCGCCTACCTTGATCCCGCGCTACGGCCGCTCCGCGCGCGCAGGACTGTCGTTCGCCCTTTGATGTCGTCTTGATGTCGTCCCCGGCGTGGATATCGTCCCGGGCACCATGCCTCACCGTGTTCCGCGGTAGTCCAGCCGCGCACACTTCTCCACAGGCATGCGCTTCGAGTTTTGCTGAATCGGCGCGGTGATAGGGAGTAAACTAAGAGCGGTTTCGAGAGCTTGTCGCTCTCGGCGACGCAGGAGAGCATGCATGACAAATAGAGAATCGCGCACGACCCGGAAGTCGCGGCTACCCGCCGTGGGCCTCCTCCTAGCCTGCCTCGCGGCCCTCCCGGCCTGCAGCAGCACCGACGAACTGGTCCCCACGACGGACGGAGGAGGGAGCAGCGCCGAGGAGCCCGATGCCCCGTGGATCATTTTCCCGGATTCCGGATCCGGCGTGCGGGAGAGCGGCTCGGGCACCGATGGCATTTGCCAGCCCCTGACGAGCTGCCAGGTCGCGGGCGGCCAGTACTGCGGCAACATCGGTGACGGTTGCGGCGGCATCCTGGCCTGCGGCGCCTGCCCCGCGGGGCAGAGCTGCATCGGCAATGTCTGCTCCAGCGGCGCCTACGACGGCGGCGTGCTGACCTCGTGCACGGTCCCCGGCGGCCAGTACTGCGGCGACATCGGCAATGGCGCCGGCGGCAAGCTGTCCTGCGGTCCCTGCACCACGCCTGGCTGGGTCTGCACCGACGGCCTGTGCACCGCGAGCGCAGCGGTTTGTACCCCCAAGGTGTGCACGAACGGCGCGCACCAGTACTGCGGTACGATCGGCGACGGCTGCGGTCACGCCCTCGAGTGCGGCGCCTGCGCCGCCGGCATGGCCTGCGTCAACAACCAGTGCGTGCCGGCCACCGGCTGCACGCCGCTTACCTGCAATCCCCCCGGCGGCCAGTACTGCGGCGGCCTGCTCGGCGACGGCTGCGGCGGCACGATCGTGTGCGGCGACTGCACGACGCCGGGCTGGACCTGCCAGGACAACCTGTGCAAGGGCGGCGCGGGCTGCACGCCGCTTGCCTGCGGGACCGGCGCCGGCAAGTACTGCGGCACCATCGGCGACGGCTGCGGCGGCAGCCTCCCGTGCGGCGAGTGCGTCGCGGGCGAGGTGTGCAAGAACAACCAGTGCGTCCCGGCGAGCTGCACGCCGCTTAGCTGCAATCCCATTGGCGGGCAGTACTGCGGCGGCGAGGTGGGCGACGGCTGCGGCTCTGTGCTCGACTGCAGCGCGCCCTGCCCGGCCGGCTGGATGTGCCTCAACCACCTCTGCGTGGGGGACGCCACCTGCCAGCGCCTCACGTCATGCACGAATGGCACCCCGTTCAACTATTGCGGCGACATCGGCGACAACTGCGGCGGCACCCTCCGTTGCGGTAACGACTGCGCCGCCGGCCAGGTGTGCGACACCACGACCGGCCTGTGCAAGGGCGACGCGAGCTGCGTGCCCAAGACCTGCGCAAACGAGACGATCTACAACTATTGCGGCGACATCGGCGACGGCTGCGGCGGCACCCTCCACTGCGGCGACGACTGCGCCCCGGGACAGGTGTGCGATGAGGCGACCGGACTGTGCAAAGCCGGAGCCGACTGCATCCCCGTCGCGTGCGACAACGGCACGGCCTTTGGCTACTGCGGCGAAGTGGGAGACGGCTGCGGTGGCGTTTTGTACTGCAGCACGACCTGCGCCCCCGGCCAGGTGTGCGGCGCCGACGGGGTGTGCAAGGGCGACGCCAACTGCGTGCCTATCACCTGCGACAACGGCACGCCCTTCAGCTACTGCGGCGCCATCGGCGACGGCTGCGGCGGCAAGCTCTTGTGCTCGACCACCTGTGCCCAGGGGCAGGTGTGCGGTCCGGAGGGCCTCTGCAAGGGCGACGTCGGCTGCGTGCCTGTCACCTGCGACAACGGTACGCCCTTCAGCTACTGCGGCACCATCGGTGACGGCTGCGGCGGCGCGCTCCGCTGCAGCCTCAGCTGCGGGCCGAACCAGGTCTGCGACACAACCACCGGTCTGTGCAAAGGCGACGCGACCTGCCTGCCCCTCGGTAGCTGCACGAACGGCACGGACTACCCCTATTGCGGCACCATCGGCGACGGCTGCGGCGGCAGCCTCGTCTGCAGCACCGACTGCGGCGCGGGCAAGGTCTGCGA
>JAFGPX010000063.1 GCA_016935975.1 Deltaproteobacteria bacterium
CGCCGGTTGGCCGTGACCTGCAGGCGCGAGCGCGCCTCGGTTTCGGCCACCAGAGTCGAGGACTGCGTCGCGACTTCGTGGGTGGCCGCGACCAGCTTGATGATGGACGTGCCGACCAGGATGCGGTCGCCCTCCTTCAGGCGAACCGCGCGGATCTTTTCTCCATTGACGAAAGTACCGTTGGTCGAGCCCAAATCCTGGATCGACACCGAGCGATCGTCGGTCGTGATCTTGGCGTGCTTGCGCGAAACCATGTCCTCGACCAGCACCATGTCGAGATCGGACGACCGGCCGATGGTGATCTCGCGGTTGGGCCGCAAGGGAAACTCCCCCCCTTGGTACTTGCCCGAGATGAACTTCAGGGTCCACATGGAAGGTTCGATCCGGGCAGGGATTGGGTCCTTGGGTGCGAGGTGGCTTGACCTTGATGAAGCCTAGCGCCGTGATTCTAGCCACTTAGCCGCTACCCGTCAACGACGGTGCGGTGTGGTTGCCGTCGCTTCCGACGAGTCGGACGCAGGGGAGGCGAGGATCTCACCGACCGCGCGCGCGACCTGGGCATCGACGAGCAGGCCGGCGTGATTGGTGGGTAGGCAGATGTGGCGCACGCCGCGTAGCCGGGTCGTGGTGGGCGGGGCGAGGCGATCGTGAGCGCCCGCGACCGAAACGACCTCGACCCCATCGGGCAGCGCCGCTTCGTCCAAATCGCGCAGAAAGGCGGAATCGGGCAGAAGCTGCAGGGTGGCCCGGCCAAGCGGCGCCAAGGCCACACCCAACAGAGCGGACCAGGTGCCGGTCGCAGGCGTCCCCAGCATCACGAGCTTGCGCACCCGGTGCCGGCCGCCCATGCGCTTGATATAGTAGAGCCCGACCAGGCCACCCATGGAATGTCCAACTATATCCATACGTTCCAGGTGGGACTGAGCGGCAATCGACTCGATCTTGGCGGCGATCCGTGCCGCGGATTCGCAGATGTCGCCACTGTGGACCAGGCCCAGGCGATAGGTCAGCACCAGGTGCCCCAGGCGGCTCAGCCGCTCTTGCAGGAGGTGGAGCGAGCCGCGGGTGGCCAGATAGCCGTGGATGAGGAGGACGGGGGGCTGGTTTTGCGCCGGTTTACGCGCCAGGGGGGGCGCCACGCGGTTGCCGCGCAGGGTATGGCGCACGAAGCGCGCGGCTCGGCCCGAATCCTGGGCGCCCCGGCCGAGGAAGGCGGCCCCCGATGAGACCCAGTCCAGAAGTCGCATCCAACTGCCGATACTACCACCGATGGCAAATGTCCTTTCCGTGGTTCGCGACCCGGCCCGGCTCAAGAGGCTGGGCAGGTACGAGCTCGAGGAATGCCTTGGCGCAGAAGGCAGCCGCGAAACCTACCGCGCGCGCGTGCGGGGCCTTGCCGGCTTCGATCGCATCTTCGCCGTCAAGTGCCTGCGCCGCCGCAGCGGCGCGCCGCTCGGCCGCACCGATGCGTTCATTACCGCCGCGAAACGCTTGGCCATTGTCACCGACGCGCGCGTGGCGCGCGTGCTCGACGCCGACATCGTGGACGGCGTCGCCATCGCGGTGACCGAATTCGTGCACGGGCTCGATCTCGATCGCTTCCGCGAATGGGCGCATGTCTCCGGCGAGCTTGTGACCGGCAGCGATGCCGCCGCGGAAAGGTGGCATCGCTTCGTTGCCTACCTCGGGACCGAGATCGCCGGCGGGCTAGCCTCGCTGCACGGCACGGCGCCGACGCTGGTGCACGGTGGGCTCTCCCCGCGCAACGTCATCGTCACCGCGCGCGGGGGAATCAAGCTGCTCGATGTCGGGCTGTCGGTCGCGGCGCAGAAGGGCGGGGAGCCGCCCTCGCCCCGCACCCTTGCCTATGCCGCGCCCGAGCTTGCGTCCGCGGAGCCAACGCCGTCGAGCGACGTGCGCGCCCTGGGCGCCATGCTTTTCGAGCTCATCACGGGCGAACTGCCGCCGTCGGGGGTGACGAGCCAGGCCGCGAGGGAGGCCGTCGCATCGCACTGGCCGGCCGTGGCTGAGCTGATCGGCAGCACGCTCGCGGACGATCCGGCCCAGCGTCCCCGCGCGGCCAAGGTGGCCGAAGCGCTGGCCAGCCAATGGGCCGCAGCCCCCGAAGCCGCGATGATGACCGAGATGGCGAACTTGGTGCGCAACTTCTCGGCGTTCGTGGCGGATTCGGCGCCGTCGGCCACGCCGGCCGCGGCGTCCGGCGAAACCGGCCCGGCGGACAGGTTCCCGCCGAGTAGCTCGGGGCTGCTCTCCATGCCGCCGCCCTCGCCGCCCGCCGCCTCGGGCAGTTTCCTGGCGGTTTCCGACCAGGTCACCAAAGTCCATCCCGACGGGAGCTACGCGAGCGCCATGTTCCGCGCGGCTCCAGCCGATGCGTCCGCGTCGAGTCCGGGCACGGAGCTGCCCCCGCGTCCCGCGCCGGCGCCCCTGCGCTCCGCCATCGCCCCTCCGGCATCGCGCGTCCCGACCCTCAGGCCACCCGTCGGATCCCCCGTGTCTCCTACGCCGCCATCGCGGACCATCGAGTATGGTCAGGGGGCGGCGAAGCGGAATACCGCGCCGCCAGCCACGGCGAGGACGCTGATGATGTCGCCGTCGGCCCCGGCCCCCGCGCCGCCGATGGCGGCCTCGTCGCACCCGAGCCCCGCGATGCCGCCGCTACCTCCCATGCCGCCTCTGCCGGGGATGCCAGCGCCGCCGGCGTCCGAGCCGGCGCTGGAGCCCGAGCCTGTCGCCGAAGCCGCGGACTGGGGGGCGCGCGCCCTGGCTGCCTTGGGCACCCAGGCGGGCATTCCGGTTTCCTTGGTTCCGACCGAAGCGGATGCGGCGGGTGTGGGGGCCGCCCCGCTCGGGCAACTGCCGCCGCCGGTCAGTGACCCGGGCATCGAGGAAGCGTTCGCCTTCGCGCCGTTGCCGGCTCCCTTGTACAAGCGGCTGACGCCGCAGCCTGGCACGCAGGAGGCGCGGCCAAGCCCGATCCAGGCGCCAGTCGCGGCGCCGCTGGCGCGCACGCAACTGCTGGAGGACGAGCTGCTCGAAAACGAGCCCATGCCGGTTGCCGCGGCCGAGGCGGCCGGCGAATACGCCGCGCCGGAGGAGACGGCAGCGCCGCGCGAGGAGCCAGTCGGGTTCGCGTCGGAGTCGCGACCGGCGCTCGAAGCCACGGCGTTCGTCACGGACGAGGTGCCCGCTCCCGAGACGGAGCCCATCATGCTGCAGGTGACGAGCTCGATGCCGTCTCCCGAGCCACGGCCGAACCGCCCGCCGACGCCACGCACCGCCTTGAGGTCGCGGGCGAGTCTCGCCGCGGACGATCTCGACGACCAAACCTGGCAACCCGGGATGTCGCGCGCGAAGAAGATCGCCATCGTTGCCGCGGCGGCTGCGGTGCTCGGCGCTGGCGGGGCCGCGCTGACGCTCGGGCTTTCGGGCGAGCCGAAGCGCGCGCGCCCCCCTAGCGTCACGGAGTCGGTTTCGCCGAAGGCCGCGGCGCCGAAGGCCGCGGCTGCGGGCCACAAGACCGCGGCGCCGCAGCCGGTGGCGAAGGTCGCGGCGGCCGGTGCGGCGGGGGACAAGCCGAGGAAAGGCGAGAAGGCCGCGGCTGGCAAACCGGCGAAGACAGACGAGGCGGCGGCCGCGTCGGTGGCCGCAAAGCCGGCGGCGGCAGCGAAAGCGGAGCAGCCGAAAAAGGCCGCGGCGGCGGCCCCCTCGCCGGCCAGCCCGGCCAAGACGGTCGCGCTTGCCGCAGCCGCGGCGCCGGCACCGGCGAAGGCGGCAGAGCGCGAGAAGGCTCTCTCGGCTGTGGCGTCGGGAGCGGTGGTCCGCGTGCCCGTCACCAGCCAGCCCGGTGGCGCCAGGGTGTGGATCAACGGCCAGGAGCGTTGCGACACGCCCTGCACGGTCGAGGTCAAGACGGGTACGGCACGCGTGGTGCTCGTGCGTCCGGGCCACCTCACCAGCCAGCTGACCTTCGACGTGCGCGAGGGCACCAAGATCGACCAGACCTTGAAACCGGTCGAGCCGCCCATGACGGGCGAGGCGCGCTTCCGCGCCGAGTGCCAGACGCAAGGCAAGCTGCCCATCGTGGTGGACGGCAAGGAAACCGGAATCCTGTGCCCCTTTTCCAAGATGCGCGTCGATCCGGGGACGCACAGCATCGGACTGCTGATACCCGCGACGGGAAAGGTGCACAGCAAGGAAGTCCATCTGTTCTCGGGCGTTCGCAGCGTGGTCTTCAGGGACTAGCTGCCGGCATTGCAGAAAGAGGTCTGACATCATGAAACGGACGAACGGAGACACGAAGAGCAGCGTTGGCCGGCGAGATCGGCTGCTGGGCGTCGCCATCGGAATCGCGGCCATTTCGTTTGCGCTCGGCGCCCGTGCCGAGCCCGCGAGAGGGGACGGCCCGGGCGCGGCCATCGGCGGCGGCGCCGTGGTCCGGATCCTGCCCCCGATCGAGAAGATCAAGGTGCTGGAAGCCGAGCTGGTCAGGGAAACCGAACGGCGGGTCAAGGCCGAGGAGGACAACGCCCGGCGCATCGCCGAGAACAACGAGCTGGCGTCGAGCGCCAAGGCCATGGCGAAGGAACGTGCGGCCCTCGAGGCGTCGCTCGCCGAGACGCGCGAACGCGAGACACAGCTCCAGAAGATGAACGACCGCATGCGCGCGGAGAACGAAAGAATCGCCGTCACCGTGCGCCTGGCTTTGCCCGTCGTCGCGGCAGTCGCGGTCGCGATCCTGGGCATGCTCATCTACATGTTTCTCTTCTTGCGCAGGATTGCGGCCCGCGTACACAGTCAGCGGACCCTGGCGGAAATGCACGAGCTCGAGGCGCGGCTATCCCACGCCAACGATCAATACAACGCCGAGATCAAGCGCAACCAGACGCTCCGGCACAAACTGGCGGACTTGGGGATTACCGACTGAATCCCGCTACGGAATCGTCTGCGGGGGCGCGACGCCCGGGCAGCCGAAGAGCACCTCGACGGTGGTGGCCTGGCCAGAGGTGATCATGTCGCAGCTCGTGCCGTTGAGCACGATGGTCTGCGCGTTGCTCCCGAAGCTCCAGCCGTTGACGGGATCTTGGACCACGAGTTTCTTGTCGAGGTAGACCGCCAGGTTGGTCAGGTCCGCGCCCGGCAGCGGGACGAGCGTGAAGGTGCAGGTCACGACCAACGTGCTGATCGAAGTGAGCGCATTCGCCAGATCCTGCGGCGAGGTGGCCGGGTAGTATTGGCCGGTGCCGCCGGCGTCCGCGAAGTCGTTCAGATTGCCGACCGACGGACCGATGCCAATCACGTAGACTGGATATCCGGCGTCCTTGGCTGCCTCGATGGCACTGAGAGTTCCCTCTCTGTCCGAATCACCGGGGTTTCTGCTGGACGCGCAGTTCGGCAGGCCGTCGGTGGCCAGGAGGATGACCTTGTTGCTCGTGTCGTCCACCGTCTTCAAATAGGCGGTGGCCGCCTTGATGGCTGCGGCGGTGGGGGTGTAGCTCGAGGGGGTGGTACCCTGGATGGTCGACTGGATCGCACTGGCGGAGTCGGCGCCGATCGGAACCTCGACCTGGCTGCTCACCTCGCAGGTCCTGCCGCCGGGAGTGGAGTAGAGCTTGAGCCCCCAATGAATGTCCGGGGTCGACGAGACGGTCGAGTTGATCGCGGCTCCCACGGTGCTCCAGCGATCTTTGCACGTGCTCCTGTCGGGACAGGCTGGGCTAGAGCTATCCGTGTCGACACAGTTGCAGTCTTCGGCGATATCATCTCCCATCGATCCGGAGCGGTCGAGAACCAGCAGCACGTCGGCTGGCTTGTGCGTGGTGCTCGAAGTCTGGCTGCCGCAGTTGGCGTCGGCCGTGGGGGTCGGGCCCGGGACGCCGGAGCCGGCCGAGCCGCTCGACCCCGCGACGCCGGGTGGGCTGCCGTCCATCTTGATGATGGGATTGCCCGCAACGCCGCCGCCCCCACCACCGTTGCCCACTTGGTCGGGCGAGCCGCAGCCAACCGAGGTTACGACGACCATGGAGAAGACTGCGGCTCCCGCGACGATGATCGAACAGATGAGTTTTTTCATGGCGCTTCCTTGCCTGAGATGTCCAAAGGTCGGCGACAACAGCCAGAGAAGATTGCCAACCCCACAATACTACGCTGTTTCCGGGGGTTCCCAAACGGCAATTTGGGTGCCTGGGGGAAGCATCTGCTTGCCAAGCGAGGCCGGTCACATGGCCGGCTGTGGTCGGATGGTATCGCATGTGGTTGTCTGTCTGACGCGGCCACGTGGCTGGCAGTAGCACAGACCACAAGAGAGTGTCCGGCCCGCGGTTCCGAGGCTCGCATTTGCGCACAGCCCGCCTTGCCGCGAGCCGCCGAAGCAAGCCAGGGGCCCCTACATGGCAGGGCTACGGGATGATGTCCGGGGGGTTCTCGCAACCGACGAGGACCTCGACGGTGGTGGCCTGTCCCGAGGTGACCTTCTCGCAGGCGTCGCCGTTGAGGATGACGGTCTGTTGGCCGCCGCCGAAGCTCCAGCCGTTCTCGGGATCCTTCGGGACCAAGTTCTTGTCGAGATAGACCCCGACGTTTTCCAGATCCGCGCCTGGCTCCAACGAAAGCGTGAAGGTGCAGGAGGCGACGAGCTTGCTGATGGCCGCGAAGGCATCGACGAGCTGCTGCGGAGATTCGACGGGGTAGTAGTCGTCGGTGCCGCCGTCGCTCGCTATTCTGGTCAGGTTGCCCAGGTTCGGCCCGATGCCCACCACGAAGACGGGGAATCCGGCATCGTACGCGTCCTCCGCGGCGGCGGCCGCCCCCTCGAGGTCGTCGTTCATGATTTGGCCGCCTCTGCAATTCGGCTCGCCGTCGGTCGCCAGAAGGATGAACTTGGGGCGGTTGTCGGTGAGGGTCTGGAGATAGGCGGTGGCCACCTTGATGGCCTGCGCCGTGGGCGTGCTCAAGCTGAGCGACACGGATTCGACCTGGGATCTGACCGCGTCCTTCGTGTCGGGGCCGATCGGGACTTCCATCGTGCTCGAAACCGAGCACTGGGCGCCGCCCGGGGTGGGGAAGAACTTGAGGCCCCAGTGGACGTCCTGGCTATTCGCCACCGTGTCGACGACGGCTGGCTTGACCGCCGACCAACGGTTCGAGCAGTTCGCCGTGTCGGAGCAAAGCTCGCCCCTGCCGGCGCCCGAGGCCGCGATATCCTCCTCGGAGCAGAAGCAGTCTTGCGTGATGTTCCAGAGCATCGAGGACGAACAGTCGAGCAGCAGCAACACGTCGGGCGGCTCCCGGGTGGTCTTCGAGGTGCTGCTGCCGCAGTTGGCGTCGCCCGTCGGCAACGAACCGGATCCTGCCGCGCCGCCCGAGTTGCCGCCCTGGCCAGGCGGGCTGCCGTCCATCTTGATGACGGGATTGCCCGCGACGCCGCCGCCCGAATTGCCGCCCTCGCCGAGCTGGTCGGGCGAGCCACATCCGAACGAAGTCAGAATGACGAGCGAGAAGACTGCGGTCCCCGTGAGGATCATTCCGTAGATGAGCTTCTTCATGACGGCACCTTGTCCTATTGGATTCCTTCACGCCGCGGGAGCCACGATGAGGAGAGCGTGTCGGTTGATACTACGCCCTTCCCGGAATCCCGACGTGGGTATTTCACACACAGAAGCTTGGCCTTCTGGTGTCCGACATATCAAGGGGAGCGCGTCGAAAAGCCTTGTGCGCTGTGACTCGGGCCATGCTTTCCCCATTAGGGGACACCGAACAGGGAAACCGATTGCCCCGAATCCGCCCGGGATCCGTGGTGCGCCGTGTCGGCCGTGGCTGGTGGAGCAGGGCGGGCTTGCATTGGCCGGCCGTTTTCGCCAGATTGTCGGCCCCATGAAACCCGTCACGCCCGCGCGCCTGGTGCCGATAGGACGCCAGCGCGGTGCATGATCGGGGCGCAGGACAAGCGAAAGGAACCGTCCGCAATGGCCCAGATCCAGTTGCCCAAGAAATTCGTCAGCAAGTACCCGCACAAGTTCGCCGCCGGCAAGAGGCAATACCTGCGCGGGCAGCGCATCCTGCCCAAGCCCATCACGGGCAAGGAAAGCCTGCCCGCTCTCATGGACAACGCCTTTCTGGCCTACAACGCCGCCCGCTTGCAGGAGGGCGCGCGGCTCTTCACGGAGAAGATGCTGGCGGACGACAGCGTGACGGTCGGCATGAGCCTGGCCGGCGCCCTGACCCCGGCCGGGCTCGGCTCGTCTGCGGTCGTCCCGCTCATCAAAGCCGGGTTCGTGGACTTCATCGTGGCCACGGGCGCGAACCTGTACCACGACATGCACCACGCGATGAACCTGCCGCTTTACCGCGGCTCGCCCTTCGTGCGCGACCCCGAATTGCGTCGCTACGGCGTGGTCCGCATCTACGACATCCTGCTCGACTACAACGACGTGCTCATGCGCACCGACGATATCCTACGCAAGATCCTCGTGCAGAAGGAGTTCCAGAAGGAGCTGGGCACGGCCGAGCTGCACTACCACATCGGCAAGTACTGCGCCGAGTTCGAGCGCCAGACCGGGCTTCGGGACGCCTCGCTGCTGGCCGCGGCCTATCGGGCGGGCGTGCCCTGCTACACCTCGTCGCCCGGCGACTCGACCATCGGCATGAACATGGCCGGCGTCGAGCTGCGCGGCAACAAGCTGCGCGTCAACCCCAGCATCGACGTCAACGAAACCACGGCCATCGTGCTCGACGCCAAGCTGCGCAAGAAGAAGACCGGCGTGGTGCTGGTCGGCGGCGGCTCGCCCAAGAACTTCATCCTGCAGACCGAGCCGCAGATCCAGGAAGTCCTGCGCATCAAGGAGATGGGCCACGACTACTTCCTGCAGTTCACCGACGCGCGGCCGGACACCGGCGGCCTGTCGGGCGCCACGCCGTCCGAGGCGGTGAGCTGGGGCAAGGTCGATCCCAATCAGCTACCCGACGCCGTCGTGGCCTACCTCGACTCGACCGTGGCGCTGCCGCTCCTGACCCACTACGCGCTGGCGCGCAAGCGGCCGCGCCGGCTCAAGCGGCTCTACGAGCAGCGCCCGGGCCTGCTCAAGCGCCTGACCGTCGAGTACTTCCGGCACAACAAAGACGCGACGATCATCAAGTAGCGCCGGCCATAGGCCGGCGACGGCGCGGAGGGGGAGGCGGGCGCAGAGAGCGCTCTCCGCGATTCCGGGCGGAGGGGTGTGGTCTGTTCGCTCCGATCCCCCCGCCCCGGGAGCGGCCGCGAAGCGGCCGAATCGCCTCGCCCCGCGCAGCGGGGAGAGGCGGACGCGCGGAGCGCGGCCGGTGAGGGGCAGGAAACGGCAGCCGTCGCCAGGCTTGGGTTCGCCGCGCGTGGGCGTACAATGGGCTGGTCGCACGGCGAGGAACAGAGGTGGCAGAGGTTGCATCGCCTACATGGAACTGGACCCGGCGGAGGCTGGCGGGTTTCGTCGCCTGCGTCGCATGCACGCTGCTCGCGCCCGCGCGGTCGAACGCTGCGGAGGCAACGAAGAAGGCTCCGCGTCCCGTGGCCGCGAAGAAGACCGCACCAGACGCCGAAGCCGAGGCGCCCATCGACCGGGTGGCGGCCAAGGCCGCCTTTCACGAGGGCCTGCGTGCGTTCAACCTGGGGAAATGGGACGAGGCGATCGCGGCCTTCGAGAATTCGTACAAGCTGTCGGGTGATCCGGCTCTGCTTTTCAACGTGGCCCAGGCGCAGCGCCAGGCCGGTCATGGCAAGGAGGCGGTGATCGCCTACAAGGCGTACCTGCGCGAGAACCCGGACACGCCCCATCGCGAGCTGGTCGAGGCGAAGATACGCGAGCTGGAAGCGGCGGCGGTCGAGGCGAAGCCTGCGGCTGCGAAACCCAGCGCACAGGCGCAGGGCGAGGTCTGGGTTAATCCCTTCGAGCCCAGCACGGAGCCCGCGGCGTCTGCGGCAGTGCCGGCTGAACCTGCACCGGCGGTCAGCCCCGAGCCGGCAGAGTCGGCGCCTGCCGCCGCGGAGCCTCCCGCGGAGCCGGCGCCCGTGCCGCCCGCTCTGCCCTTGCCGGTCGCGGCCCCGCCGCCCGTGCCGGAGCCTGCACTCGCCAAGCCCGGGCTCGTGCAGAACGAAGGCAGCCCGGCGCCCGCCGCGCAGGCGGACGGCCCAGGGGAGCGCTGGTGGCTTTGGACCGGTGTCGGCGCCGTGGTTGCCGCGGGCGTGGTGACCGCGGTGATTCTGTCGGCGCGGGGCGCCGGGCGCGACACCTCGTGTCCGGCGGGCGTCGACGGCTGCCTGTCGGTGGGAAGGTAAGGGGCATGCGACGGTCGCCGCTGCTTGTCCTGTCGCTCGTGGGCTTGCTCCTTGCGTGCAGCCCGGAGCGGCGGACCGCGCTGGTCGTCGAGGTGGACAGCAACCTGGCCGTGCCCAGCCAGATGGATCGGGTCGAGGTCGAGGTGACCGCCAACGGCAAGAGCCAGCGGCAGCCGTACTCGCTCGTCGCCGGCTACGCCTTGCCCCTGCGCACGGCCTTGGTCGAAAGCACCGACCGCGTGGGCACCGTCGACATCGTGGCCACCGGCATGCTCGGGAGCATCCCCGTGGTCAGCGAGCAAGCCAGCGTGACTTTCGTCGAGGGCCAGACGCGGCTGCTCAAGCTCTTTCTGGCCGCCGAGTGCGTGGGCAACCCGTGCACGGACCCGAGCAAGACTTGCACCGAAGGCGGCGTGTGCGTCGACAAGGCGCGGGTACCGTCGAGCTTGCTGCCGTTCGACCCGAGCGCGCTGGGGAAGAAGCGGGATGCGGGGGCGGATGCAGCGGGAGATGGAGGCGGGGATGGAGGGGATGCGGGGGTTGCGGACGGGCAGGCCGGGGATGCGGCAGGGGACGCGGGCGCGGGTGAGGTGATGAGGCGGGACTTGGGCGCGGATGCGTTGGTTTCGGCGGATGCGGTCGACGTTCGCGATGCGCTTGTCGCACCGTTCGAGGTGGCGGCAGATCTCCCTCGCGAGACTGCGGCCGATCTTGCACCGGAGATCGGTTTTGAGGTGCCGGCTGACGTGCAGGTGCCCGGAGTCGATGCGGCCAGGGAGGCAGGCGATGGTGGAGGCCAATCGGATGCTGCAGACGCCGCGGATGACGCAATTCCTGACGGCGGGATTGCGGATGCACCTCCAGAGGCAGCGGTTTCTGCCGTCGATGCGGCAGGCGATTCGGCTTCGGATCTGGTGCGCGACGCTGGGGATGAGTTGAACCCAGACGCGCAGCATGCGGGCGGACTCAGCATGATCGCCACCGGCTACGACCATAGCTGCGGGGTCAAGCGCGACGGTTCCATCATCTGTTGGGGGCGGAACGACTTCGGCCAGAGCGTTGTGCCAGCAGGCTCATACACGCAGCTTGGGGCGGGGAGAGGTATCTCGTGTGCGCTCAAGGCCGACGGCTCCATCGATTGCTGGGGTGATGCCTCACACGGCTCCATTACGCCGGTGCCTGGGAGCTACAGCCAGATTGCCGTGGGCTGGTATCACGCCTGCGGCCTCAAGCCCGATGGCTCGGTCACGTGCTGGGGCAACAACGACTATCACCAGTCCGATCCAGAACCTGGCCCGTTCACTCAGATCTCCGCCGAGTCGATGTTCACATGCGGCCTGCGCGCATCGGGAAGCGCCGTCTGCTGGGGCAGCAACGGCTGGGGCCAAACTAACGTACCGGCCGGAACCTTCTCGCAGATCGTAGCGGGTGAGGCGCATGCGTGTGGAATCAAGACAGACGGTACGATTGCGTGCTGGGGCTACAACGGTCTTGGACAGGCCGGCTCACCGTCGGGAACCTATGTGCAGGTCACGGCCGGCGGCGACCATTCGTGCGCGCGTGCGCTCGATGGAACCGTCGTCTGCTGGGGGGACAATGCCTTCGGGCAGCTAGACGTGCCTGATGGCACCTTCAAGCAAGTCGCTGCTGGTCATGTGCACACCTGCGCCCTGGGAACCGACGACACGGCCGTCTGTTGGGGCAGCGACGACCACGGTCAGGCGACCCCGCCTGCTGGTCCGTTCACGTCGCTGTCCGCCCGGGGCGCGACGGCTTGCGGGGTCGGATATGCAGGGCGCGTGGCATGTTGGGGCAGTTCCACCGGCTTGTACACCGCCCGGTATCCGGGCATCTTCGCCGTGGTCTCGATGGGGGACCGGCACGGATGCGGAATCAAGGTGGATGGTTATGTCGCTTGCTGGGGCGACAACACGGACGGCCGCGCAACCCCACCGCCGGACATCTTCGTGCAGCTGTCGGCGGGTGAGGCGCATACATGCGGCGTCAAGATGGACGGCTCGGCGGTGTGCTGGGGTAGCAACAAGTACGGCGAGGCGCCGGCTCTGACGGGAACCTTTACCCAGGTTGGTGCGGGAGCCCACCACAGCTGCGGAATCAGGACCGATGGCACAATCGCCTGCTGGGGCTATGACAACTACGGCCAGACACAGGCTCCGAGCGGAACATTTCACCAAGTAGCGGCGGGTTCGGACCACAACTGTGCACTCACACCGGACGGCAGCGCTGTCTGCTGGGGACGCAGCGACGGTCGAACGACACCATTGAACGGTCCTTTCACGCAGATAGCGGCGGGCCAGGAGCAAACCTGCGCGCTCAAACCAGACGGTTTCGCCGTGTGCTGGGGCTACGGCACCTACGGTCAAGCCACTCCGCCCTCGATGGCCTTCATGCAGCTCTCGGCCGCCGCGAACGACACCTGTGGCCTTCGCCCGGATGGCGTGATCGTATGCTGGGGCAACATGGCCTCGCTTAATCCATGAGTACCTGCGACGGCGAGATCGTAGCTACGTGGCAGACGGTACTTTCAGGGGGTAGGCAATGAGTGGTCCAAGCCGCAACCGCCGAGCGCTCGCCTTTCTAAGGCGTTGCCCTTGGGCGACGAAGCTGGTGAAGGAAGTGGAAGATCGAGGTGGCATCTCAAACCGCACGAACGCGGGTGACCTGTTCACCTTGCGTTTCGCGTGGGAGCTGGCCCTTGCGTGCCCAGATGGAGACATCACCTACGAGTTCCGCGCCGGGGTCGGCATGACGAGCGTCGATTTTCGCCTCCAGACCGGCATTCGAACCTGGCTCATCGAGTGCCTGGCGATCAATCCAAGCGCCGCCGCTCAGAGATTGGAGAAGAAGGAGCAGATCGAACCCGGCATCTGTGTGGTCTCGCTTGCCTTCAGTGAGAACGCGGAGAACCGGTGCGAACGGCCGGAGGCCCAGCTGCATCGGGCGTATCAGGCGATCTGGCAGCATGTCTGGAATCAGCAAGCGCAACGCCACGCCAAGTTCCCTGCGCGCTCCCAGAATTCAGCAAATGTCCTGGTGGTGAGCATCGCGGGTCTCTGGGGTTGGGCTCCTGCTGTGAAGAAGGACTGCATCGAGATCGTTCACGGATCAAGAAAGGTTCTTCTATGCCCGGAGGCAGCTCTCCAAGGTCTATTCGACGGAAAGAATGCTGAGCCAGGCGCGATTGCCGTCAGGGATCGAGTGGATCTCATGGTCTTCGTGGACGACGTGCATGGGATCTACGACGATCAGGAGATCCGTCGGAGTTCCTACCTGCTTCGCAATCCGGCGAGTGAGCCCTGGGTGGAAACAGAGTATCCCGTGCTGCTTCCGGCCAGCTTGCGCAATCCGCTGCATTCTCGCGACTAGCCTCGCTGTCGTCCCCCTCACCCGCGGCTGCGCCGCGACCTCTCCCACTCGCTGCGCTCGCGGGCGAGGTGTGTGGCCGCTGCGCGGCCGGGGCGAGGAGGTGAGGATCTAGTGGAATCGCGCCCCTACTGCAGCTCGAAGGCCACGGTCACGCTGGCGGTGACGGTGATCATGCCCAGGGCCAGGCCGCCGGATTCGCTCGGGCCGCCGCTGGCTTGCTGGACGTTCTGGGACATGCCGCTGTAACGGCCGCCCCACCATCGCCCGGGGCCCCACCATCCGCCGCTGTCGTCGCGGATGGTGTGCGGACGGCCGACCTTCTGCCCCAGCTCCTTGGCCAGGGCGAGCGCCTTGTCGCGCGCCGCCTGGATGGCCAGGGCGCGGGCGCGGTCGCGGTGCTTGCGCAACTCGGTGGTGCGGAAATCGACGCTGTGGACGTGGTTGACCCCGACTTGCAGAACTCCGGTCAACAGCGCCTCGAACTTGGACAGATCCTTCAGGGTCACGGCGAGCGTCCGCTGCACGATGTAGGCCCTCAGCGTCAGGTGGTCGTTGCTGTAGTCGGGCTGGATGCTCACGTAATCGGTCTGGATGTGCTTGCTATCGATCCCCAGCTTGCGTAGCAGGGCCATGGTCTTCTGCAGCTTGTCGCTGTTCTGCTTCTTGGCGGAAAGCAGGTCCTTGTCGCGGGTTTCGATGCCGAGGACGAACTCGATGGTGTCCGGCGCCACTTTCACGTCCGCGCTGCCCGAGGTGGTGACGAGCCGTGGCTGGGGGGCATCGGCCAGGGCGAGAGGTGAAAAACCAAGCAGCACGACCAGCGTCGCCAGCGTCTTCGTCATGGCCGGCAGCCTATCACGGGGGAAGGGGCGCGATGAATCGCGGCCCGGTGGGATGGGTGGGCGCGATGAATCGCGGCCCTACAGCGTCGGATCCACCACGCGGCCCGCGAACAGGATGGCGCCGGTGGGCTCGTCGCGCAGGAAGTAGAGGAAGGGGCGATCGGCGACGATGTAGAGGCCCGTCGGCGCGGAGGTCAGGCTCACGACCACGGCCGTGGCGGCGGCGGCCTCGGTGCCCTTCTCGGCCACGTCGATGAAAGCCTTGTGCAGCACTTTCGAGATGTAGAGGCTCTGCGTGCCGTCCATGCCCGAGAAGTCCGCGACGCCGGGCGTGAAGGCGGCCTGCATGCCGAGCTCTTGCAGCATGTCGGAGAGGCTCGCCTCGGTTTCGATGCGGAAGCGCGGCACGCTCAGGATGACCTGCTGGCTGGCCATGGAGGCCAAGATGGCGTCCAGCTTGGTCGCGTCGAGAGACGCTTCGAAGGCCGTGAAAGTACCGGCGTCGGGCACCACGAAGAGCATCGACAGGCGCTCGTCCTGGTAGGGCAGGGCCACGGCCGCGTAGCCGGCACCTTGCGCGGCCAGGACATTGGCGAAGGTGCCGCTCATGAACCTCGTGGTGACGCTGCTCCCGGCGAGGGTGGAAAAGCTGCCATCGCGGCTGTCCTCGGGCGGGAAGGCTTTCTGCCAGGCGGCGTTGAAGTACACGGCGTTGGTCAAGACCAGGCGCGTGAGCGAATCGATCGAGCCCGCGGGCAGCAGATCCTTGATCTTCTGCTCGGTCTGGTCCGCGACCGAGTCGTTGATGGTGATGCGCGCGGGCTCGGGCGCCGTGACGAAATCGAGCAGGTTGATGCCGGCGCCGTAGTTGGCGCCGAGGATGTCGAGGTACTCGGGCCGGAAGGCGTAGGTGCGCTCGGCCCAGGCCGCGTTCACGACGTGCAGGCGCATGGGGCCGCCGTCCGCGCCCTGCTTGCCCTCGCCGCGCGAGGCAAGCGCCAGGTCCAGGGCGTCGAAGGCCGGGTGCAGGCGCTCGGGCGGCAGCGAGAAATGCAGGGCCTTCGCCATCTCGCTGGCCGTGGTGCCGGCCGCGCCCGCGTAGGTCATGGCCAGTGCGATGGAGATGCTGGCCGGCGAGAAGATGAGGTTGTCCTTCGTGGCGACGAGCTTCTTGTAGGCGTCGAGCGCGAAGGCGGCGTTGTCGGCCGCGAGGGTGGCGCTGTCGGCAGGGCTCACCTGGGGCTCGGTCACGCGGGAAAGGGACGACTTGGCGACCGCGACTTCCTGCTTGTCGGCGCCCGAATCGCAACCCTGCAGCGCGAAGGAGACGGGGATGAAGGCGGCGACGGCGAATGAGAGTGGGCGGGTCATGGCGGTCCTCCAGAGGTTCGAGTTTGCGTTCTAGCCGGTGTTTGAAGCAAGCCTCGGGCCAATGCTCTTTGGCGCGCGAGGACCGGTTGGCGGGCCCACTTTGCGCGGACCGTGTGCTCAGAATTCTGAGGCGCCGGCGTCAGCGCCGCCACGAGGGCGTCTGGGAGGCTACCGGCACGTCGAAAGCCCGCGACGGGCGGCTAGGCCACCGCGAAGGCGCCGTAGCCGACCACGCGGTTGCGCGGGCCGGCGGTGTCGCCCGAATTGCGCAGGTCGAGGGTCGTGCACCCTAGGCCCTTGCTGGCGACGACGGAAAGCAGACCGTTGATGCAGGTGGCGCCGCAGGCCTGCTCTTGATCGATCTGGCCCGCGCCCAGACGTTCAACGGTTTTTGCGGTGTCGCTGTCGAGATTCTGAGCCGTTGCGTAGTCGTGGTAGTGGCTGAGATCGGAGCTCACGATGATGGCGGTCTCGTCGCCCCCCCACAGCACATCGAGCACTCGCTCCACGGGGCGCCACTCGTAGTCGCCGGCCAGCAGGGGCACGATGCGCGCGTTCGGGCAGACTTGCTTCAAGAAGGGCAGCTGCACCTCCAGGCTGTGCTCGCTCTCGTGCGCGCGCTCGAACTCGCGCACGTGGCCTTCCTTGACCAGCAGGGCGATGGCTTCGCGATCGACCGGCAGCGGGCCGAGCGGCGTATCGAACGCGGCGGCGCCAGTGGCGGCCACGCCGGGGAAGGCCACGCGATGGGCCGGCCCGAACAGGATCGCGCGCTCGATGTCCTTGCCGCGCGCGGCCAGGACCGCGTAGGCCGTGCCCGCGATGGGGCCCGAGTAGATGTAACCGGCGTGCGGCGCAATCACGCCCTTGGGCGGTCCTTTCAGGTCGGGCGGCGTTGCCTCGGCGACATACGACCTTACCGCCGCGGCAAGCTCTTGGGGCTTGTCTGGATAGAACATGCCTGCAACAGCCGGGGGACGCGTGTGCATGGCGCTACTCTAGCGCGATTCGGGAAAAGCGCAGGTTCGGGCAGAAAGAAACCACGGAGGACACGGAGGACACAGAGAGCGGATTGAAGAAGAAGGGTTTCCGGCTCCGGCCCCAAACCCCTTCCTTCTCTTCCGGCCTCTGTGTTCGCCGTGTCCTCTGTGGTGAAAGACCTAGGGAATCGTCGCGCAGGGCGGGAAGCCGTGCTGGGAGTTCTCTCGTAGAATACCGGCATCTTGACGCAACCCACGCAAGCCGGCAGCAGCCCCGAGGTGCCGGGCCGGTACTACCGGCGCGCGGAAGACGGCCGCGTGCTGTGCGAGCTGTGCCCGCGAAAGTGCCGCCTGGCCGAGGGGCAGCGCGGCGTTTGCTTCGTGCGTTTGGCGCGTGACGGCCGGATGGTGTTCACGAGCTACGGCCGTTCGACCGGGTTTTGCATGGACCCCATCGAGAAGAAACCGCTTTACCACTTTCTGCCGGGCACCGCGGTGCTGTCGTTCGGCACCGCGGGCTGCAACCTGACGTGCAAGTTCTGTCAGAACTGGGAAACGAGCCGCGCGCGCGACGTGGAGCGGGCGAGCGACCGGGCCTCGGCCGAGGCCATCGCCAAAGCGGCCGCGCGCCACGGCTGCGCCAGCGTGGCCATGACCTACAACGATCCGGTGGTCTTCTTCGAGTACGCCGTCGACACGGCCGACGCCTGCCACGCGCTCGGCATCCGCACGGTGGCGGTCACGGCGGGCTACATGAACCCGGCGCCGCGCGAGGAGTTCTACCGCCACTTCGACGCCGCCAACGTCGACCTCAAGGCGTTCTCCGAGCGCTTCTACCGCGAGCTGTGCGGCGGCGACCTGGCGACGGTGCTCGATACTCTCGTGTACCTGCGCGCCAAGACCAACGTGTGGCTGGAGGTCACGACTCTGCTGATTCCCGGCGAGAACGACGGCGACGGCGAGCTTGGCGAGATGACCCGCTGGTTGGTCCAAAACCTCGGCGCCGACGTGCCCATCCACTTCTCGGCGTTTCATCCCGATTTCCGCCTGCTCGATCGGCCGCCCACGCCGCTCGGCACGCTACGGCGCGCGCGCGACATCGCCCGCGCCAATGGCTTGCGCCATGTCTACACCGGCAATGTGCGGGACGACGAGGGCGCGGCCACCTATTGCCACGGCTGCGGCAGGAAAGTCATCGGCCGCAGCGGCTACCAAATCACCTCGTGGGCGCTGACCGACGGTGGCGCCTGTCGAGCCTGCGGCGCCGTCTGCGCCGGCCAGTTCGCCGGCCAACCCGGCACCTGGGGCAACCGGCGCCTGCCGGTCGATATTGGGGAGCCGGACGGATAAGACTTCACCACGGAGAACACGGAGAACGGACCGGAGGAAGAAGGGTTTCCGGATCCGGCTCCGAACCCTTTCCTTCTCTTCCGGCCTCTGTGCCCTCTGTGTCCTCTGTGGTGAAGAACCTGAGACGTCCCTCGCGTCGTCTCACAGGCTCTTCAGGAACGCGATCAAGTCGCGCTTCTCCTCGGCACCGAGCTTGACCCCGAACTCGTGCCCGGTGTTGCGGTTGCCGGGCAGGCGCGTGTCGAAGGTGAAGGCGCCCTGGCCGGTGCCCAGCGTGAACGTGACCGGGCGCGCGTCGCTCGGCTCGAGCAGCGCCTCCAGCGTCGGCACGGAGCCGTTGTGCAGGTAGGGCGCGGACGCCACCAGCGTCAGAAGCGGCGCCGTGCGCACCCAGGGCCCGGCGATCTCGACGGTCTTGGTGGCCCCCTTGCGCCACACGGACGGAATCCTGGTGATGGGCACGCGCACGTTCTTGTTCGCCAGCGCGCGGCGGTCGACCTCGAAGCCGAACAGGGCGTCGGTGCCGATGCCGCCGGCCGCCATGTCGTCGCGCTCGTCGCCCTGGGCTCGCCCGTCGCCGTCCGCGTCGAAGGGCAGGATGCCGCAGTCGGTGTACGGGATGGGGGTGGCCAGGGCCGGATGCTCGTCGTGGCAGCGCCGGCAGGTCTTCTGCGTCTCTTGGGAAGGCGCGCTGCTGCGGTCGATGGCGAACTCGTCGAAGATCGAGGTCAGGCCGAGAGGGCCGTCGGCGCTGCGCAGGCCCACGCGGGCCCAGAGACCTACGGGTTCGTGCACGAGGTGGCAGTCGGTGCAGCGGAAAGCGGCCAGGCCGGCGGCCGGGATGGGCCGTAACGTGGCGAGCGTGGTGGCCGAGTGGCAGGACACGCAGCGCACGGGCAACCGCGCGGACATGGGCCGTGTCTCGTCGATCGGCGCGAGCAGTGGCGGCTCGATCTTCGCATCGGCGTAGGCCGCCGGCACGTGGACGAGGATCTGCTGGTTCTTGATGTCGCCCACCACCCGGTCGAAGAAGATCGCGCGGCCGCGGGCCACCTCGGCCGCGTCCAACGCCGGACGCGCGACGGTGCCGAGATCCGTGTCGTAGATCAGCTTGCGGATCGGCGTGGCCGCGAAGCCCAGACGCAGACCACGCACGAGGGCGGGCGGCGCCTGGGCACCTTGGCGCAGCACGCGCGCGTACAGGATGCCCGGGAAGGAATCCCCCTGCAGGCCGATGGCGCCGACCGACCGGCCGTCGAGCACGATGGCGCGGTTGATGAGATCCCGGTCGCCGTCGAGGCCGGGCGGAAAGTCGATTCCCAGCTCGGCCAAGGCCTGCCCCCGTCGCTGGCCGGTGCGCTCGGCGTAGCGGCCCAGCCAGTCGACCCCGCGCGTGGCGTAGGTCGCGGCCCAGTTGATCACGGACAGCGAGCGCACGGCGAGCGAGCTGGGCGTGCTCTTGGGATTGAACACGCCGGACGGGCCCGTGCGCATCAGCCCCGCGTCGTCGTAGCGGCGCGAGTGCAGGGCGGGCGCGCTCATGTCCAGGCCGAATTCGTTGCTCAGATCCTGGCGGCCCGGCCCGGCCGACAGCAAGGTGGCCTGCACCTGCTTGGCGTCGGGCAGCCCGAGCGCCTTGCGATACTCGGCTACGGTGACACGGCCGTCGTGATTGCGATCCAGGACCACGGCATCGCCGAGTCGCATGCGTCGCTTGATCTCCGTTTCGCTCGTTGGCATCCCGTCGTGATCCAGGTCGAGCACGTGCCCGGGCTCGAACAGCGACGAGGTCGCCAGCATCATGCCGTAGTCGAGGCGCGTGCTCGGCAGACCGAGCACGGTCTTGCCGTCGACCGGGTTTCTGCCCGAGTGGCACAGCCAGCAGGTCATGCCGATCTCCCCGGTGGGCTTGCCGGTTTCGAAGTCGAGAGCGTCGCGCAGACCCGAGAAGCCGGTGCCGGCCGAGGTGTAGCCGAGCTTGCCCGGTGGCTCGTCGGGGTCGGCGGCCAGGCCGAAAACCTCGGGATTGTCCAGGATGCCGCCGCGCAGGGAGATGTGGCGCGTGACCTGCGTGTCGACCGTGCCGTCCTGGTCCAGGTCGAGCGCAACGTCGTCCAGGTGGATCTCGACGTCGCGGCGCCACGCCAGATCCGCCAAGTGCGTCCAGTAGTCGCCGTTGGTGCTGACCAGACGCGAGCCGGGCGCCGTGAAGTCCTGCCACTCGTACGTGCCGATGCTCTCGATGGCCTGCTGGCGAGCCCCGGCGGCTTGCCCCGCGGGCAGCAGGAGCGGCGCCAC
Source organism: Deltaproteobacteria bacterium (assembly GCA_016935975.1). Classification (GTDB taxonomy): domain Bacteria; phylum Myxococcota_A; class Polyangia; order Fen-1088; family Fen-1088; genus Fen-1118. The sequence goes on from JAFGPX010000063.1 coordinate 20,559, forward strand.
CACGCCGGGCACGAGCGTCGCGTCGGGCAGGGGCAGCGGTGTCTCGGGCTTGTCGACCGTCGGTTGCCCGCGCGGCCGCTTGTGCCGGCAGTTCGCGGCGCCAGCGGTGGCGACCAGAACGGCGGCGGCGATGGCGAAACGCTTCACGGGGCGGAAAATTTACCTCGGCACGACAAATGTGCACTACTGGTTCGTGTCCCGTGTGCAATACCTAGCGAGCGATGGTCCGCAGCACTGAAGACGATTCGCGCAGGTTCCCGGCGGCCTCTTGGCATGCGAGGCGCTGCGAGGGCGAGCGCTACTGCGATCTTTTCGTCTCGGCCGCGTCCGCTTCGACCCACGACGACGAGCGCAGCCAATTTGCCTCGATGGCCAGCCGCGCGCTCGAGGCGCTCGAGAAGCAGGGCCTGTCGCCTTTCAACATCGTCTGTGGCTGGATCCGCCTGGCCAAGACGCCCGCGTGGGACTGGCGCAAGACGCTGGCCGACATGTTCGGCGCCTCCGGGCCCTTGCCCATCACGGCGCTCTTGCAGCCCCCGGCCGTGCCCAACCGATATTGCGAGATGCAACTCCACGCCACACGCTCGGCGCGCCAGAGCGGTGTCTGGCACGGCAACGTCGCTGCGCCCGCGGCTGCGACGGTTCTGCGCCATGGCGCCCGTCACCTCCGGCTGATGTCGATCACGCCGCGACGGGGGTTGCCGGCGGAGGCATCCTTGGCCGATCTGGCGTACGACATGTTCGCCCAGGCCGGGCACGCCTTGTCCGCCCGCGGTCTGGCCTTTGCGGACGTCTCGCGCACTTGGATCTACGTGCAAGACATCGAGCGCAACTACGAGGCGCTCAATCGGGCGCGCCACCGCTATTTCGCGGAGCAGAAGCTCGCGCGCTTGCCGGCCAGCACCGGCATCGGCGGCGTGCTGCCCGGCGCGCCGGTGCCCGTGGCCATGGATCTCTATGCCATCGCCGGCAACGAGGCCGTGCGCGTGGAGGCCGTCGCGCCCGGCGCCATGGGCGAAGCCTCGGTCTACGGCTCGGCCTTCGCGCGCGGCTCGCGCATCATCGAGCCGGGACGCACCACGCTCTACGTCTCGGGTACGGCCAGCGTCGACGCCGCGGGCGGTATCGTCGCGCCCGGCGATATCGACGGCCAGCTTGTTCGCATGTTCGCCAACGTGCGGGCCCTGCTCGGGGGTTCCGGCATGGAGCCTCATCACGTTCTGACCGCGACGGCGTATCTCAAACAGGCCAGCTTCCGCAAAGCCTACGCCAACGCGGCGTCGGCCGCGGGGCTGCCGGACGACGTGCCCTCCACCGTGGTTGTCGCCGACATATGCCGGCCCGAATGGCTGTGCGAGATCGAGCTCGTCGCCGCGCGCGCCGCGTAGTCGCCGCTCGTCCGGCGTCTGGGCGGGACGGCGCCCGCCATGTCGCCCCGACCGAGTGCCGTGGAGCGACGAGGCGGGATAGGGGCTCGTGTCAGAGGGCACTACCTATCGAGGAGCAGTGGCGCTAGTATCGCGCTACCCCGGTCCGGGGCAGCCCCGGTCCGTGGTCAGGAATCGCCATCATTCGCGACGGAGGAGATGAACGTGATACACAACAGTAAGCTTGCAGTAGTGCTGCTCGCCGGTACGATTCTCGGCGGCGCGTGCGTCAGCACGGGGACGTTCGAGGCGAAGGAAGCGGAGTTGGCCACGGCGCTCAAGGAGAAGGATGGGCTCAAGCAGGAGAACGCCAAGCTCCAAACGCAGATTGACGAGCTGAACAAGAAGATCGCCGATCTGAACGGGCAGATGGAGCAGATCAAGGCCTATGGCAAGGACAAGGCCGACGAGGCCGGGCAGCTCGCGGCCGGCATGGAGAACCTGCAGAAGCGACTCGACGAGCTGGAGAAGCAGAAGAAGATCGCCGAGGCGCGTGCCGCCATGTTCCGCCAGCTTGCCGAGAAGCTACGCTCCATGGTCGATGCGGGCCAGATCAAGGTAACGGTGCGCAACGGCCGCATGCTGCTCGTTCTGCCCAACGACATCTTGTTCGACTCGGGCAAGACCGAGATCAAGACGGAAGGCAAGGAAGCCCTCGGCAAGGTCGCCAAGGTGCTCGCCGGCATGGATCGCCACTTCCTGGTGGCCGGCCACACCGACAACCTGCCCATCAAGACCAAGCGCTTCCAATCCAACTGGGAGCTGTCCACGCAACGCGCGGTCGAGGTGGTTCGCCTGCTCATCGACAACGGCATGAAGCCGAGCCAGGTGGGCGCCGCCGGCTACGCCGAATACGATCCGGCGGCGAGCAACGCCACGGCCGATGGTCAGAAACAGAATCGCCGCATCGAGATCGTGGTGGAGCCGGATCTCTCGGAGTTGCCCAGCCTGGAAGGACTCACTGGTAAGTAGATCCCCTCACCCGCCTGCTGCCCTCGGCGACATTTCCCCACGCCGTGGGTTGCCCGAGGGTTTCCGCGAATCGCGTGGGGAGCCGCCGAGCTTTGCTCGGCGCAAACCATCGCGGGAGGGTTTGGCGAGGCCGAGCGAAGCGAGGGGCGGGTAGGTGGTGTAGGGTGAGCCGAGTACAGAGCCAACCCTCCCAGGTTTCCCATTTGGAATGTTCAAGAAGCGCGACGTCGCCATTCACTTCGTAGGCATCGGCGGTATCGGCATGTCCGGCATCGCCGAAGTTTTGCTCAACCTGGGCTACCACGTTTCGGGCTCCGACCGGCGCGACAGCGAGGTCACCCGGCGCCTGCGGGAGCTGGGGGGAAAGATCTGCGTCGGCCATCGCGCGGCGCAGGTGCGCGGCGCCGACGTGGTGGTGATCTCCAGCGCGGTCAAGCCGGACAACCCCGAGGTGGTGGCAGCGCGGAGACGGGGCATTCCGGTCATTCCACGCGCCGAAATGCTGGGCGAGCTGATGCGCCTCAAGGACGGGGTCGCGGTGGCTGGCTCGCACGGCAAGACCAGCACCACCACCATGATCGCGAGCATTCTGGCCCACGCCGGGCTGGACCCCACGGTGGTCATCGGCGGCAAGGCCAAGGCCTTCCGTTCGAACGCGCGCCTGGGCGCGGGCGAGGTGCTGGTGGCGGAGGCCGACGAGTCCGACGGCTCGTTCCGCCACCTGGTCCCCATGGTCGCGGTCATCACCAACATCGATCGCGAGCACATGGACCACTACGGCACCGAGGCGGCCCTGCGCACGGCCTTCGTCGATTTCGCCAACCATGTCCCCTTCTACGGCGTGGTCGTGGTGTGCGCCGACAATCCGACCGCGGCGGGGATCCTGCCCGAGCTCCTCAAGCGGCACGTGAGCTACGGGCTTTCGGCCGGCGACTACCGGGGCGAGATCGTGTCCGCGGACACGCACGGCACGCGCTTGCGCGTGTGGGTGCGCGGCCAAATGCGCGGCGAGGTGCTGGTACGCATGCCCGGCGTCCACTACGCGCAGAACGCGCTCGGCGCTCTGTGCGTGGCCGACGTCTTCGGCGTGCCCTTCGCCACGAGCTGCGAAGCGCTGGCCAACTTTGGCGGCGTGGACCGCCGTTTTTCGATGCGCGGCGAGGCGAAGGGGGTGTTGGTGGTTGACGACTACGGCCACCATCCCACCGAGATCGCCGCAACCATCGCGGCGGCCAAGCTGTTCGGCCGCAGACTGGTGGTCGCCTTCCAGCCCCACCGCTACACGCGGACGAAGGATCTGATGAAGGATTTCGCCCCGGCGCTCTCCGGCGCCGACGAGGTCGTGTTGACCGACATCTATCCGGCCGGCGAGCCCGCGCTCCCCGGGGTGGACAGCCGGGCGCTCCTGCGCACCTTCCCCGCCGGAGCCAAGGCCAGCCACGCCGCCCGCCAGGGCTTGGCCGCCTTGCTTTCGACGCGTCTGCACAGCGGCGACCTGCTGCTCACCCTCGGCGCCGGCGACATCACCCAGGTGGCGGCGGAAGTGCTGGGCGCGCTCGAGCGCCGGGGCGACTAGCCGTCTTCGCCCGCTCCGGCACCTGAACCCCTGGCCAGGTACGAAACTTGGCGGTCGCCACCGGCCGGGCGATCGTCGTTCTGTGCGCGCGCTCGCCGGTAGCTGTCTTGCGAGGGGTTCCTCGCCCCTCGCCCCGCCTCCGCCTCGGGGCAAGCGAGATTGGCAGGACGCCGTCGCGGGCGGCGAGGCGACGGTCCTCGACCTCGAACGCGTGCGCACCGGCTTTCTGCGCCGGCGGCGTAGCAACCGGCGCATGTCGTATCGCAGCCGCAGCCCGCTGGCCTGGATTGCGTACGCGGGCGAAGGCCTTTGGCGGGCGGGGCAGCGGGCGGCGCGGGTTGCGTTCAAGTTGCTGCTTCTGGCCGCGATCCTCGTTGCTTGTGCGTGGGGCATGCACCTGGGTCTCCGCCATGTCGTCGACTCGCCCCGTTTCCGACTGCAAGCCATCGAGTTCGCCCCGACGCCTCACCTGGGGCTGTCCGCCGTGCTCGCCCTGGCCGGCGTCCGTGTCGGCGATCGCCTGCTCTCCATCGACGCGGACGCGGTGGCTGCGCGCATCGCGACGCACCCTTGGGTCAAGAGCGTTCGCGTCAGCCGGCGGCTGCCCGGCTGCCTGGTCGTCGAGGTGAGCGAGCGCCGGGCCGTTGCGGCCGCGTCGCTCTCGGGCCTCTACCTCGTCGACGAGAACGGCCGGCCCTTCAAGCGCGCCAGCATGGACGAGGCCGACGGGCTGCCCGTGCTGACCGGCATCGAGCGCAGCCGCTACGCCGAGATGCGCGAGGTGAGCGAGGCCGCCTTCCGCGAGGCGCTGGCCCTGCTGCGCGCCTACCAGGCCAAACCCGGACGGCCGGCGGTGGGCGAAATCGGCATCGAGCCCGGGTTCGGCTTCTCGCTTTTCCTTTTCGAGGGCGGCGCCGAGATCCGGCTGGGCCAGGGAGACTTCGGCAAAAAATTGGCGCAACTCGATCAGATCTTCGATGCTGTGAAGGCAAAGAGCATGGGCGGGTTGTCCACACTCGGGATCGTGCATCTCGACCTTCCCGAAGGCGGGCGGGTTCCCGTGCTCTTGCGGGGCGGCAGCGATGCGGAAGCCCCGGCCAAACCAACGCCCGTGAAAATCGCCAGGTACCAATCGCACAACGAATTCTAGGCAGGAAGACATGGCCAGACGAAGCTCGGACATCATCGTTGGCCTCGATATCGGCACCACCAAGATCGCCGCGGTGGTGGCCGAGATGGGGAACGGCGGCCTCGACATCATCGGCGTCGGGACGCACCCGTCGCGCGGCCTCAAGAAGGGGGTCATCGTCAACATCGACTCGACCGTGGCGGCCATCAAGCAAGCGGTGCTGGAAGCCGAGGGCATGTCGGGCTGCGAGATCTCCCAGGTCTACGTCGGCATCGCCGGCGGCCACATCAAGGGCATCAATTCGACCGGCACCGTCGCGGTCAAGGACAAGGAAGTGCGCGGTTCCGACGTGGCCGAGGTGTTGAAGCTGGCCCGCGCCATCGCCTTGCCCGCGGAACGGCACGTGGTGCATGTGCTGCCGCAGGAGTACAAGATCGACGGCCAGGACGGCGTGCGCGAACCGCTCGGCATGTGCGGCGTGCGCCTGGAGGCGCGCGTGCACATCGTGACCGCGGCGGCCGCGGCCATGCAGAACGTGATCAAGTGCTGCACGCGCTGCGATCTCGAGGTGCTCGACATCGTGCTCGAACCCCTGGCCTCGGGCGAGGCGGTGCTGGAGGAAGACGAGAAGGGCTTGGGGGTCGTGCTCGTCGACATCGGCGGCGGCACCACCGACATCGCCGTCTTCACCGAGGGGGCCGTTGCGCACACCAGCGTGATCCCGCTCGGCGGCTACCAGATCACCTCGGACATCGCCTTCGGCCTGCGCACCCCCCCGCACGAGGCCGAGAGAATCAAGCACCAGTGGGGCTGCGCCCTGGCCAGCATGGTGGACCCGGGCGAGACCTTTCAGGTCGCCTCGGTGGGCGGCCGCAATCCGCGCGCCTTGCCGCGGCAGGTGCTCTGTCGCGACATCATCCAGCCGCGCATCGAGGAGATCTTCTCGTTCGTCAAGGCCGAGATCTCGCGCTTGGGTTGCGACGACATGCTCGCCTCGGGCGCGGTCGTCACCGGCGGCTCGACGCAACTGACCGGCATGGCCGAGCTGGCCGAGGACATCCTCGGCATTCCCGTGCGCCTCGGCGTTCCCAAGGGCGTGGGCGGGCTGGCCGACGTGGTCAAGTCGCCCGTCTTCTCCACGGGCGTCGGCCTCGTCCTGTACGCGGCCGACCAGCAAAGCAACCACGCGCGCATCGCCAGCACCCAGGCTCGCACCGGCTTCTTCGGGCGGCTGAGGAGAGTGCTGACCAGCGCCTTCTGACAGGCGGCAACCCACGAAAAAAACGGCAAAAAACTTGGCACGTCCCCAGACGCGTGCGATCCAAGGAATCTAGGGAGAACTGTCATGCTCGAATTCGACGTTCCTATTCCGGGTCCGAAGATCAAGGTCGTTGGCGTAGGTGGGGGCGGCGGCAACGCCGTCAACACCATGATCGAGGCCGGTGTCGTAGGCGTGGATTTCGTGGCCATCAACACCGACTGCCAGGTCCTCGAGACCAACCTGGCGCCGACCAAGATCCAGATCGGCAAGAACCTGACGAAGGGGCTCGGGGCCGGCGCCAATCCCGAGATCGGTTGCGCGGCCGCGCTCGAGGACGCACAGCGCATCGGCGAGATTCTGGTCGGCGTGGACATGGTCTTCATCACGGCGGGCATGGGCGGCGGCACGGGCACCGGCGCCGCGCCGGTCATCGCGCGCGCGGCGCGCGAGATGGGCGCGCTCACCGTCGGCGTGGTGACCAAGCCGTTCCTGTTCGAGGGCCTGCAGCGCAAGAAGAAGGCCGCGGTCGGCATCGCCGAGTTGGCCAAGGCCGTCGACGCGCTCATCGTGATTCCCAACGACCGCCTCATCGAGCTGGCGGGCAAGAAGCTGACCCTGCAGGAATCCTTCCATCTAGTCGACAGCGTGTGCCTGACCGCAGTGCGCGGCATCAGCGACCTGGTCATGGTGCCCGGCCTCATCAACGTGGACTTCGCCGACGTGCGCGCGATCATGACCGGCATGGGCCGGGCCCTCATGGGCTCGGGCGTGGGCCGCGGCGAACGCCGCGCCCTCGACGCGGCGCAGATGGCCATCAACTCGCCACTGCTCGAGGACGTGTCGATCAACGGCGCGACCGGCATCCTGGTCAACATCACCGGTGGGCCCGACCTCATGCTGGCCGAGGTCAACGAGGCGTGCAGCCTGGTGCACGAGGCAGCCGATCCCGACGCCAACATCATCTTCGGCTCGGTCATCGATCCCAATCTGAACGAGGAGGTACGCATCACCGTGATCGCGACCGGCTTCCAGAGCCGTGCCGCGGTCGAGGCCTCGACCTCGTCGGGCACGGGCCGGCCGCAGGTCAGAAAGCCGGCCGAGAACCAGATGACCCTGCCCATCGGCAGCCCGCCGTCCGAGACCGTGATCGCCGTGGCCAGCGCCGCGCCGCCGCCTCCCGCCGTGGTTCCGACCGCGGCCAGCGCCTCCGCCCCGGTGTCCGGACCTCTCGAAAACGAGGACACCGAGGTCGAGATCGATGTCAGCGAGGTGCTCCGCTACCCGCCGCTGCCCGTCATGGCGACGCCCGCGCCGCTTTCGCCGCCCGTCGTCTCGCCTCCGCCACCCGATTCACGTCCGGTGATCCGGCCCGCGGTGCCATCGCCCATCACCACGGCCAGCGCGGCCTCGAGCAGCGCTCGTCGGCTGACCGCGAGCGCCCCGGCCGCCCTGGCTATCGCCCACCTCGGCATCGAGGAGAGCGAGTTCGACAAGCCGACCTACCTGCGCCGAGCCATGGCCGGTGAAGGCCTGCGCCTGCCCGGCGACAAGGCCTAGAGCCACCGGGAAAGGCAAGCGTGGCGGGCGGGCGCAAGAGCCCAGCGGACACGCGCAAGGCGCTGGCGCGCAACCGCAAGGCGCGCCACGCGTACGCCGTCGACGAAACCGTCGAGGCCGGCCTGGCCTTGGTCGGCTCCGAGGTGAAGTCGATCCGCGACGGCAGAGTGACACTGGTCGATTCCTATGCCGTCATCGAAGGCAACGAAGCCTGGCTGTGCGAGCTGGACATCGGCATCTACGCCTACGCGCACGCGCGCAACCACGACCCGCGCCGTCGCCGCAAGTTGCTGCTCCACCGGGCCGAGATCGACCGTCTGGCCGCCAAGGCGCGCGCCAAGGGCCAGACGCTCGTGCCGCTCTCGCTCTACGAGAAGCGCGGCCGCGTGAAGGTGGAGCTGGCGCTCGTTCACGGCAAACAGGAATACGACCGTCGCGACGACGTCCGAAGACGCGAGGATCAACGCGACATCGACCGGGCGATGAAGAGCCGGCGGCGGTAGCGACGCCGCGTCGGTTGACTTCGCGGGCGATCCGATGCTTCATCACGCCACAATCGCGATTGGAGACGTGAGATGAAGAACCTGACCTTGCTTGCGTCGACACGATGGGTGTTACCGGACACGCAGACCTGTGATGTGGCGACGCGGAGACTGCCGCCCAGAGCATTGCGCGCCGCGAAACATCGCGCTCCTCATGCTGCTCGCTTGGTCGGGCATGGAGTGCAAATGTTCGCCGTCAGAGAATAGGTCCGGCGGGGGTGATGGCTCGGGATCTTGCCCAGGCGCTTCGCCCGGCAGCCCGAGGGTAGCATCCCCGGCCGGAGCCCTCGAACGGGAAGTCACGGGGTTTGCGTGACAACTCCGGCCGGTGCGGGGCAATTTCTTGGGTGGTCGTATTCCTTGGTGGCCCTCGCAAGTTGCAGTAGATGCTTCCAGGTGCCCCGTCCCCGAGGGTGGCCTGGCTGGCACTCCCCGACTCGCCGGACAGCCAAGTCCGTCACAAGGAGCAGCTTTCATGAGGTCAATGGTTCTATTCTCGGGTGTCGCGACCTGCTTGGCTCTCGCAGGCTGCGGAAACGGCGGCACGGTCGCGGATCCACAGACGGGCGGTGCTCAAAGCGCGGGCGGCCAGCAGCAGTTGGGCGGCAGCGGGGGTGGGCCGGCGGGCAGCGGTGGTGCCAGCAGCGCCGGCGGAACAACGGGCAGCGGGGGCGCGAGTGGGGTAGGCGGCGGCAGCGCGACCGGCGGCGCGATTGGCGCCGGTGGCAGCACCACGTCCCCCTCCACGGGCGGGATGACCGGAAGCGGCGGCAGGAACGGCACTGGCGGCCGCACCGGCTCGGGCGGTCGAACGGGAGCGGGCGGAGGGACGAGCGCTCCGACCGGCGGCACGAGCGGCACCGGCGGGACCACCTCGGGCAGCGGCGGAAGCACCGCCATCGACGGCGGCGTGACCGTGAATTGCGCGGCCGAAATGCCGACCAATGGCAAGACGTACACCGGAGCGAGCGTCTACGGCAGCATCAACGGCCTCAACTACGGTATCTGGACGAACGGAGACGGGGGGACCATCACCGTGTTCCCCGACGTCCGTGCCTTCGCCGCGTCCTGGGACGAAAGCCTGAACTTCCTGGCCCATCTCGGCCTGGATTTCAGGAACAACCAGCCCCACACCGCCTACGGAACCATCAGCGCCAATTTCGTGGAGAAGAAGTCGGGAACCGCCGGCAGTTTCTCGATGATTGGCATGTACGGGTGGATGCACAATCCATGTATCGAGTGGTACATCAACGAAGACTCGTGGAA
>JAFGPX010000064.1 GCA_016935975.1 Deltaproteobacteria bacterium
CAAGAGGTGCGTCGCGATCCCGCCACCCAGGACAACTTCGCCTTCTCGCCGGCGAGCATCTCGCTTGCGCTCGGCATGGCCTACGCCGGGGCCGCGGGAAGAACCGCTTCGCAGATGAAGGACGCGATGCGGATCGCAACCTCCACGGAGGCCTACTTCCGCTCGCTCAACTGGTTCGACCAGCAGCTCGCGTCGCGGGCGGAGGTCGCGCTCAAGCAGGCCCAAGACCTGTTCTCGCGGGGGGGCAGCACCGGGACCGCCCCGGATCCCGCCGACTATCGCCTGCACGTGGTGAACGCCGCTTGGGGCGAACGAACCACGACCTTCGAGCAGCCCTACCTCGACACGCTGGCCACGGAGTTCGGCGCCGGCATCCACCTGGCGGACTTCAAGAACCAGCCCGAGGCGGAGCGGCTCGCCATCAATGCCTGGGTGAGCGGAGAAACGCTGAATCGTATCAACGATCTCATCCCGCCAGGAGTCATCGATGCGCTCACGCGGGCGGTGCTCGTCAACGCCATCCACCTGAAGCTCCCCTGGTCCGATCCCTTCACCCCGTCAGTCACGGCCCCCGGTCCCTTCGCCAAGACGGATGGCACCACCGTGAGCGTCCCCTTCATGAGCCAGACCGCGCGGTTCTCCTATGCGGAGGACGACACGACCCAGGTGGTGGCGCTCCCGCTGTCCGGCGGGTCGATCGATTTCGTCGTCTTTTTGCCCAAGCCGACCTCGTCGCTCGCCGAGCTCGAAGCCGCGCTCTCGCCTGCCCGGGTCCAGACCCTCGTCGGGAGCCTAGGCACCCATTCCGTCGAGATCGCGCTGCCGAAGTTCACGTTCACGACCGCGTCGATACCGCTCCGGACCGCCCTCATGGCGCTCGGCATGACGGATGCTTTCGGCCTCGACGCCAATTTCTCGGGGATCACGAAGGAGGTACAGCTCTTCATCTCCGAGGTCGTTCACAAGGCCATGGTGGGGGTCGACGAAAACGGCGTCGAGGCGGCGGCGGCGACCGCCGTCGTCATGGCCCCGACCGGCATCCCCACCGACGTCAAGAAGGTCGACGTCAATCGGCCGTTCTTCTTCGGCATCTACGACCGCCCCACGGCGACCTGGTTGTTCCTGGGGCACGTCACCGATCCGTCGGCTTGACGCCAGCCCCGTTCGCCGCGAGGCTGGGGTAACGATCTTCAAGAAGCGAGACTTGCCGATCTGGTCGAGCGCGGCGCTACCCTTGTCCAGTCCTTTGTTTTCTTTGCCTTGGCCACACGGATCGATCGCGCCCAGCGCGATCCGAATTTCGCCCTTTCTCCTGGTCCTTTCCGGCTCCCACCTCCCGCTTCTGTGCGGTCAGCGCAGGTCGCCCACGGGAACCTCGTCCATGTCCGAGAACGTCTGGTTCTCCCCGGCCATCCCCCAGATGAACGTGTAGTTGGTCGTGCCCACGCCGGAGTGGATGGACCAGCTGGGATGGAGGACCGCTTCCTCGTTGCGGACGACGATGTGCCTCGTCTGAGCGGGTTCACCGACGATCTGGAAGACGATCCCTTGGGGCGGTAGGTTGAAATAGAAATACGCTTCCATCCGCCGTTTGTGCGTGTGGACGGGCATGGTGTTCCAGACATTGTTGGGTTCAAGCAAGGTCATGCCCATCACCAGTTGACAGGTCTTTATCCCGTCCGGATGGAAGTACTTGTAGATGGTGCGCTTGTTGCTCTGCGCGTCCGAACCCAATCGAAGCGGTGCCGCGTCCTTGAAGGTCATCTTGGTGGTCGGCAGTGCCTCGTGGGCGGGCACGCAGTTGAAATAGAACTTGGCCGGTGACGAGGCGGATGCGCTGAGAAAGACGATATCCCGTGCGCCCTTGCCCACATAGAGCCCATCGCGTTCGGCCATGTCGTGTTTCTTTCCGTCAACGATCACCGTGCCCGGCGCGCCGATGTTGATGATGCCCATCTCGCGCCGTTCCAGAAGAGAGGCCGCGCCGAGGATCTTCGGATCGACGGAAAGGGAAACCGGCTTGACGGGGCCCGTTCCCCCCACAATCAGGCGGTCGTAGTACGTGTACACCATTCTGGCGTCGTTCTCGGGGAAAAGCCCGGAGACAAGAAAATGCCTGCGGAGTTCGTCGGTGTCGAATCGCTTGGCATGCTCCGGATGGACGGCTTCTCTGGTTTCCATGACATGTACGCTCCTTTCAGAATCCGGGACCTTCCCGCCTGACTTCTCCCCACGAATCTCGAGGGAGATCGATCACTTGTGGAGTCTGTGTGGCGACACGCGCCGAGAAGTGATCTCTTCGGGTCGTCGACAGGAAGAGGCGGCCCCTCGATGCGCGTCGCTAGCGTCGCAACCTAGCATGCTCCGAGCATGGGGCGTAGTCGAAGTAGTCGGCTCCAGACGAAGCCTCTTGCGCGGCGGCCCGGTGGCCATTCCGCTTGGCAGGCATCGAAGTGGGGCGGGCCTTGGCGTGGCATGAGGTGACGCCATGGCCATCTCGACGACGGGCTTGCGGACATCTCTGGGCTTGGCGGAACGGCCACGCCTGGCCGCCCAGCCGTCACACTTCCTCGCAGCCGCTCGGCGGAACTACGCCGGAATCGTCGAGACCGAGCAAGCCCTACAAGCCGATGTCGGGTGGGGGGCCGTAGAGGCTCGGCCGCCACAGGACATACCCCAAGGATGGCCCGCCGGCGCCGAGGTCGATCTCGAGGACCAGCTTCTGGTTCTCGTCGATTTCGTGGATATAGGATTGCGAGTTGCTGTAGCTGACCAGCGTGTTGCCGCCGGGCAAGCGCTGCACATCGCCCAGATTCTGGGCGCTACGGCCGCTGTCATAGGACATGATCTTCTTGCCATCGAGCGCGTACTCGAACACGGCCGATGCGTTCGATCCTCCCTTGTTGGCGAAGAGCAATAGGCTGTTGTCGAGCAGGTGGTGTCCGTGGTTCGCGCCGCCCCACGAGCTTGCGGAGACCTTGTCGGTCAGCTTCCACTGCAACTTGCCGGTCTTTCGATCGATGACGTAGATGCCCGAGCTGACCTCGGAATACGTGTACATATCCTCCTTCTGCGAGTAGCGCAGGGCGTTCCCATGGCACATCCCGCCGCCGGTGATGAAGTCGGATGCCTCCACCACCTCGCGAGGAGTTCCCTTGGGGTCGATCTCGAAGATGCTGTTGCAGTCCTTCTCCCCGTAGTCGAGGTAGGCCATGGTGGCGCCTTCGACGGGAGTGATGTCGTGCGAGGCCACGGTGCCCTGGTACGCGACCTCATCCAGCGAATCCATGCCGACGCTCCTTATGAGGCCTCCCTTGTTGGAGGAGACGACCATCCACATGTGCTTGCCGTCCGCGGACATCCGGGCGCGGCAGATGCCGCCGTCGCCGGTCATGCCGGAGCCCGAGAGGGCGAAATTGTGCCACCATACGATGTCGCCGTCTCTGTCGATGATGAAGGCGACCGAGCTGCCGGTCCCCGTCCAGTAGGAAGCGACGATGAACCCCGGCTCTCTTGCGGCTTCGTTGATGACGTTGAACTTGCGGACGCTGACGAGGCTGTTGGACAGAGGCGGGCCGGTCTGGATTGTGTAGTCATCGCTCGCGTACGTTGCGCCGTCCGCGACCGCGACGATCCTGAAATGGTAGGTGTGGTCTGGCTTCATGCCCAGAAGAAGCGTCCGAAAGCGCCCTTCCGCAAGCTCGAGATCGACGGGGGCATTCATCCCGTAACTCGTATCGAGGCCAAACTCGATGTGGGCTTGCGATACGGTCCCGGCCGCGAGAGCCCAGCTCACGATGCCGATGGTTCCTGGAGCCTTCGGGTCCTCATCGCTCGAGAGGTGGTGCTCGACGTCGAAGTCCCCTTGGGTGGGCGTGCCGGTGTCCTCCTTCGCGGCAGCATCCGCATTCCCCGAGCCGGCGTCTGCGGTGCTGCCGCCCGAACCTCTCCGGCTACCTCCTGTGCCGGTCACTTGCCCACCGTCACCGGTCGTGGCCCCGCCTCTCCCGGTGGCGCGGCCACCCGAGCCCGTCGTCTCGCCGCCCGAGCCCGTCGCTTGGCCGCCCGAACCCGGTGTGCCGCCTCTCGAAGCCGAGCCGCCCGAGCCCGTTGCCTTGCCCCCCGAGCCCGTCGCTTGGCCGCCCGAGCCCGGTGTGCCGCCTCTCGAAACCGAGCCGCCCGAGCCCGTCGCTTTGCCGCCCGAGCCCGTCGCTTCGCCGCCCGAGCCCAGTGTGCCGCCTCCTGAAACCGAGCCGCCCGAGCCTCCAGAGGGATTCGTCGTTCCGCCGCTCCCTGCGCCGCCACCACCGTTCGATTGGGTACAAGCCATGACCCCGATGCCGAGAATCGCAAGCATTGGAAGGCTCGTGCGCACAAGACTGCTTACAGGCTTCATGGTCACTCCTTTGGACATTCGCTCGGCTGGCTCGCGATTGCCGCATCGCTTAACCGCGGCATCGGCAGCATGAAAATGGTACGTCGACAAGACTTGATGCTCTGCCACATGAGCGTGGACTGTTCGTTTGGGCGGGATTGCCCCGCTTTCTTTCAAAGATATGAAGGCAGGTTACGAGAAGATCGGTGTCCGGGGAGCAGGCTTGCCGCAACCGCTGTGCGCGCTCGCAGCAAGACGGACTGATTCGGCCAAGGCGCCATCCCGAGCCAAGAAGGCCTCGAAACGCCCGGGGAGCGTGTGGGCCGCAACTTGCGCTGCCTTTGGCGTTCTCGTACCCGACGGCTGTTCGCCGCACGAGATCCATCCGAGGATCCGGCCGGGGGTGTTTCCGTCGCGCACGGTCGAATTCGACCGACGACGACGGCCCGACGGCCGTGCTCATGCTCGTAGCTTTTCGTCGTCGGCGTCAGAAAACGAGCGTGGCGGATGACCATCTGGCGAGGCACAGCCGGCAGCAACCGCCGCGGCCGCGAGAGATCCTCAGCTCGAGATGCTGCCCTTCACGGCGTTTTCGTTCGGCCCGTCAGAGCGGCCAACCCCTCCCGTAGATGCGCCTCGACGAGGCGCAGCACTTCGGGAGAACCGTGACCGCCGCGGATCTCCCTGGTGTCGAAGGAGAACGAATCCTCGCCGGTGACATGCTCGTACCGCAATTCGATCTCCGGGTGCCCGGCGAGCAAGGTCAGCAGCGTCTGGGGAATGTCTCCGAGGGGCTTCATGTCGATGTGACTCGGCCGGAACGTCGCCTTCACCCGGGTGCCTCGCCCTGGCGCCGAGTCGATGGTCAGGACGCCGCCGGTCGCCTTGGCCGACTCCGCCAGCATCGACAAGCCAAGTCCGAACTTCCGGGTCGTGCGCGTGGTGAAGAACGGATTCGATGCCTGTTCCAGCGTCCGGGCGTCCATGCCGTTGCCGTCGTCCCGGATCTCGAGGATGAGCCGGTCCGCCGGCGAATCCTCGTCGATGCGAACCTCGATCCGACGCGCTCGCGCGTCGAGGGAGTTCTCCATGATGTCCAGCATGTGCAGTGACAGATCTTCCATCAGCGTACGATTCTCCTGCCGTCCTTCCCCTGCAGCGCCTTTCTCATTTCGACGATGCTGACGTCCTCAACGAGGAAGGTCGTGCGGCCTCGACCGATCTCCTCTTCCCGGTGCGCGTCGGACGACTGGATCAGGGGCAGCCTGGGCGCGTACGCGCGCACGGCTTCCTCGATCGAGATCCGCGGGGAGATCTCCAGCGCGTCGAGATCCAGATCGTCCGGCACGAATCCCAACTGGCTTGTCAGGCTGTAGCTCTCCCGATCGAAATGGGCGGCGACGGCCAGCCCTCCCAGGCCATGGATGGCTTGGACGACTTCCCCGAGCCCGAGCGTCGTCGCTCCGATCAGCAGGTGAGGATTGAAGCCCAGCACCTCGTCGTCCGCGTTGGCGATTACCTGCATGCCGAAGGTCTCTTCGTCGTTGCGGCCGGGCAGATGCCGATACACCTCTTCCTGAAGCTCGTGTACCGCCCCGTACGCGTCGAACAACGCCAGGACATGAACCTCCTCGGCGGATGTCACCTCCATGCCGGGCAGCACGCGCAGGCCGTACCGGCACGCGGCCTCCAGCGCGGCCGGGACGTTCTCCGCCGCGTTGTGATCGCTGATTCCCAGGATGTCCAGCCCCACCGCGCGAGCCCGCCGGAGGACGGCGAGAGGCGACATCTTCACGTCGGCGCAGGGGGACAGGCACGTATGCACGTGCAGATCGGCCTGGAGCCTTCTTGACATCGCGGATCAGGAATCTCCCAGCAACCGGTGAAGTCGTCCGGAAACCCGAAAGGCCGAATCCTCCGTGCCGAGGACCGCCACCCGCTCCGCGTCGGCCCTGCGGAGGGTCTCGTCGTCGGGCCGGCGGCCGTTGACCACCACGATGCCGGCGAGGTCCTTGAGCCGGGCTACCGCCACGATGTTCTGGTGGATCTGCAAGGTGATCCAGAGGTTGCCGGGCCGGGCGTTGGCCATCACGTCGCTGAGGAGGTCCGAGGTGTATCCGCCGGTCACCTGCCTGTCCTCGCATTCGTGGGTCGTCAACGCGCGCAGCCCGAGTCCCTCGACGATTTCTTTCAACGTCATGATCGTTTCCTTCACTTGCCGCTTCCCGTCGTGGGACCGGCTCTTCCGCCGAAGCATCGGAATTGAGCCAAGAGATCCGACAACTCAGCGGTCAATTCCATGAGTCTCCCAGACGCGCTGAAGATGCAGTCGGAGAGTCGCGCATCCCCCCGAGCGACATCCTCGGCAAAGGCCTGGCAGGTCGGCGCGCCGCAAATCCCGCAGTCGATCTTGGGCAAGGATGCGTAGACGTCCTCCTTGATCTTGCGCTTCCGGATGGCCTCGGCCAGATCCGTGTCGAGCGCCTGGAGGGGGTGCGGCTCGTACTTATGCGTCATGTGGAAATACTTCTGCCGGTATCGCTCGCGGATCTCCTGTTCGTCCCGGCACGCTTCGATCTTCTTCCGCTCCAGCGTTTCGAGCAGGCGGAGGATCTTGTTGTAGGAAATGTAGCGATTCTCCACCGTCAGCGAGCCGCCCACGCACCCTTGCGGGCAGGAATAGGCCACCACCAGATCGATGTCGCGTAGCTTGCCACGCTCGATGTCGTCGAAGGTCTTGGCGATTTCCGGAATTCCGGACACGTCCAGCACGTTTTCCAGCTTCAGGGTACGGTGCATGCCGCCGGCCACTGCCCAGCCGATGCCCAGGACGCAGATGCTCTCCAGCCCCTTGCGGTAGTCGTCCGGAGCCACGGGTTCCATCGCCGCAAGCAACGGGGCGTAGATGTCGGCGATGGAGATGGCCCCGTCCAGGTAGCAGCCGCCCTCGATGGAAGGCTCCTTGATGGCGATCATCTTGACGGGACAAGGGGTGATGTAGAACGTACCGATCTCCTCCGGCTTGAGACCCAGCTCCTTCGACTTGGCTCTCTTGACGTCCCCCGCAGCGAGCTTCTTGGGAAGCGTGATGGGCAGGATCTGCTGGACCAAGTGGGGGTACCTGACCTGGATGAGCCTGACGACCGAGGGACAGGCGGGGGAGATGAGAGGCTTGGGGCCCTTGTATTCCTCCACGAAGAGTTCGACGGCCAGGCTGGTGGCGCCGCAGGTCATGGACAGATCGAATGCGTCGTCGAAGCCGATCTTCCTCAGTCCGTCGAGGATCTTGTCCGGAAGGATGGACATGCCGAACTGGGCGTACAAGGCGGGGGACGGAATGGCGACCGTGTACTTGAACTTGCTCATCTCGCCGAACGGATCGGTCAAGGCCACGATGGCCCCGTTCGGGCAAGCGGTGATGCACTCCCCGCAATCGATGCACTTCTCCCCGAGGATGGCGGCCTTGCCGTCCCGGATGCGAATGGCCTGGGTGGGACAGGCGCGCAGGCATTTCATCCGCCCGTCGCACTTGTCCGTGTCGATCCGGATGGAATGGTCGTACTGGCTCATGCCCTTCCCCCCGGGCTCAAGTGGATGACGATCCGGCAGCAAGTCCCCTTGCCCACCTCGGATGTCAACTCGAACCGGTCCGCGTTCTTCTTGATGTTGGGAAGCCCCATGCCGGCACCGAATCCCATCTCCCGCATCTGCTCGGTGGCGGTGGAGTAGCCCTCCCGCATGGCCATCTCGGTGTCTCGGATGCCCGGTCCCTCGTCTTCCAGCACAATCCGGATCGCCTCGGGATCGAGTTGAAGGACCATCTCGCCTCGAGTGGCGTACATCACCACGTTCATCTCCGCCTCGTACGACACGATCGCCACACGCCGCGCGATGACCGGATCGATGCCGAGATCGTGAAGGATCTCCTTGACCTCCAGCGAAACACGGCCGGCCTTGGCGAAGTCCCCTCCCTTGATCTCGAACCTATGTGAAAGACCCTGGTCGAAAGCCACGAGAAAACCCCACCGGCATCCACCGAATGCAATCTACCGATCCTCGAGTCCGCGAATGCCGTGGCTGTAGAGCAGCCCGCAGGCCTTGTACATGAGGAAACCCGTCGAGAGGATGGGCAGCTTGTTCATCCTGGCGAGTTCGATCCCTTCCTTGTCGGGTTTTCGTCCACGAACGTAGACGACCGCCTTCGCCTCGATGATCCTGGCGGTACACACGGATTGGATGTTGGCCAGACCCGTGAGGAGGAGGACCCCCGCCTTGCCGAAGGCCAAGACGTCGCTCATGAGATCCGATGCGCCCGCGAATTCGAACTCCTGGTCCAAATACTGCTCACCCCAGACGATCTCTGCCTCCAGTAGCTTGACGACTTCTTCCAAGGTCATGTCTTCTCATCCGCCTTGCGGCCCGAACCACCAATGCAAACCTGTTCTTCCCCGGTCCGTCCATGGGATCACCCCGGCGCTCGGGTTGTCAACGACGAAATTGCGGTCGGCCGGGCGCGGACCACCTCGTGCGGCAGCCGTGGATCCCGTCCCTCGCGTCTCGGTGAAAGCGAGCATGCAGTCTCACGGTTTCTTGACCGCGCCGAGAGGGCGTCCCAGAAGTGCAAAAGGTCGGTGTCGATGACGCGAAACTGACGCGAACCCGGGCAGTCGCCACGGCTGCGTGAAGCACATTCACCCCCTCCCCTCGGGCAGAGTGAGGGAGGCAAAAACGCCCTCACTCCAGCCCCTCTCCCTCGCCGGAGAAAGGGGAAGCCAGCGGTTCGATTCCTCGTCATCGGGCGGACGTCGTCTTTTGTCGGTGAGCGCGGCCGGACGGCGACACGGCGAGAAACAAAGGCAAATCCTCACCACGGACGGCCTATTCCCGGACATTTACTGATCGGGATACCATTGCATACTAGAAGGAGCGCGATGTCTCGGCGAGCTCTGCTACTGCCTGTCTGTTGGATTCTGGCTATCGGACTTCTCCCTTCCCCAGCCCGAGCCACCATCGTGTGGGAAGGCAAGGTGGTGCCGGCCTGGCCGGACCTGCAACCCTCGCCCAACGCCTCGATCCTCTACGACCAGCTCGGGCCTGTTCACCTCTTTCCCCATCCGTCGGGCGTGGTCAAGGGGTTGGCGATTCTCGTCGACTTCAGCGACGAGCCGGCGACCCTGTCCAAGGACGAGGTAGACGCATGGCTGAACACCAAGGGCTACGACAAGCATGGCCTGACCGGTTCGATCCGCGACTACTACCTGGGGCAGTCCAACAGCGTCGTGGACTACCAGAACGAGGTGCACGGCTACTACCGTGCGAAACAACCGAAGAGCTACTACGACGGTGGCAGCAGCTATGAGCGCGCAAGCGAGCTGTGGACGGAGGTCATCGCCGCCATGGACGGCGAGATCGATTTCTCCCTCTTCGACAACGACAAGGACGGAAAGACGGAGGCCATCAGCCTGCTCTACGCGGGGGACGAGGGCACCTTCGGCGTGGGTCTTTGGCCGCACGCTTCGAGCTCGCGTGACAAGAAGGACGGCGTCACGCTGAATCGCTACATGATGACGGCCCTGCATTCGAAGCCGACCAACTACGTCTTTGCGCACGAGAGCGGCCACATGTTGTTCGGATGGCCGGACCTCTATGGCGTGGGCGACTACTGCATCATGGCCAATCGGGGCTCCGACACCAATCCGGTCGGCATCAACGACGTGTTCCGAGTCGA
>JAFGPX010000065.1 GCA_016935975.1 Deltaproteobacteria bacterium
ACCTACTTCCACGGCCAGAACCTGACCGAGGAGCAGCTGCGCGTACCCCTCATCTTCGCCATCCCGGGGCGCCAGCCGGTGGTTTCGGACGACGAGGTCGGGCTTCTCGACGTGGGGCCGACCCTGCTCGACCTACTGGGCATCGCGCCCCCGCCCCACCTGCACGGCCGCAGCCTGCTGCCCGCCATCGACGGCGCCACTCTGCCCGCCCGCCCCATCTTCGCCGAGCTTCTGCCCTCGACCGCGACGCCCGACCACCAGGTGGCCATGGTCGAGCGCGGAAAGAAGCTCGTGCACAAGATCTCCGGCCGGCGCTTCGAGCTGTTCGATCTGATCGCGGATCCCGGCGAGAGGAAGAACCTGGCCGGGCATCCCGCGCACAAGCAGCTCTTCGAAGAGCTGCGGGACAAGGTGCTGGCGTTCGAGGAGCACCGGGCGCCATGAATGGCGCCCATACACCCACACGATAGGGGCGCGATTCATCGCGCCCTCTGGCCCGCCTACGCCGCGGACGACGCCCGGCGATCGGGAACGCGGTTGATCAGGTTCTTGAGCTCCTGACCGAGCGCGAACACGACCGTGCAGTGTGCCGGGATGACGATGGCCGCGCGCGTGCGCGGGTTGCGCACGGTGCGCGAGCGGCGTCGACGCTTGGTGAAGGTGCCGAAGCCCGGATAGCAGAGGCGGGGCGGGTTCGAGATGCTCGGCCGAGCGCGAATGAAGTAGTCGCCCACCTCGGTGAATACGGCGTCGACGATGCGGCCATAGGCCTTCTTGGTCAGCGTGCGGGGCAGGTCCTTCCGGTTTGCAACCCTGGCGATCAACTCGGCCTTCGTCATGGCTTCACCCTTGTCAGCGCGACAGCGGGCAAATGTAGGGCCGCGCGCCCGCGGATGTCAACGGTCAAGAAGTGCTCGCGGGCTGGTCTGCGCCACGCCCCGTGCCACGACGCAGCCCCCTGGCGTCAAGAAGGGCGGCGGCGACTACTCCAGTCGCTCGGACCAACTCGTGCGGCCGTAGCGCTCGAGTCCGGCGTTGTTCAGCATCTGTTGCATGGTGCTGAAGGATTGGCCGATGTTGAGCGACTGCGGCGTCGCGCTCGGGTTGATGCCGTTGACGAACAGCCCGGTGACGACGAAGCCGACGCCGGTGACCACCGTGCCGCCGATCGGGATCCCCGCGACCTGATACCAGGTGCCGTCGGCGCCGAACTCGTGCACCGTGATGTAGCTGGTTCCGTAGTCGAACTGCTTGCCGCCCGAGCAGTCGTTGGCGTGCGCGTTCCAGTCGTACCAACTGGTGATGACCTGGAAGCCGAGCCCGTCGGCGCGCAGGACGGCCAGCGGCGTGCCCACCGGACGCGCGGTGGCCGGCATGTCGGTGCCGCCGACGTCCGCGCAGGTCTGGCCCTCGGTCTTGGCGTTGTTGGCGAACTGGTTGAGCCCGCCCGAGCCGTCGTCGCTTTGCACGCAGATGCGGTCGCTCGCCGTGGTCGCGTCCGTGCTGAGCACGATCTGACCGCTGGCAGTGTGTGGGTTGTACGACGTGACGATGATGGGCGGCGTGACGTTGCCGTCCAGCTTGGTAACCACGAGCTTCGAGCCCGGGAACCCGTTGGTCGGGTCGACCGTCGAGGACAGGGCGGTGGCGGGATCCAGGTTGGAGTTGGTGACCTGCACCAGGTAGATGAGGCGTTTCGACGAGGTGTCGGCCCTGGGCGCCCGATCCAGCTGCACGACGGCGGGCGAGAAGTAGAGCGGCTGGGCGCAGCCGAGCGAGTACAGCTTGGCCAGAGCGCCGGGCACGTACTGGTAGGCGTCGCCCCAGGTGTCGGAAACGTAGGCCGCCAGCAGGTTCTGCGAGGTCGAGGCGGAGGAGTAGTCGCGCGCGGTGGCCACGTCGGACATCACCGTGTGGCGCTGGCTGCAGCCGCCGGACGTGCCCACCGTGCGGGTCTCCTTGATGGTCCCGTTGGCGGCGTCGGCATTGATCAAGGCCAGTCCCTGGTTGCCGGAGCCGTACCCCGAGGCGAACAGCACGCGGTTGTCCGCGCTGCCGGCGCTGTAGCCGGCGAAGTAGAAGCCGGGCAGCGCCGTCGTCTCGCCCAGGTACTGATTCCAGGTCGACGAGGTGCCCCGCCAGCGCAGTTGCAGGTTGTCCGGCGTCAGACCGTCCGCCTCGCTGACCACGTTGGTGATGTCCAGCGCGAACGGCTTGTTGCCGCCCGGGCCCTCGGTCATGACCAGCACCGTGTGCCAATCGGAGCCGTCGGAGGTCTCGCACGCCGAGCCGATGCACATGTCCTTGACCTTCGGCGAGCCGGCCAGCCCGAAGACGTGCTTGTCCTTGTCCACCGCCAGGTGCTGCCCGCCCTGGGCGAAGAGCTTGGCGATCACCGGCAACATGTCGTTCGGGATGAAGGCGAAGGCCTCCTCGCCGCCGAGGTAGGTCGCTCCGTTCAGGGTCTTGCTGCCCGAGTGCGCGAAGAAGGCGTGCAGCATGCCGTCGTCCGCGCCCACGTACAGCAGTTGCGGCCGCTTCCAGGTGTTCGTCGAGAAGGCCGGCGAGCCGTTGAGCCCGTTCGCCGCGCCCTGCCCCACCACGATGGGCGTCGAGAGGGTGGGCGGCCCCATGAGCGGCGTGCGATTGCCCAGCTCGGGCTTGCCCAAGAGCCACTGCACGATCTTCTCGGCCTCGGCGGAGGAAGAGCCCAGTCCGGCCGAATACAGCGCCGCAGCGTTCCCGATGTTGCCGCTGCCGTCGATCTGCACCTTCACCACGCCCCCGCTCGTGTTCCCGAAGTAGATGCGGCGGTTCTTCCAGGTCGCGGGGTGCCCGCCGGCGGCCACCGTGGCCGCATCCCACAGCAAGGTTCCGCCCGAGCCCGCGTCGAACGCGCGCACGGTGCCCTTCCACGACGGGTAGCTCACGCTGGCGTCGAAGAGGTGCCGGCTCTGGGTCAGCACCAACGTGTCGGGATCCATGGTCGTCGCGCCGGCCACCGGCACCCCGGTGGTGAACGGGAAGTGGTAGGCGGCCGCGGCGATTTTGTCGGAGATGGCCCGGTAGACTTCTTCCGGGGTGATGCCGAAGCCGGGCGTGCCGTCCCGGTTGGGGCTGCCGGCCACCGCCAGGTTCCACAGGAAGGCGTAGGTGTACGGGTAGCGCGTGCTCCAGGTCGCCGGCGCGTTCACCACCACGTGGGTTTGGATGCCCGAACTCGCCAGAGCGTAGGCCTTCTTGATGGCCTCGCAGTTGCAGCTATCCGGGATGGCCGTGGGGTTGGCCGGGTCGTACGCGCACGCGGTGGACGCGCAGTCGATGGTGCCCGTCTGGTCCATGTCCCCCGGACCATTGGAGTGGCCGTCCACGACCAGGACGATGTTGTTGCTCCAGCAAGGCGGCTTGCTGTCGTTGGCGGCGGCATCGTTGGCGCGCGCGGTGGACATGTAGGCCGCGGCGCTGTGGTTGGCGTCCGAGGCTCCTTCGTTGCTGAGCGCGCATCCTATCGGCGCCAGCCGGCTCGTGGCGTGCACGCCGCCGAACGACGCCTTCTCGAGCCGCGCCGCGATCATCAGCGCCCGCTGCGACCGGTCGAGGGACTGGCCGCCGAAGGTGACCGTGTCGGCGGAGCTGAGCATGGGCACCACGTTCGAGTTCCAGCTGGCCCCGGTGGTGGCATTGCACTCGCTGTTGTTCGAGCCCGACCACGGCACCGGCACCTCGTTCGCGGAGTCGTAGGGATGGCCGGTGTAGGCCGGCCGGCCGAAGATGCCGTCGTTGACGATGTCCGAGCGGTCGGCGTCGATCGCGTTGTAGCAGTACCCGCCGTCGGAGAAGTACTTGCCCCGATAGGTGGTGAAGTACACCGGATGGGCGCGGGAGCCCTCGCCATCCGCTATGGGGGTGCCCTGCTTGTAGGTGAAGCTGTAGTAGCTGCCCTCGTAGAGCCCGGTGCCCTGACCCGCGAACACGCAGGCCGGCAGGATGGCGGAGCTCGAGCACGAAGACCAGTTGGTGTCGATGCGATTGAACTTGCCGCTGCCGTCCGCGCGCGGCACGAGCCACCGGCTGTCCGCGGTCCCCACCTTGGTGTACGTGACTTGATTCCACGAGGCCGTGGCGTTGAGCGCGCCGTTGCCGCCGTAGTCGACGGTGCAGGTGTCCGCGGGCCCGCTGGCCAGGCTGAAGCAGCCCGCCTTTTCCAGCTCGCCGCGCGTCAGGAGCTTGGTCTCGGTGACGTTGGCGCTCGGCGGGCAATCCTGCAGCTTGACGTACGGGTAGATGGCCGTGCTGGCGTCGGTGGCCGTGGCCGGGATGCCCCTGCCCTGGTACGTGTTCATGAACCCGAAGTTCACCTTGTCCGCGTACTCGGCCACCGCCCGGCGCAGGGCGTGCTTCACGGTCATCATCCTGGAGGTGGCCCCCACGCACTGGTCCGTGGTGGCGTTGCCCGGGCAGTCGGCCAGGGTGGTGCACCACAGACCGCTGTCCGAGCACATCTTGGCGGGCTGCCCCTCGGTGCAGTAGTCGCCGGCCAAGGTGCATGGGGTGTCGTCGCTGCACGAGGTGTTGGCGGTTTCCCTGCCGTGCTTGCACGATCCCCAAGGCGTGTACCCGCTGACGAAGCAGGTTTCGTTGAGCAGCCGGCCCGAGCCGTCGAGCGTGGAGATGTAGCGGCAGAAGTCGCCCTTGGTGTAGTTGCAGGCGCTCTCGGACGAACAGGGCGTGTTGCTCGCCTCGTTGCAGTAGCCGCTGGTGGTCGGCACCGCGACCGTGCAGCTATCCGGATCGACGCTGCCCTCGCTGCCGCACGCGTACACCTGCACCGAGCTCTCGGTGCCGGTCGAGGTGTCGGTTCCGGTGGAGGTCGAGCTGGTGGTGATGGTGCCGGTGCTGGTGGCCGTCTCCGTGGTGGCGGTCGTCTCCGACTGCGTCTCGGTCGAGGTATGGGTCCCCGTCCCGGTCTCCGTGTCGGTCGAGGTCTCGGTTCCGGTTTCGGTGCCGGTTCCGGTCGCGGTCGCGGTGCCCGTGTACGTGCTGCTTTCGGTCGCGGTGTCCGTGCCGGTGCCCGTCGAGGTCGACGACGACGTGGCGGTGGCCGTGCAATTGCCCGGCACCCCCTGCAGAGTGATCTTGTCGATGACTTCCTGGGTGCCACCACCCCCGGAGAAAGTGGTGAAGCGAATACGATGGGTTCCCGCGGACAGCACGGTGGTCCCCACATCCACCTCCACCTTGTTGAGGCTCGACCCAGACTGGTTGATGAGCCCACCCAGGTTCACACCGTCGATGCTGGTCTGAACTTGGGCGCGGTTGGTGTTCCGTTTGTACATCAACTTGACCATGTAGGTGCTGGTTGTCGCGACCGCCAGGTCGAACGCAAGCCACTCGCCGTAGCCGGAGGGCACCGGGTTATCCATGAAAAGCACGTACTCGCCGGCGCTGGCACCCGAGTCGGAATACGCCCGGGCCGCATACGACCTATGGTCCGCATCGTCCGTCCAGACGTCTTCCGCCTCGAAGGGGACGACGGCGGAGGTCCCGCAAATGCTCTCTTGCGTACCCGTATCGGTCGCGGTCGCCGTCTGCGTGCCCGTGTCCGTTCCGGTGTCGGTTCCTGTCCCGGTGCCCGTCGAGGTGTTGGTCACCGTCTTGGTGACCGTCGAGGTGTTGGTTCCTGTGTTGGTGACCGTTGTCGAGGTGTTGGTTCCCGTCGTGGTGGTCGTGGCGGTGACCGTGGAGGTACTGGTGGTGGTAGAAGTCCCACCGCCCCCACTTGCGTCGTTGTCGAAGGTGATCCTGACAACGCGGTTCGCCCCCCATTGCGTCGGCTCCGTGTATGAAAAGGTGTAGGTTTGAACACTGGCCGTGGTGTACGCGCTACCAACCGTCGTGCCATCAAGCGTGAGGACGAAGTGAGCGTACGTGCCCTGGTAGGGAGTTCCCTTGGCGGTCACATACAGATTGTAGGTGCCAGGCGGAAACCAAAGGGTGGCGGGGTCGGGGCTCCCGCTCTGCACGTAGCCATTGCTCCACAACGCCCAGAAATGTGGTTCCGGGGGCCAATTCTCGTCCGTGCCCGTCGAATGGGTCCAACTGGTCCACCAGAGCTCCTGGGGGTCGTCGTTGGCCCTCTGGAACGCGGCGAGGAACAGATTGCGGTCCTCCGCTACGCTCGTCTGCGTGTTCGTCACCGTCCCGGTCTGAGTCCGCGTGCTGGTGACGGTTTTCGTGCCGGTGCCCGTGTTCGTCTGCGTCCTGGTGCTGGTGTTCGTGCCCGTCCCCGTGCCGGTAGAGCTGTTCGTCTGCGTCTTGGTGCCCGTGTTGGTCACGGTCTTGGTTCCCGTGCCGGTGGTGGTGTTCGTCGTCGTTCCTGTCTCCGAGGTCGTCACCGTCCCCGTGGAGACGTCGGTGTTCGTCTGCGTGACCGTGGCCGTCGTGGTGCCGGTGGTCGTGTTGGTGTTGGTCGCCGTGTTCGTGACCGTGCTGGTGTTGGTGCGCGTCGCGGTGGTCGTCTTGGTGTCGGTCTGCGTCTGAGTATCCGTCTTCGTGCCCGTGTTCGTGTTGGTGTTGGTGATCGTGCTCGTGCTCGAGTTCGTCACGGTCTCGATATTGATATCCGTGAGCGTCACGTCGTTGGTGTTGGTCACCGTGTTGGTCACCGTGGCCGTGCAACTGGCGTTCGGATCTCCGAACTTGATGCCCTGGCTGCCCATGCCCGAGAAGCCCCAGCGGCCCACCTGGTTGGCCAGGCGGCAGTTCCGGTTGCCGTCCTCGCAGTCCGCGCCGACCTCGTTGTAGCGCGCGGCATTCTCGCCGGGCAGCCCCTGCATGGACTCGGCGGTTTCGAGAACGACCAGGACATTGGGCTTGAGGACGTCGGCGATGTTCTTGACGGTCTGCAGGCCGTAGGCATCCGCTTGTACCGGACTAGGAAGCGCCCAGGTCGTCGCCAGAAGCGCCATGGCCAGGCATAGACGACGAAACGCGTCGGAGGGGGCGGACTTCATAGTGGATCCTTTCATTGTCCGCAGGTAGCAAACCACCGGCCATCTCATGAGAGCGAAGGAAACAGCAATGATTCCTTGAACAAGCGACCGAATTCCAGGTGCGCGGGTATCCCCCACTGTGCTTTTCCCGCCTACCTTTGCGACTGCACAGGTTGCAGACCTCGCAATCTTTTCATCATCTAGATAGGTCGAGGAGCTGCGCCACCTTGAGGGGGTTGTCGGCGAACTTGACGGGGAGATCGACGAGTCCCTCGACCTCGAACGGGGGCGCGCCCAGGTCGAGCGGCCGATACTCGCCGGCGAAGATATCGTGGTTCCGCCCTCCCTTGTCGTTGGTGATGATGGCCCACTTGAACTTGCCCCTGGTCAGATTGTTCTTGATGAACTCCAAGACCTTGTCGTTCGGAAGATGCTGGAGCACGTCCTTGCAGAGCAGGAGATCCGCCGCGGGCAGGCTTTCCGTGGCATCGCCGACCTCGAAGGCAACTGCCTCGCGCGCGAACCGGCGCTTGAGCCTCTGTACGATCTGCGGGGAGATGTCCACCCCCAGGTAGCTCGCCCCGCCCCAGTCGATGGCCGCGGAGAAGCTCCAGTCGCCGCACCCGGCATCCACGACCGACTCGACGTGGTGGCTCCGGATGAACCGCTCCACATAGGCTCGATACTCGGCGGTGACCTCCAGGGTCGAGCCCGGCCAGCTCGTGCCCCGGCCCGCCCGATCCTTGGCCCAATAGCCGCTTTCGAAGGCCCGCGTCAGCTCCCGCCGTTCCTCCTCCTTGTGGTGCAGCCACAGGCCGACGCCCCACGCGACCGCGAGGCCGAGCAACACCAGACGAAAGAGCTGATGGACAGTAACGGTTTTCCAGTTGCGCATCGCTAGTTCATCCACACCTCACCGACCACGCGGAGAAAGGGCGGGGGAAGGCTACTTCTCGTGCTGCTACCTGCGGTAGGCAAGCGCGGCGTCCTTCGCCTGGCGGCAGCCCATGCGCGCTTCGGTCATGAGATAGTACATCGGCACCTCGTAGTACCGATAGGAATAGGCCATGTTCTTCTCGATGAGCTTCTCGGGTGGCGTCGGGGAGTGCGCCTTGCGCTGCGAGTCGAGCAGGTCGGTCATCTCGCGCATGAACCAATGTCCTTCGGCCTTGTCGTAGGCGCGGAAGTACGCGGGGAAGAAGCACAGCGTGTAGGAGAGCGATACCAACGCCAGGGCCGGCGTCACCCAGCGGCGGCGCGCGCAGGCGATGGCCAGGACGGTGCCCGAGAACAGAGCGATGAAGGGCCACGCGGCGATGGCCCGCAGGGCGTTCGGAAGGGCATCGTAGGTCAGCGCCGCGGGAACCACGCCGAAGAAGCACCCGAGCAGCGCCCCGAGGGCAATCCCCACGAGCCAGCGCACGGCCGGACTCGGCTGCCCGGCCTGCGCCAGGGGCGACGGCCCGCGGCCGCGCAGCATGCGCCAGGTGGCGGAAGACGCCGCCCCGGCCACGAGCAGCAACGCCAAGGTATCCACGGGCGACAGCTCGCCGATGATGCGCGGCGAGTGGCGCATGCTCTGGTCGCCCGTGAAGAACAGGAACGACGGCCGCAGATAGGCGACGACGTTGTCGAGGAAGGTTTGCACGTAGAAAAGCCAGCGCGGCGTTCCGCCTATGCGCTCCTGCACCCAGGCCGGGCACCAGATCGCGATGTTGTTCATGCGCTCGTTGATCTTGCCCTGCCCCAGCATGCGCAACGTCGAGAGCATGCAGATCCCGGTGACCGCCAGGGTCACGAGCGCGCCCTTGACGAGATCCCAACGCGGCTGCCGCCCCTTGTCCACGAGCCACAGGAGCGCCACCATGGCCACGAACACGAGCGGCGCCGTGGCTCGCAAGGGCGGATAGGTGACCATGGCGGCGGACGCGCCCACCCCCGCAAGGATCGACCAGACCAGAAGCTGCTTTCTCACCCGCAGCCCGCGCAGCAGCGCCACCAGCGCCAGCACCAGGAAGGCGGGCGCCAGGGGCGCCTCCCATCCCACGCGCGAGAACTGGAAGCCCCACGGCGAGAGCAGAGCCGCGAAGAGCACCAGCCACGGAAAAGCGCGCACCGCCGCTTGCGAGCGTTCGTCGTCGGGAGCCACGGAAATCCTGGCCGCCAGCTCCCGGGCCAGCAGGAAGAGGCCCACGCACGTCAGGAGGATGAAGAAGGCGGACACGGCGCGAAAGGCGCCCCTCGATGTGCCGAAGAACTTCGTCCACACGATGTCGAATACCAGCAGGGTGATCGGGTGGTGACCGCCGCCGGCCGCGTGCGAATAAAGGGGCCAGGGTTGAGCATCGAGGTTCTTGCCGGTCTGGGCCAGGCACATGGCGTGGACCGCGGGCGTGGCCTCGTCCATGAAGAAACCCGGCGGGCTCAGCTCGAGACCCAGGAAGCGGACCACCAGCCACGTCCATCCGACCAGAAAGAGCGTGCCCAGCGCGGCTTTGCGCAACCTCGGCCGATCGAGGCGCGCCGCGATTCGCCCGGCCAGCGGCCGTCCCGACGCAGTGGCCTCGGCGGGTTCTTCCTGGGTCGCCGGGCTCTGGGGGTCGGCGGAGTCCACGACTACTGCCCGCTTACCGAGATGGTCAGCGGCCGCCACTCGTCCACGGTCTTGGACTTGGCCACGCCGTCGAAGGTGTACTCGACCCGCAGTTGCTTCGCCTGCCCCTTGGCCGGGTCGCCGAACATCGCGTTTCTGGGGGTGACCGACAAGGTGTTGTCCTCGACCATGGCCGCAACCATCGCGGTCACGTCCACGGTCTTGCCCGCCGCCAGATTGCCGTAGAGGCCCTGGCGAATGACCAGGCGTTGCGCTACCGGACGCTCATCGGCCCGGATGACCAGGGTCTTGCCCTCGTCCACCCGCTTGCGGGCCACGACCCCGCCCTTGCTCCACTCGACCCACAAGTACTTGAACTGACCTTCGGCCGGATCACCGAGAACCCGCGGGTTCGCCTCCACGCGAAGGGCGTTGTTCTCGACCATGCTCGCCACGATCTTGGTGACGTCCGCCGTGGCCTGCCCCCGAAAATCGCCCCACACCGCCTTGCGGATGACCAGCTCCTGCGAAACGGCCGGCGGCTGTGGCTGCTTCTTGGCGCAGCCGGGCCCGGCCAACGCGGCCGTGGCCAGCAGGATGCCGATGGCGGGGAGCACGCCACGGACGGCGTTCGTCGGGAGATCACGTCTTGGTTGCGGGAAACACCGAGGCACCCTTAAGATTCTAGCCCCATGTCCAAGGAAGAACCAACCCCGAGCACCGGCCTGTGGACGCCGCGCTTCGTCGCCCTCGTCGTCCTCCTTGTCCTTCTCCTCACGCTCGTGGCCGTCAGCATTGCCCAGCGCAGCTACGCGGAGCCGCTGTTCATCCACACGACGTACTACTTCCTCCTTGTGACGGTGGTGTGTTGGGCGGCGTCCTACCTCTACCTGGCCCGCGAGGTGAGCCGGGCCGACGTCTGGGCCTGGGTCAAGGAGAACCGGGCCGGCATCTTCATCGCGCTCGCGGTCACCCTCGTCGCCGGATTCGCCATCCACCCCGCCCTGCGCGTCCTGGCCGACGAGGCCAACCTGCTCGGCACCTCGAAGAACTTCTTCTTCAGCAAGACCGCCACCTTCACCACCACCGGCAAGTACTACTAC
>JAFGPX010000066.1 GCA_016935975.1 Deltaproteobacteria bacterium
CCCCAACTTTCCCCGCTTTATTGAAATGATACAGATCATACGTTGAATCGAATGTTGAGAATGTCGCCGTCCGTCACGACATAGTCGCGCCCTTGCAGGCGGAGGGTGCCCTGTTTGCGCGCCACATCGAGGGACCCGGCGGCGATCAAGTCATCGTAGCCGACCACCTCGGCGCGGATAAAACCACGGGCCAGGTCGGAGTGGATGGCTCCGGCTGCCTCCAGGGCGGTAGCGCCGGCGGGGATGGTCCAGCTTCGCACCTCGTCCTCGCCGACAGTAAAGAACGAGTGCAGGCCGAGCAGGTCGTAACTGAGGCGGATCATGCGATGCAGCCCCGGCTCCTCGATGCCGTACTCGGCCAGAAAGAGCGCGGCTTCCTCATCGTCCAGCCGGGCGATCTCCATCTCCAGCCCACCGCGGAGGCAGATCACGCCCGAGCGCCGGTGTGCATAGTCCACATAGCCGCCGGGATCATCACGGCCCTGCTCGCCGACATTCAGCACAACCAGCACCGGCTTGGCGGTAAAGAACTGGTAGCCGCGGATCATGCCCAGTTCTTCGGGCGTCAAGGCCAGGTCGCGGATCGGCGCCTCGCGCTCCAGGGCCTCCTTGAGGCGCAGCAGCAACGCCAGCAGCGCCTCGTCGGCCGGCCGCTCCGGATAGACCTTCTTCTTGGACAACTGCCCGGCTAGGCGTTCCAGGCTCCGATCCACGATCAGAAGATCGGAAAAGAGCAGCTCGAAATCCAGGGCCGCCAGATCGCGCGCCGGGTTGACCGAACTGCCGGGATGGGGGACGCTCTCATCCTCGAAGGCGCGCACCACGTGGAGAAAGGCGTCGTTCTGGGCCAGAAAAGTGCGCAGCGGCCCGCTCAAGCCGCCCTCCCGGCCGATGCCGGCGCGCAGCCCGGCGATGTCGTTGTACTGGATCTGGGCATGCGTGGTCTTGCGCGGCGTGAACATCGCGCTCAAGCGATCGATGCGGGGGTCAGGCACGCGCACCATGGCCGTGTGGGTCTCCACCCGTCCCGAACTGTAAGCGGCCGTCTCGACCTGGCTGTGCGTCAGGGCGTTAAAAATCGTCGTTTTGGTGCTATTGGGTAGACCGATGATGCCGATCTGCATTCCTTGCCTCCGTCACAAGAACAAAGCGAGCCACTTGTTGAGCAGGTTCTGGGCCATTTGCCGTTCTCCCAAGCGCTCCACGCCGGCCGCCCTGGCCCGTGGCGCGCCATCCTGGGCTTCGCCCCGGGGCTGGAGAACCCCTCCCCCGCTCGTGCCGCCCCCTCCCCCGCTCGTGCCGGATCACAATCCGGCACCAGCCCGTGGTTCTAGTCCGCACTGGGCGCTCACTCGCCGCTCACCCCCAGCGTCGCCGGCTCCACCACCACCGCCCCGTTGATCGTCCCGAACCACATCCTCCCCGACGCGTCCTCCGCGATCTCCTCCACCTGGCCGAGGGGCAGGCCGCCGGCATGCGTGATCTGCCGCCACGCTTGCCCGTCGTACCGCGCGACGCCCTCGATGGCCGCGACCCACACGGCGCCGTCGCGTGCCACATAGATCGCGCGAAAGCCGGGTGGGCCCGTGGGCGGCGCCGGGAGCCGGGTCCAGACGGCGCCGTCGTGGTGCCACACAATGTCCCCGGTCACGACCGCGACCACCTCGCCGCGCGCGCCGGCTGCCACGCCGCCGCACTCGCCCAGGTCGGAAGCGCCCCACGCGCCCCCTGAGTAGCGCGCCACGCCGCGGATCGTTGCCACCCACACGCCGCCGTCCGGCGTGAACGCGACGTCGTACACCAGGCCGGCCAGGGAGTGGTCCGGATCCGCGATGCGCGCCCATTCCGCGCCGGTCCAGCGCAGGAGCGCGCCCTCGGGTGCGCCCTCGGGCGGGTTCACGACGGCCACGGCCCACGGGGTGCCATCCGGCGCGGTGGCGAGGTCCACGACCCAGGGAGAGACGCCGGGCAGCGCGGGTGTGTGGTCGGCCCACGATTCCCCATCAAAGACGGCGATGTGCAGGTCGTCCTGGCCCGCCACCCACAGTGCGCCCCGCGCCAGCGCCAGCCCCCACGGGTCGCGGCTGTGCATCTCGTCCGCCGTCGCATAGCCCTCATGAATGGCGCCGTCCGCGTAGCGGTAGACGTGCCCGTCCTGCGTCGCGAGCCACACGTCGCCGCCCTCGCCGGGTCCCGCCCACGTGGCGGGCGCGGGCGCGATGCGGCGCACCCACTGGCCGGCCAGAAGCGTGGTCGCGCCGGCGGCCGGCGCGCACGGCGGCGGCGCGCACGACAGCCCCTCGAGGTCGAGCGACAGCAGCTCGCCCGCCAGCGTGCCGGCGAGGAGGCGCGTGCCGGCCAGGGCGCCGGCGGCTACCCAGGCGTCGAAGGGGCGGCCGTCGATCCGATCGTCGGGACAGCGCTGCCACGTATCGCCCAGGTCGGCCGACCGCCACAGGCCGGTGCGGCCCAGGAGGTAGACCGGCTGCCCGCGGCTGGCGAGCGTGGGCAGGACGGCGACCGGCGTCGAGTCGTCGCCCTCGGCCGTGAACACGCGCTGCCACGTGCCGGCACCCGCCGCCAGGCGGTCGACGCCGGGCGGCAGGTCAGGGTTGAGGCGGAACTCGACCCACGGGCCGTCTGGCCCTGCGGGCAGCAGGTCGACGAGGCCGCGCGCGGCCCCGCCGGCCGACCTGCTCCACGTGTCGCCGCCGTCCGTCGAATAGTAGGCGGATCGGGTGGAAACGCCTGCGCGCGGGTCCGTTCGGGCGTAGGCGACCAGGAGGCCATCGCGCGCCAAATCGGGCGACACGACGAGCTGGTCGACGAGGAGGGGGCCAATTCCGGGCGTGACCAGCTGCCAGGTATCGCCGCCGTCGGTGGAGCGGTACACGCCGGTGCCGACGTCGGCGTTCGGCCCGCTCATGTTGAACAGCGTGTAAAAGCCGCCGGCAAACAGCGTGCGGTCCGATGCGAACTGCGGCGACAGGGCCAGGTGCAGCCCGTAGCTGCCCCCGACCGGCAGGCCGGCGCCCAGCGCGTACCACGTCTCGCCGCCGTCCGTCGAGCGGTAGAGGGTGTGCCGGCGGTCGAAGGGGTAGCCGCGGTCCGGTGCGACGCCCAGAAAGAGGGTGAGGTCCTCCTCGTACGTGGGCGAGGGGGCGATCAGGTTGACCGGGCCGGGCGGCAGCGCGACGGGCTCGGGCGGCGCGGCGGCGGCGCGGCCCCCCGACTCGGAAAAGACGAGGAGATCGCGGCCGGCGAGGCCGTAGAGGCGGCCCGAGGCGGCGTCGAGCGTGTATTCCGCCCGGGGCAGGCTGCCGACGGCGGTCAGCGTCGGCAGGTCAAAGACGACGGTGCCGTCGACGGTGGTGACGTACGACTGGCACGTGTTGGGGTTGATCGGGCCGAGCTCGACGCCGGTGACCGTGATGATGTGCGTGGCGTCGAGCGCGAGCACCGCGAACTCCGGTGGGAGCCAGTTGGCGCGCGGTGGACGGTAGTAGGCGCGGTCGCGCACCGCGGCCGGCAGCGGGCGGCGGTCGTTACACGCCGGCTGCAGGGGCGGCGTGAGGTGCGGGTCGGGCACCGGCTCCAGCGTCGTGGCGTCGAAATAGCGGTTGTCAGGGTCGACGGGCGGCTTGTGGCCCGCGATACTCACCGCCATGTGCACCGTGATCACGTTGCGGTCGACGTCGACCTCCGCGCCCGCGGCCGACCGCGCGCCGCTGCATTCCGGGCATGGCTGGGCAGACACGTCGGGTAGCAGGTCGCCGCTCACCGCCAGCGTGTCGGGGTCGACACGGTGGACGGTGTAGGCGACGATCAGCAGCTCGTCGGCGAGCGGATCGTACACCGGCGTGCCCGGGACGGGCAGGTCGCCCACCTCGGCGAGGGTGGCGGCATCGTACACCTTGCCCGAAGCCTGGTAGACGCCGGACCAGCGCTGCTCCCACAGCGGGTTGTGGCCCTCGGCGCGGCCAGCGTACAGGCGCCCGCGGTCCGGGTCGAGGCTCAGGACGCCGCCCGGCGTCACCGAAGCCACCACCTGGAGTGCCGCCGTGTCGACCAGCGTGACCGTGCCCGACGGCGGGCTCTCGACGCCGACGTACAGGCGGTCGTTCGCGGCATCGAGGAGCAGCGTGCCGTTCGCCGGGAAGCCGGGGTCCCAACTGCCGGCGACCGGGAACGCGGCGAGCTCGGCGAGCGTCGTGGCATCAAGGATGTGGAGGAGCCCGGCGCTGTCGGTGACGTACAGGCGCCCCCCCTCCGGGTCCGCAAGCAGGTGGGCAAGGCCCATCGCCTCCGTCGCGAGAGGCAGCGCGGCGATCTGGGCCGGCAGGTACGCGGCGTCCGGCGTCGCCGCTGGCAGAGGGGTCGGTGCCCGGGTGGGTGAGACAGGCGAGGCGGGGAGCGTGGGCAGGGCGATGGGGATGGTGGATGGGACCACGGTGGGGACGAGCGTGGTGGATGGAAGGACGGCCGGGGCAGGCGTAGCCTGGCAGGCGGTGAGCAGCAGGAGGAGGAGGGTCAGCAGGAGGACAGGCAGCGGCACGGAGGTGCAGGGCACCGGCGAGGCGCAGACCGGCGAGGTGCGCCGCACCTGGCGGACGGAGGACCATCCGATCGGTTTCATCCTTGCACTCCTTACCTGGGAATAGTGCGTCCGGTGGTGAGCGTGCGTGCACGTACAGGAGACAGCTACGGCGCACTTCCAGTGTGCACGCCAACAGTATACTCCCGTAGCGAGGAAAATGCAAGGCTGGCCAGCCTGACCTCCCTGGTCACCGGGAGCCGGGCCGGCGGCCGGCAGCGCAGAGAACCCTGGCCGCCAGCGCGCCGAGCAGGACCCAGGCGATCCCGCCGCCGCCGAGCCACGGGGCTTTGGACCACGAAATTCACGAAAGGGGCCGAGAGTACTCGGCTTGGCGAAAGGATTGGGCGCGAGGGACAAAGAGCTGCCTTGCGCCCGCTGCTTGCTCAGTGCGCCGCGCACAGAGCATCACCTGCTCGCCTCGGAGGGCGTGTGCACAAAACGGCGGATGCCCAGCGGCTTCTCCCCAAAGTTTACCAGCAGGCACAGCCCGTAGCCGCCCTGGTGCAGGTACAGCAAGCACTACTCCACGTCCTCGTC
>JAFGPX010000067.1 GCA_016935975.1 Deltaproteobacteria bacterium
AGCAGGAGAGCGGCGCGGGAGCGGAGCATGCTCACGAGGGCCCGGGCAAGGCTGGTCATCAATTCATGAACCATTGCGGCATAGTATCAGCAGATAGTAGGGCCGTGGGCATCGGATCGTCCGGCGGTCGCGCGCGAAACGCTGGGATTGCGCATCACGGATCGAGTTTTTGCGGCCAACAGGTGCAGACCACGAGCACCTGCGGATTCCCGGTCCAGGACGGAGTTCTTGCGGCACACAGGCAAGGCATCATCGTTTGCCTAGTACGACCGTGCGTCGCGGAGATGTCTCTGGCCAAGTCGTGGGATGGAGTTCTTGCGGCGGACAAGCCCGCGCGACGAGGGCGCGGGCATGAGGGGCGCAGTCGACGCGGGAAGGACACCGCGATCAGATCGCCGTCGCCTCTACCACCTGCAGGGTGACGGCACCGGCGGCGCTGCGTTGCTTGGGCTGGTAGTAGAGGTACACCTCGCTGCCGCCGTCGCTGGCGCTGACCGGCATGGTGGCCTGCAAGCGGTACTTGAAGGTCTGCGTGGACGACGCTGGCAGCGAAGACAGGTAGAGCATCAACTGCTTGCCGGTCATCTCGTACGCCGACAGAACCTTGCTCGCCTTGTACGCGTCGAGATCCTCGGTCGCCACCTGGAAACCAGGGGGCAGCCCCACGGTCACCAAGATCATGTTCTGCAAGCTGGCGGTGTTGTTCTGCACCACGACGGTGGCGGTGGCGCTTTCGTCCAGCACGAGCCGGGTCTTGTCGTAGGACACGGAGATGCTCAGGGGACCGCTTGGGGTGCCGGGAGCGCTCGCCCACGGGACGTTGTACTGCGCCACCAGGTTGTAACTGACCTTGCCGGTGCCGGCGAAGGTCAGGGTTACGTCGTGCTCGCCGCTTCCGGCAAGCGTGGACATGTCCACCGTGGTCATCACGTCGGCTTGCGCGGCGGTGAGCGTCAGAGTGGTGAAAGGGGCTCCGTCGACCGCGATGTCGAGGTTGCCGACCGCACCGTCGGTGCCCTTGGTCGCGGCCAGCAGGAGAGCGCGCAGGGTCCAGATGGTGGCCTGGGTCGAACCGAAATTCCCCATCGTGTCGCGCGTGCTCGCCAGGTAGGTAAGCGCCTTGTCCACGGTGTCCTTGTTGCCGCCCGCCAGCAGCAGGGCGTAGGTGGCGAGCGCGGTGGCGGAGGTGTCGGCATCGCTGCCGCCGCCGTAGAAGCAGGTCTGCGTTCCGCCTGAATCCCATGACACCTTGTCGCCGTCGACCTTCTGGAGGGCGAGCAGCATTTCCAAGACCTTGCCGGCCGTGGCGTCGTTCGGCGCCGCGCTCTGGTAGGCATTGGCGATGATGCCGAGGGAGTAGGCGTCGAGCTTCTCGGTTTCCAGGTTCTGCTGGACGTAGGCAAGCCCATTCGCCAGCGCGGGGCCGGTGTAGCCCGCCGAGGCCAGCGCCCACACCACGAACGCCGTGTTGCGCACCAGGCTGGTGTGGAAGCTGAAGAACTCGGAACGGTCCCCCGCCCACGAGCCGTCCGCGCTCTGCTGGCCGA
Source organism: Deltaproteobacteria bacterium (assembly GCA_016935975.1). Taxonomy (GTDB): domain Bacteria; phylum Myxococcota_A; class Polyangia; order Fen-1088; family Fen-1088; genus Fen-1118. The sequence continues at coordinate 1,548 of JAFGPX010000067.1, forward strand.
GCAGCCAGTCGCGCGTCCGCGCCAGCATGGCCTCGTCCACGGTCTGCACCTTGGCCATGTCGGCGAACTCCATCAAACCGAACGCGGTGACGGAGAGGAAGGGCTTGCCATCCTGCGCGCCGAACCACGAGTAGCCGCCACCCGCGTGCTCGAAGGTGAGCAGGCGCTGGTAGCCGGCCGACATGAGCGACTCGGCCTTGAGCTCTATCTCCGGCTTGAGCTGCTTGGTCTGTTTGAGGTAGGCGGTCACCAAGACGTTGGGCCAGGCGGTGGAGGTGGTTTGCTCGAAGCAACCGCCGGGCACGCGCAGCAAGCTGTCCATGCCCTCGATCACCTGTGAAAGGTACGCGGGATAGATGTTCAGGTAGAGCTGCTGCGAGCCCGCCACCGCCCCGGCGGGGAAGCTCACGCGGTTGTCGACCGTGCCGGCGGCCAGCGCACCGGAGATCGCCGCGGGAACGGCCTGGCCGTCGGGCAGCACCAGCACGCTGCGAGCCACAGCATCCGAGCGCGTGCCGCCGGTGCCCTTCACGGTCATGGACTGGCGGCCCACTTTGTCCACGCGCACCGGGAAGCGCAGGCCGGTCACCTGGCCGGGAGCGAGCGTGAGGTCGCGGCCCACGTCGCCGAGCGGCGTGAACCAGTCGCCGAGCTGCAGCTCGACCCGCACGGTCTGCTCCGTGTCGAGGTAGTTGTAGACCGCGATGGGGAAGCTCACCTCGTCGCCGCGGGTGAGGGTGGCGGGAAAATCGATGTCCACGAAGAACTCCTGGAACACGCGGATCGCGCCGATCCCCCCGCCCAGCTTGCCGCCCGCGGTGTGCGCCAAGGACGAGACGCGCCAGTCGGTGATGCTGTCGGCCATGTCGACGGAAATGCTGGCCTTGCCGTCCGCGCCCGTGATGAGCGCTGGGTTCACGTAAAGGGTCTCGGGGAAGCTCTGGCGCACGCGCGGCTCGTCGTCGCCGGCGGTACCGCTCGCGGAGGTGCTGCCGCCGGCTCCTCCCGAACCGTTGATCGCGATGGGCACTCCGCTGGCGCTTCCTCCCGCGCCGCCAGGGATGAAGGCCGGCGGTATCGCGACACCGGCATCCCTGCCCGCAACGCCACCATCCACGATGGGGCCCATCCCCAGGTCACCCTTGGTCTCCGCGGGCAGGTCCAGCTCGTTGATAGCGAAGGTGAGGGTTTTGTCGTCATCGGTGCCGGCTGCCTCGTCAGGTCCGCTGGTCAGAAGCGTCACGACATCGTAGCTCTGTCCCTCGGTGCGATACGGGTTGCCCCAGAAATCGAAAAGCCATCCGTCAAGGCGCTTCGCAACCTCGGTCCGCACGAGGGCGTAGAAAGCTTGGCTCTTGGCCTGACAGTAGTACTCGGACGGATTGCACCCCTCGTCCTTGAGCCAGCCGATGACGGCGTTGGTGGTCTGGCTGACGGTCGCCAGCAGATCCTGCTTGGCCGCCGCGTAGTAGGGCGCGAGCTGGGTCGCCACCTGCGTGCCCAGTCCGGAGTAGCTTCCCTGCTGCATGCCCGTGATGCTTCCTTCACCCAGGGCCGCGAAGGCGGCGGCGGCCCGGTTTTGCGCCGCCGCGGCCGCGGTCTTGTCGGCCGCGGCCGTCTCGCCATAGAGCAGGCTGTCGAAGTCGACCAGCGGGGGGCGGATCTCGTAGCTCGGTTGGGAGAATGCATCCTCCAGCTCGAAGTAGGTGCGCAGCAGGCCGGGCCGGGCATCGACCATGGCGAAGACCGCCTCGTCGACCACCTGCACGCCCAGGGCGGCCACCGCGGGCGCGCCGCTTTCGTCTTTGACCGAGAAGGTGATCTGCGCCGGCTTGCCGGGTTGGTACTGCGGCTGGTCGGTCGTCATGTCCACCGTCAGGGCGCCTTGGCCGCGCACGAAAATGGTGCGGCCGGCGCGCACGATGTTGCCGTCGGCGCCGACCACGTAGGCCTCGATGCGGTTGCTGCCGAGTTGGCCGGTGTCGAGCGTGACCTGGAACCCGGCAGAACCATCCGTGACGTCCAACGTGCGCATGTCGACGGTCTGCCCGTTGTTGAGCCAGTCGACGTAGACGCTGTTCTCGTCCTTCGAGGTGAGGACCTGGATGGTCACGGTGTCGCCAATACCGTAGACCGCCTGATCGGTGCGCACGAGCACGTGGTCGCTGCCGGCTTGGCCCTTTAGCGTGAAGGTATCGTTCGCGCTCGCGCCGTCCTTGCCCGTGGCTTTCGCCGAGAGCGTCGCCGTGGCGCTCGCGGTTGGATTCCATGTGAAGGAATACTGCCCGTAGGCGTCGCTGCGCCCGCTGCCCACGACGGAGCCATCCGCCGTGCGGACCTCGATCGCGACATCCGCCGCCGGATTGCCCAGGGGATCGGTCACGAACACGTCGATGAGGTTGTCGAGCCCAGGCACGAGCACGGTGCCCTCGGGCACCAGGGCGATGCGCAAGGTCTGGCGCGCCACCGTGAGGGCCTGTTCTTGCTGCACCTTCTGTCCGGCCGTGTCCGTCACCTGCACGCGAAGGATGACGGCCGCATTCCCGTCGTTGATGGGCAAGCCGACCAGCTGCGACGGCAGAGTCACCGAGAAGGGAAACTGGCCCTGCGCGTCCGTCTTGCCCACGACCTTCTGGAACACCGTCTCGCCGATGTCCATGGTGGACGCCTCGATCTGCACCTCGCCGCCGGCGACCGGCTTGCCGAAGAAGTAGTTGACGGCGACGGTGCCGGAAGCCATCGCGCCCGGCGTGTAGAAGGGCTTGTCTGCGCTGACGGCCACCTTGAACTTGGGCAGGACGTAACGAGAGACCTCCACGGTCTTCTCGGCGATGTCGGCGCCGACCGCCACGCGTACCTTGAAGGTGCCCAGGTTGAGCACCTGCCCCAGCGTGAATTGGGTGGCGGCAAGGCCGTAGCTGTCGCTTATGAGGGAGCGCTTGCAGATCTTGTTTCCTTTGCCGTCCGCGATCTCGAAGACGACCGGCTGCCCGGCGAGAGGCTTCTTGCTCACGTTTTCGAGCGCCAGGGCGCGCAAGTGGATGGTCTGGCCCGGTTGGTAGATGGGCTTGTCCGTGGTGAGCAGGACGCGGTTGCCCGGCGGCTTGACATTCGCCGAATCCGACACGTCCACGCTAGTGCCCTGCAGAACAGCCTGTGCCTCGACGGTGACGTTGCCTTCGACGTCGAGCACCACGTCGAATACGGTGTCACCCTTGACGCTGGTGGTTCCCGTCTGGGTCAGCACCACCTGACCATCGTGGCGCACCACCAGTTGCACCGGCGTCTGCGCGAGCGGCTGGTAGGTCACCGGATCTCGCGTGGCCACGCGGTAGCTGGCATGCCGGCCGCGGGTCAGGGTGGTGGGACCGTCGATCCTGACCTCGTAGTTGCCCAGCACGGCAAGCAGGCTGCGCATGACCCGCAGCTCTTGGTCGTCGGGACTGGTGACGAGGAGGTTGTACCTGACCCAGTCGGCCTGCTTGGTGACGTCGGCGAGGGTCGCGAGATCGACGGCGAGCGTGTTTCCGGCGCCCGGGGCGATGGCGTAGGGAACCTGCTGGGTGGCCACGGTCTTGGCCCCGTCCACGCTCACGATGGCAACCGTGAGCGAGCCCGCGGCGTCCTGGCTGCCGGGGTTGGACACGGGAATCTGCAGGTGCATGGCGCCGGCGGACACCTGTCCCGCGATTTTGGCCTCGTCCACGGCAAGGTGGAGCGTTCGTGGGTTGTCCGACGTCCCCACCGGTCCGCCGGGCGGAGCTTCGCGGTGATCGCCCATTCCGCCGCAGGCCGAAAGCAGCAGGAAGGGCAAGAGCGCCGATACGAGATGACAGCGATGGGTGAGCCTTTGCTTTGGTGTCATGGTGTCTCCTTGCTCCCTACCGCCCACGAGTACCATGGGCACGGTCCCGGGTGCATGGCACTGGGAATGCCTCTGGGGCCGTCTGCAACGAGTGTGCCGCGACGCCGGGAGCCCACTTCTCGGGACATACTCGGCGTTCTTGCCGGGACGGGCCAGGTACGCACGACGGGAGCGCGACAGGAATGTCGTGGCCTGTCCATCGGAACGAGTGACCTGCGCCGCCCCGCAGGGATTGCCACGGTGGCGCCGATGTGGACGCCGAGCATCCGTGACTTGCGCATGGCGGGTCTCGCCGCGATCGAGGGCGCAGCGTGCACGCGCACGTGCGCCCCTCCTCGACCCGGTCGAACCGAAGGCGCGACCGCCATCGACGCCACCGGAGCGCCACGCGTGCTCGACTATGCGGCGTTCATGAAGGCGAGCCCGGCCGATACGGTGGACAAGGGCGGGGGGCTTTCCCCGTAGGCCGATGCGCTTCGTCCTCGCGACACTGCGGTGGCCCGGGTGGACCTGGCTGGGCATGGGGACGCGGTGCGCCGTAGTTGACAGAAGGCTCTACATCGGACACCTTGCGCATCTATGGGAGCGATGCGCGAATGGCACTTGAAACGACTACCGGCCGTCCGGCCACGCTCACGGCCGGACCCTCGATTCGAGCAAAGCCCCCTGCGATCCCGGTCACTTGCCAATCGTTGGCCGCGGCGAGATGCTTGAGCTTGGAGGATATCATGAGGCTGCTTGGCTTTGGCTCGCTGGCATTGGTTGTTCAAGTTGTCGCCCTGGCGCCTGCTTGGGGCCAGTTATGCGCGACGGACGCGGATTGCACGGCGCCGCTGACCTGTAAGAGCATCGGCCAAACGTGCAGCGCAAGCGGAGGCATCCTGCCCGACGGTGGGACGTACGTGTCGGACCCCGTCTGCACGCCGGCCCCACCGGAGTGCACCTGGACCCTGCAGGCCTGCACCTCGGACAGCGAGTGCACAGAGGCGCGATGGGCTTGCACACAGTCTCCGGCTGGCGGTGCATCGAGAATCTGTTTTCCAGAGGGTATCGTATGTGCGGCAGGTCAAGCCTGTCCGGCGGGCTGGAGCTGCGTGGATTTCGCCATGGTTGAGGAAAAGGATCTGGTGCAGATGTGGAGCCCGAGCGGCGAAACGAAGTACTGCTTCCCGGACTTTCTGCGAGGCGTGGCGGACAAGACGACCCAGGTCGACAACTCGGACATCGACACGGGCCAGCAGCCTGGCGGCAACGAGACGCCCGTCAAACTCGCGGCAGATGCTGGGAGCGTTGGCGGCGTGGATGAGGGGATCGAACCGAAGGAATCCTCGTCGGGATGCTCGCTCGGTGGGAACGGAGAGTCCGCCTGGCCGTGGTGTCTGCTCGCCGGCTTGCTCGCCTTTCCGCTCGCCAGGCCCCGCGTGCGCCGTCGCCACAGGTGAGCAGCGCAGGTGTCCGCCGCCTTGCCACTGCCTGTCCGCCGCAAGAACTCCATCCCACTCTCCGGCAAGGAACGTCTCCGTGCCGCACGGTCGTACTAGGCAAACGATGATGCCTTGCGGGCTGTGGTCGGCGCACGCGAGGTGGCCGGTGAC
>JAFGPX010000068.1 GCA_016935975.1 Deltaproteobacteria bacterium
GCCCGTCGTCGTGCACAACACCGTGGTGTCGTGGAGCGGCGCCGGCTTCTTCAGCTCGATCGACTATCGCTTCGGCCGCACCCAGGTGGTCATCCAGAACAACCTGACTCGCCGGATCACGGTGCGCGATGGCGCGAGCGGCACCGTGGACCACAACCTGGAGAGCACGCCGCAGGCGTTCCTCGCGGACCCGGCCGGGGGCGATTTTCACCTGACCGCCGCGGCCACTTCCGCCATCGACCGAGGCATCACGGTGGCCGAGTCCGGGCTGGATATCGATGGCGAGCCGCACACGCGCGGTGCGCCCGATCTTGGTGCGGACGAGCGTTAGGATCTTTTGTGCGACACGGTCAGAAGTCGGAGTTGACACTTCGTCGCTGACGGTATGTAGGATGGCGCGTGCGTTTCTTTGGAGAGAAGCGCTAGCGGATAGGTTTCCCTTCCTTGGAGTCAACCATGCACCACCCACGAGTACGCCCTGGCAACTGGAAATTCGTGCTGATCTGTCTTGTCGCGATCAGCGCTGTCGCGTGCGCGAGCAAGCCACGCAAGAACGCCGGCGAGGGCGGGTCCGGCGGCGCGACCGGCCAGGGTGGCGGCAGCGGTGGCGAGGGCGGGATTGCCCCTGGAGGTTCGGGTGGTGGCCTGGGCGGCAGCGCCCCTGGAGGATCGGGTGGCGGCCAGGGCGGCAGCGGCGGCGAAGGCGGCACCACCGCGGGCGGTGCGGGGGGCACGATTCCGACCGTCACCTGTGCGACGGACGCCGACTGTGCGGCTGGTGGCCTCTTCTGCGAGCTGGTGGCCGAGCTGTGCGTGGAGTGCACCAAGACCGCGGACTGCCCCGCGGGCCGACACTGCCGCGCCAACGCCTGCGTGGAGATGCCTGCTTCCTGCACCGACAGCCTCGAGTGCGGTGAAGACAAGGTTTGCGATACGGCGCGCGGGTTTTGCGTCCGGTGCACCAAGGCCGAGGACTGCACGACGCCGGGTGAGGACTGTGTCGCCAACCGGTGCGTGGCGGTGACTGCGTGCGAGGACTCGCTGGATTGCGGGGACAAGGTGTGCGACGCGGCCACCAAGAAGTGCGTGGACTGCGTCGGCGACAACGACTGCAATCCGCCGGACGCGACGGCCGTCCAGCACTGCATCAAGAACGTCTGCAAGCCCGAGTGCGTCTCGGACAAGCAGTGCACGCCGCAGGGCATGCTCTGCGACTTGAGCGACACCAAGGTGTGCGTGCAGTGCAAGTCCGACGCGGGGTGCCCGGCCTCTTCGTTCTGCGACGCCGGCCAGTGCCAGCCCGACATCTGCGACTTCACCCAGGCCATGTGCATGGGCAACGGCGTGGCTCCGTGCAACGCCGCGGGCAGCGGCTTTGGCCAAGTCCAGGATTGCCCCGCGGACAAGCCGTGCCAGGCCGTGGGCGGCGCGGCGGCGTGCGGGGGCCCCGCGCCTGGGATCGACGGTGGCACGGTTCCGCCTCTCGTCGACGGTGGTGTCACGCCGGCCGACGGTCCCATCACCGGGTGCAGCACCGACACGGTCAATCCCTGCACCACCCTCCCGTCGTTCGCCGGCACCCAGACCGTCGACGGCAAGGACGACGACATGTGCCAGGTGCCGCTGTTCGTGTTCATCAAGCCGGCCGCCAGCGCCGTCACGGCCTGGCACGAGATCCAGGACGCGGACTATCCGGTCGTCACGGCGCGGATTGGCTGGTCGGCGGCCGGCTTGCACGCCTTCTTCGACGTCGTTGACGGCAGCGTGCAAACCGTCGACATGGCCGATCCCGGCCAGGTGCTGACCGCTCCCTACCAGGGCGACTCGATCGAGCTTCTCTTCTCGGCGAGCGACAAGGCCACGGGCGCCCCCGGGGGAGACGGCGCCTTGCAGGTCACGCTGGCGCCGACCGGGAAGTCGGTGTCGGTGAAGACCGTCGACAACAACGGCATCTCGACGACCTACAGCGAGCTGCCGGCGGGCCAGGCCGTCGGCCAGGTGAAGGCGGACGGCGGCTACGTCGTCGAGGCGCTGGTGCCCTGGCCGGGCAGCCCGCCGAGCGCCGGCAGCAAGGTGCGCTTCAATCTCGCCGTCAACATCGCCGACAAGACCTTCACCAACGTCGGCGACATGCGCGACGCGCAGATGACCCTCAATCTGACCACGGTGAGCGGCCAGTCGAGCTGCCCGGGAGCGGCCGAGGCCTACTGCGACGATCGCACCTGGTGCTCGACGACCTTGCAGTAGCGTTTGTCCTGGGGGCCTTCGGAGGTCTCTGCTCGTTGCGCCCACCCTGCCCAGGCGTGGCCGCGGGCCGGCCGTGCTATCACCCCATCCATGGCCACTGCACTCAACCCCAAGCTGTCCTTCCTTTTCGGCCGGCGTAGCATCCGCCAATATCAGACGGCGCCGGTTTCCGACGAAATCGTGGCGGATCTGCTGGCCGCGGCCATGGCCGCGCCCTCGGCGTGCAAGAAGGACCCTTGGCGCTTCGTGGTGGTGCGGGACCGGGATCGGCTGGCGGCCATCGCCGCGGTCCTGCCCAACGGCAAGATGCTGACGAGCGCAGCCGTCGGCATCGCAGTGTGCGGCGACCTGGGCGCGGCGCACGGGGGCGAGCTCGGGTACCTCTTGCAGGACTGCTCCGCAGCCATCGAGAACCTGCTGCTCGCCGCGCACGCCTTGGGTCTCGGCGCGTGCTGGCTGGGCGTGTATCCCCGCCGGACGCGCATCGAGGCCTTGACGAAGATCCTGCGGCTGCCCGACAACGTGCTGCCCGTCTCCTGCGTCGCCGTAGGCTGGCCCGCCGAGAAGCAGCCGGCGCGCACTCGCTTCGAGCCGGGCCACGTCCATCGCGAGACGTGGTAGGGAAGGGTTCTCGGCTGCTGCTACTCGACCGCGATTTCGACGAAGCCCCAACCGTTCGCATTGCCGCGCGCGATGGGCGCGACTCGCCACGGGCCTTCGGGGACGAGCTGGTATTCGACGGTCGACAGGTGCTCCGGGCACTGCAAGACGAAGACGAAGCCGTGCGCGGGTCGCGGGGGCTGCTCGCTCGAGCAGCGGACCATCGCGCGCGTCGTCGCGATTCGCTCGGCACTGCCTTTCAGCACGCCCTGGATCCTGCGCATGCCTTCGCACGTGAAGATGACGGAGTTGGCTCCGGGCCGGAGATCCAGGGTGAAGGAGCGGCGCTCGCAACCGATCGCGCCCACGTGGACCTGCACGCCGGGGCTGGGCCGGAGATCGGCGAGCACGCAGGGGCCGGCCGAAGGATCGCAGCTCGTGGCTATGCGGCTCGTGTTTTCCGGGAATCCCACGTGCACGTACATCTGGCGGGGCGAGGCTCCGGAGTAGACGATCTCCAGGCTGGCCTCGGGCTCGGGCTCCGGCTCGCGGCAGGGCGGGCGCAGGCAGAGAAATGGCGGATCGCCGTGTGCGGGCAGGGGCACGTCCAGCTCGAAGTGCCAGCCCTTGCCGCTGGCCCGCAGATGTACGTCTTCGGCTTCGGGCAAATCCTCGAGGCGGAAACGGCACGAGCGATCGAAATGTGAGATCTGCGAGCTGCGCATCTCATCCCCTGCCGATAGCTCGACGATCTCCATCGGGCATTTCTGGCCGGGCTCGAGCCCGAATCCGCCGGACAGCGTGGCCGCGGCCTCCAGGGTCGCCACGATGCCTTGCGCCGGCGCCGAGACGCTCCGCATGACCAGGCGGCGCTTGCCTTTGGCCTCGAAGACCAGGTCGTAGCTGCGCCCTGGCACGAGGCCTTCGACGACGAACTCGCCCTTGCCGTCGCTCTCGGATGTCCCCGCCCCGAGTCGCACGCCGGGTACCTGCACACGGATCGAGGCCTCCCTACATGGGCCTGAGCAGCCCTCGACCCGGCCCGCGATGGCGACGCCCTCGACCAGCACCAGCACGACGGTCCGGTCTTCGTTTTCCCGCAGATCGTCGATCTGGGCGACCGCGACCTCGTTCCCGGCTCTCGCCACGATGCCGTAGTTGCCGGGCGGCAGGTTCATCTCGAAGGTCCCGTCTTCTCTGACCAGCGGCTGGTAGCCGCGCACGGAATCCTCGATACGGACCGTCAGTTCTTCGAGCGCAGCCTCTCGCCCCGCCACGCGGCCGTGGATGCGGCCCATGGCGAATGACCCTCGGGGCGGAGGAGATTCGACCTTGGCCGGCTCTGCTGCTGCGGCCGCGGCGGGAAAGAGTCGCGGAGCCCGGACGGGCGCCTCGTGGTCGATTTCGGCCGGCGGCTCGGGCCGCGCCGGCGGCCTCGGGTGTCTCGTGCGCAGGGCCTCGACGCCGGCCATGACCACCGCTGCCGCGGCTGCTGATACGGCCAATCTGGCGGCCAGCGTGCGCATGGGCTTTCAATGCCCTGACAACCGCCGGCGCGCCGGGTTCCCACAAAAAAAGCGTCCGACGGATGTAGCATGCATGCATGGCCGCACGCTTTCCCGTTCGCTTCGACGCCTGGTATCGCGTGCTATCGAGCGCGCTGCTGCTGCCGCCTTCGGCGTCGTATGTGGAAGTGTCGGATGGCCAGGTGCACGCGCGCATGGGTTGGGGTTTCCGTGCCAGCTTCCCGAAATCGGCCGTGGCCGCGACCTCCATGCTGCGCGGACGCCCGCTCAGCCGCGGCGTGCACGGCTGGGCCGGACGCTGGCTGGTGAACGGCTCGGGCACGGGCATCGTGGTCATCGATCTCGAACCCGCCCAGCGGGCGTGGGTCATGGGCTTCCCCGTGCGTCTGCATCGACTGATGGTCAGTGTCGAAAGCCCCGAGGAGCTGCGCCGAGAACTGAGCCTCTGACCTGAAAAGCCTCGCCCCGCGAAGCGGGGAGGGGTCGCCGGTTTCCCTTCTGAGGGATGCGGGCTGTCGGACCGGCGGCAGGGCTAGCTCCGATGCCAGCATGGTCGACGCCAAGGTTGTGGGATAGGCTCACCCCACCATGAGACGCCTCCTTCTCTCCGCTGCGCTGACAACACTTCTCGCGGCTTGCGCGCTCGGCGCCAGCCGCGCCGATTTCGAGCTGAAGAAGATCCCGGGAACCACGGTTTTCGAGTCCGAGCGGGACTTCGCCTCGACCGTGGTGAACGGGCGCTTCCGCGTGTTCAACAACACCTGGAACCGGGGCGCGTCCAGCGGCCGCCATCGCCAGAAGATCTTCGTCAACGACGACGGCGGCAAGACCATCTTCGGTTGGGTGTGGAAGTGGCGCGAGAGCACCGCCGTGGCCACCTATCCCGAGGTGCAGGTCGGCCATAGCCCGTGGAACGGCGAGGCCGCGCCGGGTTCGGGCTTCCCCTTCCTGGCCGGCTCGAAGAAGGTGACGGTCGACTACGACATCAGCATGGAGGCCGGGGGCGCCTACAACCTGGCATTCGAGTTCTGGGTGGTCACGGGCTTGCCGCCGCGCAAGGAAACCATCAGCCACGAAGTCATGATCTGGATCGCGGGCGAGTTCCTCGGCGCGGCCGGCAGCGAGGTCGGCAAGATGACCGTGCAGGGCACAAGCTTCGCCATCAACCTCAAGAAAGACCACGGCGACGCCTCGGGGCAGAACCCGAACACCTGGACGATCATCTCGCTGCTCGCCGAGCGGCCCATCCTGCGCGGCCCGCTCGACGTCGGGCAGATCATCGACTATCTGGTGCAGAACGGGTACTTGAGCAAGCACGACTACATCGCCAACCTGGAGCTGGGCAACGAAGTCATGCGCGGCAGCGGCACGACCGTGATCCGCAACTACGCCGTGCACGTGGAGTAGGCCATGACGGAACGACGAGTCGCCATCGTGACCGGCGCCAACGGGGCCATCGGGGTCGGCATCTGCCAGGGCCTCGCCGAGCGGAACTACGAGGTGGTCATGGTGTGCCGGAATGCCGGCCGCGCTCGGCAGGCCGATGGAGAGATCGAGAAGGCCGTGTCCGGTGCGCGCCTGCGCATCGAGATCGTCGACGTGTCCCGCAAGCAGGAAATCGCCGCCTTGGCCGGCCGCTTCGCCGGCCGGCTCGACGTGCTGGTCAACAACGCGGCCGTCGCCCCGCGCCGGCGCACGGAAACGCCCGAGGGCATCGAGACGGAATTCGCCACCAACGTGCTCGGCTACGTCTGGATGATGCAGGCTTTCGAGAAGGCGCTTTCCGCCGCGGCCCCGGCGCGCATCGTGAACGTGGCGAGCTATTGGGCCGGCGATCTCGATCTCGACGACCTCGAGTTCAAGCGGCGCGACTACAACAACGACACCGCCTATCGCCAGAGCAAGCAATGCAATCGCATGCTGACCGTGGCGTTCGCGCGGCGCTGGCCGCCGTCGCAGATCACGGTCAATGCCTGCCACCCCGGCGACGTGCACTCGACGCTGTCCCACGCCCTCGGCTACGGCGGCCACGAATCGCCCGAGCAAGGCGCGGACACGCCGGTCTGGCTGGCCACGGATCCCTCGGTCGCCGGCGTCACCGGCAAGTACTTCGCCGGCCGGCGCCAGCAGGCCTGCCAGTTTGCCAAGGACGAGCAGGCGATCGCGCGGTTGCTGGAGATCTGCGAGTCCTGGTGACCCGGCTCCGGCGGTCGCGGTCTAGTTGGGGGTATGCCTGCGACGGCCGCAGAGCGGCCGAACACCTCGCCCCGCGCAGCGGGGAGAGGTCGCGGCATAGCCGCGGGTGAGGGGCGCTCAGCCACGCACCGCGCGCCACGCCGACGCCAGGCCGAAGACGAAGAACAGCCCCGCGGTGCAGAAGCGCGGCCAGCGCCGCTGCACCTTGGCCGCGAGCTTCTCGCCCAAAATGACCGCGATCCCGTCCGCGGCGAGCATGCCGGCCGTGGTGCCGATGGTGACGAGCATGGCGCTGCCGAAGCGGGCGCCGAGGGCCAGCGTGGCGAGCTGTGTCTTGTCGCCCATCTCGGCGATGAGAAAGAGGAGGGTCGTGGTCAGAAAAGGGCCGAAGCGGCTCGGCTTGTCGCACTCTTCGCAGGTGTCCGGCCGCAGGGCCCAGATGCCGAACCCGATGAAGGCAGCGGCCACGATGCCGGCCATGACCCTGGGCGGGACGTGCGCCGCGATCCACGCGCCCAGCGCCGAGGCCAGGGCGCAACTGGCCAGCGTGGCCACCAGGATGCCGGCCAGCACGCTCCACGGCCGCCGGAAGCGGCCGGCCAGCGAGAAAGCGAGGAGCTGGGTCTTGTCCCCGATCTCGCTGGCCGCGACCAGCGCGAAGCTGCTGCCGATGGTTTCCCAGGACATCGGTGTCGGGACAGACTACGGGACAGACTAGTGAAAGGCGAGCGCGCGCGGCGGGAGCTTGTGCGTAGGGTTGGTCTTCGCGGTCTTCCCCAGGACGAAGCCTGCGGCGGACACCTCGAATATCCGCAGGTAGGCCGAGCTTCCCATCGGGCCGTCGGCGGCGAAGACCAAGGCGCGCTCCGGGTCGAAGAGGAGGGCGCCGATGGCGAAGCCCTCGGTGGAGGCGAAGATCTGGACAGGCGCCCGGCCGTCGAGCGGCACCGACCACAAGCTGTCCGGCGGATCGTTCGAGAAATCGCCGACGACTACCGCCACAGCCGTGGTGGCATCGAGGACGCCGACGGTCAGGTTCGAGTAGGGCGCGCCGCCGGTGGCCGCGGCCTGTGCGGCCACGGCGGGCGGAACTTGCCCGAGGTCGATGGCCACGATGGCGGAGGTGGCTGCTTGCCCGGCCGGCTCGCCGTAGGCGCCGCCGCAGGCCACGAACAGGCGCTGCACGGCTGCCGCGTAGGCCAGCGCGCCGCAGTTCTTCGCCCCGGGAATGTCGATGACGCCGGTGACGACATCCGTGGCGGGATCGATGACGACCACGCGGCCTGCGCCGTAGGCGGCGTAGTCGGCGCCGATGGCGTTGAGCGAGACGAAGACGCTGCCGCCCGCCAGCAGGGCGCGGTGTCCGCGCGGCAGCACGCCCGCGGGAGCATAGGGGCCAAGGTCGATGCGGCCGGTGACCTGCAACCGGGAGGGATCGACGATGAGCACGTCGTTGCCGTCGTCGAAGTCCTCGAGCGCGGGCGTGGGCACGGGATTCGGATCCTGGCGGACGACGTAGGCCTTGCTGGCCGAGAGCGTGACCACGTCCTGCGGGTTGGCTCGAAAGCCGGTGCCCACGGCGAGCTGGCCCAGCACCGCGCAGGTCGTGGCATCGAGCCACGTGATGGCGTTGTTGGCCCGATCGATGACGGGAATCGGGCCGCCGGCGGGCACCTCGGTCGGCAGCACGACGTCCCCGGACAAGGTCGCGGAAAGCCCCGGATCGCCGCTGCCGGAATGAAGACACCCGTCGGCCACGAGGTTGCCGTCGCGGTCGAGCAGCGAAACCGACGAAGACGCGTAGTCGCTGTTGACCACCGCGATGCCCGCAACCTTGCCCGCGCCACCCGCATCGATGCCGTCGTTGCCGAGGGGAGCTGAAGCCGCGGTCTCGCCGCCCCCGGCGCCGTCCGGTGAAGGGCCGTCCGAGATCCCGCCGCAGGCGGCGAGGGTGGCCAGGGCCAACGAGGCTGCGCACAGAAGTCCGAGCGGTGTCTGTCGATGCATGGGGCTATTCCTTTGTCTTGGGGTTGGGCGACGACCAGACGAGGGTCACGTGAAACTCGCGGCCGGGCAGTGGATAGTCGGCGATGTCGTGGACGCGCGCGTCGGCCAGGTTCCTGGCACTCGCCCGCAGGCGGAAGCCGTCGGGCAGGCTGGCGTAGATCCCGGCGCCGAGAAGCAGCCGGGCGGGAACGCGCAGGGTGTTCGCGGGATCGAGGTAGTTGCCCGCGGTGCCGTCGATTTCGGCGTAGAGCCCCAGCGAGACAGAGGGGGCGAGCGCGATGTCTCGCCATTCGGGACGCGCGTAGAAGCGATAGCGCGGCCGCAGGGCTAGCTGCCGGTCGCGGTAGGCCTCGCGCGACGTGGTGTCGCGCGCATCGGTCAGGGTCGCGGAGGCGAAGAGGCGCGCGTGCGTCCCGAGCGCGAGGCGCGCGCTGCTTTCGACCCCGACGATGCGGGCGCTGCCGACGTTCTCGGCGCGCGCCCGGCCGCCGCCCATGCGGTACGCGATCAGGTCGCTCGCCCAGCTCGCGAAAACGGCCGTGGACCAGGTGACCGCCGCTGCATTCCCCTGCCACGAAAGCACGGGGCCAAAGTCGGCGTTGAGACCGCTTTCCGGTTTCAACCCGGTGTTGCCGAGCAGATAGCCGGTGTTGCCGTAGATCTCGACGAGCGAGGGCAGGCGGCTGTAGCGTCCGCCGTTCGCACGCAGCGATAGCCACGAGGCCGCCTCCTGGGCGAACGACAGGCGCACGATGGGCAGAAGGTGGCTTTTTGGCTCTTGCGTGGTGGCGAGGTGGTTGAAGTTGTCGCGGCCCGAGGTCGCTTCGCGCGCGGCTTCCACGCGCAGCGACGCGACGACGTCCAGGCGCGGGGCGCTCGCCAAAAGGTCGCCCTCGCAGCCGGCCGCGCCGAAGAGCCGCGTGCCGGGCGCGCCGGACAGCGACGTTGACAGCGCGTCCGTGGGCAGGAAGCGGTCGTAGCGGCCGTCGAGCACGCCCGCGAGCGATAGCCAGGGCCGCAGGGCCTTGCGCCAGTCGAGCGTGCCGCCGGCCGTGTACGTGCGATCCCAGGCATCGGTGGGCGTGGCGTTCACTTGCCCGGCTTTGTCGGCGAAGTGAGAGAGCAGGTAGTTGCCGTACGTCGTGGCGCGGACGCGGCTGCCGGCGCCGAGATCGCGCGTGGACTCGTAGGTCACGATACCCGTCGCGCGAAACGTGCCCAGGCGCGCGGTTGGATTGGCCAACATGGCGATGCCGGGCAGTCCCTGCTCGCGCGCGAAGAGCATCGCCTGGGCGCGCAGGCGGCGGCCGGCGGCCAGATCGACTTCCGCGCGCGCCAGCCCGTCGACCTGCCGTAGATCGTTGTTGCGCCGTCGCGTCGCCTGGTCGTCGCCCGGGTCGAGGTTCGTGCCCTTGCTGTCGACGTAGGGAAAGTCGCCCTCGCTGCCGAGCGCGTGCGCGCCCACGTAGACGCGCGCCCGTCCCTGGCTGAAGACCGCGCGGGCCGAGGCGTGGTTCGTGCCAAACGAGCCGCTGCCGGTCGCGAAATTGGCGTGGCTTTCCCGCGGCACGACGGTGGTCAGCGAGACCACGCCGCCGATGGCCGAGGCCCCGAAGCCGATGGGGCTCGTGCCGCGGTAGATCTCGATGCGCTCGACATCGCCGAGCGGAATGGCGCCCAGGTCCACGCCGCCGCCGGTCGCCGTGTTGAGCGGCGCCCCGTCCACGTAGACCAGCACTTGATTGGCCGTGGATCCGCGCAGCGAGAGGGTGGCGCCGGCGCCCATGCCTCCGAGGCGCGTGACCGACGCGCCCGCCTGCTCGGACAGAAGCTGCGGCACGGACTCGGCGGCGCGCGGAGTCCGATCGGCCGTGATCACCGCGCTGGCCGCTGCGCGGTCTTCTCGCGGTGTTTCTTCAACCGCGGACCGCGCGGTCACCACGGTTTCGTAGACCGGCTCGCCCTTGTCTTGCGCGTGTCCGACGCACGGCCGGAGCCCGCCGGCGCCGCCTGCGAGCAGCGCGACCAGGATGGGGAAGCGATGGAGGGGCCTGCGGCGAGCGTGCCACGCGCTCGCGCCAGACCTGAAAGAGCACACGAAAAACCCCTTCTGCCGACACGGGAGAAGGGGCCTGGGATGCGAGCGCCTTCTCCGCGGAAGGTCATTTTGAGTTCGGCAATCGCGGGTGGATATCCTGGCTCGGGAGCGACGCGACCGACGGGAAGGTCGCGTGGCGTCGGCTCTCTCCTTCCCAGGGCCAATGCCCCAGTGGACCTGCGAGAACCTCCTTCTCCCTTACAGTGGCGGGACCGCGCCGGAATTGAACCGGCTTCCCCACTTCGCGATGGCTATGCAGTTGTCACAACGGGCGCACCCTAGTGAGCGCGAGCCAGGCTGTCAAGGGCGGCGAGCGTGTTGGGGGCCGTGCTGGCCACCTCGCGCATGTGCAAAAGATCCGCGCGGGAACATGCTGGTCGTCCTTGCGGGCTGGCTACCGCGCTCCTTGGCCTTCTGGAGCGCGTGACTGGGCCGCATGGGTCGCCGCGCGATGGGGCCGCCTTTCGCCTCGGGCATTGCGGCCAGTTGGCGCAACGAGTGCCGCCTGAGACCCTGAGAGGCAATGCGGCGATGGGAAAAGGGTGCTACACAGAAGGAGTACGGACCATGAACCACTCGTACCGAATCGCCACGTTCTCGATTCTTGGCTGCCTGGCGGCCTGCAGCTCGACGAACACCGGCGTGCCGTCCAAGCCCGACGCCGGGGTGGAACCAGGCACGGGCGGTGGCACGACGAGCGGCGGTACGACGGGAACGGGTGCTGCCTTCGGCACGGGCGGGCGGGTGACCGCAACAGGCGGCGCGAGATCTGTCGGTGGGACGGGCACCGGTGGCGCGACGGGCTCCGCTGGCGCGACTGCCACCGGCGGCAAGATGGGCACCGGCGGCGCAAGAGGCACGGGCGGCGCAAGAGGCACCGGGGGCGTGAGGGGCAGCGGCGGCGTGACTGGCGCCGGTGGGGCGACGAGCCCTGGTGGTGCGACGGGCGCAGGGGGGGCGACGGCCCGGGGCGGCGCGACGGGGA
>JAFGPX010000069.1 GCA_016935975.1 Deltaproteobacteria bacterium
GCTAGGCGGGCGCGGCCGGCGCCTGCTTCGCGGCCTTGCGCCGCCGGTGCAAGAAGAAGAACGCGACGCCCAGCCCCAAGGTCAGAAGTCCCACCAAGCCCTCGATCGGCTTCTGCACGACCGCGAAGCTCGTCGAGCTCACCACGAAAACCATGAACAGCCCAGGGACCCAAGGCCAGCCGGGGACGTGCAGGGTCTTGCCCTCCTTGATGCGGATGCGACACAACCCGATGATGGTGGCGAGCGTGCTGATGCCGAGCGTGAAGCCGACGTAGGTGAGGATTTCTCCGAATGTGGCGGTCCACAAGGCGAAAAGCCCCACCAAGAGTTGCGCCAGCAGGGCCGCGCGTGGCGGCCGCCCCGGCGAGGCACGGAAGACCCGCGGCAAGAGGCCGTCCTGCGCCATGCGGGCCGCAACCTGCGGCCCGGTCATGGTGAACGCGGACGCGCACAAGGCCAAGGCCAGCGCGACCAGCCCGGAAACCGCCATGGCCAGCCAGGGTCCGCCCACGACCGTGGCCGCGATATGCGCGATGTTCACCCGCCCGGCCACCTGCGACACGGGCGCGGCAAACACGAACAGAGCGTTGAGGCCCAGATAGAGAAACGTGACGATGGACGTTCCATAGAGGAGGGCCCGGGGAAGGTTGCGCCGCGGCTCCTTGACCTCGCCGCCGATGTAGACCGCCGCGTTCCAGCCCAGGTAGGCGAAGGACACGAACACCAACGCCCAGCCCATCTTGGCGTAGTCGCCCGCGACCGGCGTGACGTGATACCCGTCCGGGTAGAGCCGCCCCAGGCCGAACGAGGCGAACAGAACGATGAGCACGACTTCGGCCACGACCACGACCGCTTGCACGCGCGCGCCGATGGACACGGAAGCGAAATGAAGCAGCGAGACCCCCAGGAGCAACACGGTCGCCACCACGCGCGGGCTGGCCGTGTCCGGCAAGAACGGCCGCACGTACTCCGCGAAGGCAGAGGCCACGGCACCCAGGGGCACCGAGAAACCGACGACGAGCGACAGCCAGCCGGCCACGAACGCCGCCCCCGGATGCAGGGTGCGGGCCAGAAAGACGTACTCGCCGCCCGATTCCGGGATCCGCTGCGCCAAGGCGCCATAGCAGAGCGCGCCCAGGAGGGCCACCACGCCGCCGAGCAGCCACGCAAGCAGGACGAGCCACGGCGACCCGAGGCTTTCGAGGAGGATGCCGCTGGTGGTGAACACGCCCGTGCCCACCATGCTGGCCACCACAAGCGCCGTGGCCGCCCCTTGCCCCAGTCGTCGCTGGCCCTCGTTCATGGGGCGGGAGTACAGCACAGGGGCACCGCGGGGGCGACAGAGAAGCGACGGGCCGGGCAAGGAAGCGACCGACAGGGGCGCGAGCCAAGCACGACCCACACGGCATCGGGCCCGACCGGGGCGTGGCCGGACGCGACCAGGCACATCGAGAAGTTGATCATTCTCGTCATCTTCCTATTGTTGCTTCCCGGTATCATCGACTGCCTCAAGCCGCACCCGTCCAAGCTCCATGCCAAGCCCGCCACCTGACAGGAAACGCAAAGCCGGCGCCAAGCCGAGCCCCCCCAGGGCCGCGCACAGACCCGCGCCAGCCGCGAAACCTCCGCAGGTCGCCTTTCCCAAGAAGAACCAGCCACCGAACGCCGCGGCCTTTGCCGCGCGCCTGCCGCTGGCCCTGGGCAAACGCTTCGAGATGGCACGTTCCTTCCTGCTGCGCCAGAAGGACGTCAAGGAGGACGTCTACTTCTACGGCCCCAAGACCGGCTGGGCCTTGCGCTATCTGCGCGCGGAGCAACCCCTGTGCGCGCTGCTCCTGCACGACGACGCGCCGGTCGGCATCGTCTCGCTCTCCGCCGTGGCGTCCGCGGCCGTGGACTGGAAGGCCCTGTCGCCCATCGGCCAGACCGCGCGCAAGCGCGCGCACGGCAGCCCGCTCTTGCTGTGGCTGGACGTGCCCCTGGCCGGCGCCGGCGCCGCCGACTTCAAGGCCATCCTGCGCGCGAAGCTGGCGACCCTGGGTACCCCTGCCACAACCGGCTCCTAGGTTTCGGCCGGCGCTTGTGATACGCTGCGCAGCTAGCGGTCAGGCAAGGCTTGCCCGCCTCCGCGTTCTCGGACGAGAGGTCCATCGGTGTCGAACGTTTTCGAAGTCTGGCTCGACGAAGAGCGCCAGATCATCCGGCAGCGCATACACGGCAATCCCAGTCTCGCCCAGTACATGGACCTCGTAGGCGCGACTGCCGCATGCGCCAAGCGCCTGCGGCAGCCAGAGAACGTACGCATTCTGGTCGAAGGCGTAGAGATCGAGCGCATGCGCAGGCACGTGCGGGCAGCCGCCATAGACGTTTTGCGCAAACCGGATCTGAAGCGCATGGCTGTGGTTTCGTCGAGTGCCGTGGTGCGCATCATGCTTCGTTTCATGAGCGTCGTGACCGGTCTCGACAAGATACGCACCTTCGCGGACGAGACCACGGCAGTGGCCTGGCTCGTGTCATGACCGAAAGCGAGCTTCGCGAGCACGTGCGCCACCGCGTCGAGCAGGTGCTCGACATCCTCGCCCACATCTCCTTCGGCAATCTCGCGCTGTCCGTGCCGGCGCTGCCCGAAGAGGACGCGTTCGCGGATCTCTTCGCGGGCTTGGAGGTGCTGCTCGCGGATCTGCGCGAGGACCGCGACGAGCTGGAGGCGCAGGTGCGCGAGCGCACGCGGGAGCTGGAAGCGGACATCCGCCAGCGCCAGCAGGTGGAAGCGCAGCTCCGCACCAGCGAAGCCACGTACCGCATGTTGGTCGAGACCTCGCCGGATCCGCTCATGCTCTGCGACTCGCAGGGCCGGGTGTCCATGGCCAACCCGGCCCTGCTGCGCGCCATGGGCGTGGCGAGCCAGGCAGAGCTGCTTGGCGCCGCGTGGCTCGACTTCGTCGTGCCCGAGGACCGCGCCCGGGCGGCCGACTGCGCGACCACCGCGCAGGGCGGCTCCCGCGTGTGCGGCACGGAGGTTCGACTGCGGCGGCAGGACGGCAGCGAGCTGGTCGCCGAACTGCGCTGCTCGGCCGTGCGCGACCCCTCCGGCGCGACCACCGGCGTGCTGAGCGTCCTGCGCGACGTGACGGGGCAACGCCGGCGCGAGCGCGAGCAGCTACGCGCCGAGCAGCTCGAGTCGCTCGGCACCCTCGCGGGCGGCATCGCCCACGACTTCAACAACTGCCTGGCGGCCATCGTCGGCTGTCTCTCGCTGGCCAGGAATCTGGTGAGACACACCCCCGATGCCCAGAGCCTGATCGAAGACGCCGTGGAAGCCTCCTTTCGCGCCACGGCGCTCACCCGGCAATTGCTCACCTTCTCGACCGGGGGCCTGCCCGTCAAAGCCTGCCTCGACATCGGCGGTCTGCTCGAACGTGTCGCCGACTTCTGCGTGCGTGGCTCGAACGTCAAGTGCGCAGTCGAGCTGGACGCGCACCTGTGGCCCGTCGAGGTCGACAGCGGGCAGTTCGAACAGGCCTTCAGCAATCTCGTCATCAACGCCAAGCAAGCCATGCCCGGCGGCGGGACCATCGCGGTCCGCGCCGGCAACACCTTGGTGGCCCACCCCGAGTCGCCCGACGATCGGCGCCGCTACGTGCGCATTTCCGTCGCAGACACCGGCATCGGCATCCCGCCCGACGCCCTCCACAGAATCTACGATCCCTACTTCAGCACCAAGGAAGGGGGCTCGGGCCTCGGGCTCGCGACCGCCTACTCGGTGGTGCACAAGCACGGCGGCTTCCTCGAGTGCGAATCCACGGTCGGGCAAGGCTCCACCTTCCACATTCATCTGCCCGCCTCCGACCGCCAGCCGGACGCCGCGCCGTCTTCGCTCGCCGCCGCCCAGCGCGGCCACGGGCGAATCCTGGTCATGGACGACGAGGAGCAGCTCCGCGCGGTCGCCGCGCGACAGCTACGCCAGGCCGGCTACGAAGTCGTGACCGTCGCGTCGGGCACGGCCGCACTGGCCGCCTACCAAGAGGCGCGGGTCGAAGGCCGGCCTTTCGCCGCGGTGCTGATGGATCTCACCGTGCCGGGCGGCGACGGCGGCAAGGAGACGATGCCCAGACTGCTGGCCCTGGATCCCGCGGCCCGGGGCATCGTGGTCAGCGGCTATTCCGACGATCCCGTCCTCGCCGACTACGAGAAGCACGGCTTCTGCGCCCGGCTGGCCAAGCCGTACCGCACCGAGCAGCTCCTGCACGTCGTCGCGTCCGTCATGCGCGAGTGACCTGGACGCCGCCCCTGACCCGAGCTTCGTCCCGCGGGCTACTCGACGAGCCGTTCGTAGAGCAGCACGTAGCCCCCGCCGCCCGTGCCCCGCCACCGCCAGCTCCAGAAGCGCGGCACCGGGCGGTAGCGTGCCCGGAACTCCGGATGCGCCGCGAGCGCGCTTTCGCCGGCCCAGTAGCCCGGGTGGTACCAGATCCCCGACGTGCCCGGCCGGGTGCGGCTGTTGAGCACGATCAGCCGGGGCTTCTGCGCCAGCACGTAGGCGGGATCGAACTTGTGGTGCAGGCCGCCCGCGACCTCGCGGGCGATGTGGCGATCGCAAAGACCGGTCATGTCGAGCGCCGGGTTGGGCAGGGCATGCGGTAACGCCCCGGCGTGGTTCACGGCCACGAGCGCGTCGGCCGGGTAGTTGGCGGCGATGCAACGGGCCGCCGAACGCGACGCGAAGACCAGCGTGCCCTCTTGGTGGGCCAGGGGCGACAGGCGGCAAAAGGTCACCGCGTCGACAAACAAGGCAGGATGGGGCAGCAGCGCGGACCATCCCAGCCCGCACGCCAGCACCAGCGCGAGACGCCGATCCGCGGGCGCGGCCGCGATGCCCGCCACCGTCAAAACCAGCAGCGACGATACCGCCGGCAGAATCATGCGGCCGTGCCACATCCAGTCTCCGCCCGCGCCAATCGCGAGCACGAGCGGCAATGCGGCAAAGGCCAGCGCCACCAAGTTCTTGCGCTTGGCGATTCTCCCCCACCCTATCGCCGCCCCGGCTGCGCCCAGGGCCAGCAGCCCGGGCAGAGCGTAGAGCGTGCCCGCCGTCAGCCTGCCGGACAGCGGTCCCGTTGCCTTCGCGTAGTACGTGTTGGGCAGCCAAACGCCGTAGTAGGCGCGGCGAAAGACCAGCCAGGCCAGGACCGGGACGAGCGCCAGGGCGAGTTGGCCCGGCCGCACGGCCGGCCGGCCGTGCGCCAACCATGCCAGGACTACCAAGGCGCCCACGAGCAGCGGCCCCTCGGGGCGACTCGGACCCAAAAACGCCGCGGCGACTGCCCACGCCCAGAACGATTGGCCGGCCAGGCCCCACGCCGCCGCGGTCACGAGCATCGAGAACAGCGTGGTTTCGAGCCCGGCCGGCGCCCAGTAGTAGAGCGGATAGACCAGCGACGCCGCGGCGAAGGCCGCTGCGGCCACCAGCCGGCTCTGGGAGATCTCCAAGGCGAAGCGATGCACGAGCGCCATGCAGAGCGCGGCGCACCCGACACCAAGGGCCGCCGCCCAGGCCGGTAGCGCGGCTCCGAGCAGCCGGCCGAGGACCAGCAGCCCCAACCACAGGGGCGAGGAAAAGCCCTCGACCGCCTCGCCGCGATTCCACACCGGCCCCAAACCCGCCGCGAGGTTGTCCGCGTAGCGGAAATCGATGAAGGCATCGTCGCAGACGTGCTGCCAGTGGTAGCGCGACAGCAGGAAGAAGCCGATCGCCCCGAACGCAAGCAGCAGACGCTCGGCCGTGCGCCGATGTTTTTTCGCCTCCGCCACGCGTTTCATCTTCGCAAAACCGGAAGGCGAAGACCACAAGGGACACGGAACTACAAGGATCACGGCTCACGTTTGTGCGTGAGACGCGAAGGCTCCCCCGTGTCGCTCTCGGCCATTCCCGTGGACATTGTGTTTCTTCGGAGAATGATCGAGGCGGGAAGGGATCCAGACAAGGTGGCCTACTTGGTTGAGACGGAGCGGACCTGCGTCCTGACTGGAGCGAATCTCGCAGAGGCGCGACGTTCGGATCGCGGTTGGCGGGATCGAGCGCGGGGCTGGATGGACGATGGCCGAGCGCGCAAGTACGCCGCGCCCTCGGTCTATCGGGGTACTGCCGCCTTCCGCCCTACGCCACCTCGCGTGGCGACATCAGGAAGCCGCCCGCGATCTCCCGCACACGATCTGATCGCCAGGCCGCGCAGACCGATGATCGCTTCCGACTTCCAGAAGGAATACGACGTGGAGCGACCCCACGAAGCCCTCGACGATGAGACACCCGCGTCGCTCTGGGTGCCGTCGACGCAGTTCTACCCGGACCGCATCCTGCGGCCCGAGTACCCTGGCCACTTCGAGGTGCGCAGGGTGAGCAACGCCGGCCACTTCATCATCAACGGCTGCCACCGTTTCCTCAGCCA
>JAFGPX010000070.1 GCA_016935975.1 Deltaproteobacteria bacterium
ACCTACGACTTCCAGGCCTTCAAGGGCATGCCGCGCGTGGTGTACCGGGTCGACGGCAAGACCGGCGCCGAAACCCTGGTGCGCGGAGTGGAGTTCGTCGGCACCCCCATCGGCTCGCTCAACCGCATCGTGGCTGCCTCGGACCGGCCCGGGGTGTTCAACGGCTTCTGCGGCGCCGAATCGGGCTACATCCCCGTCTCGACCGTGGCCCCCGCCCTGCTCGTCAGCGAAATCGAGCTGCAGCGCACGCGCCGCGCCCTGGAACGCCCACCTTTGCTGCCTGCGCCCTGGCGGTAGGAGCGATGCTGAAGAACTCGGAAAAACAGGGAGACAAAGAGAAACAGAGACGCAGCTTCCGCGGTCACCTCCCTATTCTACTCCCGGTGGCAAACCCCGACGAACCCTACCCTTGATTCCTCGGATCCTCCGTTCCTCCCTGTTCATCCTTCCGATCCGACCTTCGGAGGATCCCCGAGTCCGACCCTACCAGCGGGCCACCCCTCCGCATTCGTGCTAGCTTTCGCGGCCTCATGCCCCGCGATCCCAAGATCACGCCCATCACCCGCCACGAGCCGCGCACCTTCTACGCGACGCGCACCACGCGCACCGAGTCGTCCGAGGTTTGGGACCTGTGGTCCGTCGAAGACGGCCGCCGCGTCGGCTTCCTGTCCATCGTCGACGACGACAACGTGGTCTACGCCCTGGCCACCGTGAAGCGTGGCACCTCGCACGATGAAATCGCCGACCTAGTGGACGGCTTCTTCCCCCCCTCCTCGACCGACGCCACCATGCGCGAGATCGTCATCGCCGACTACGAGAACGACCCCGCCGTCATCGAATCCGACCTAGCCGCGGACGGGTAGGCCCTCGGCGCGCCCTCCACTCCCTCTACGCTCTCTCCTGTTCATTTCCGGCCCCGGGCCGGATATCCTGCTCCCGATGTCTTCGCCCGGTCATGCCGCCCTGGGTCCCTTCCGCGGGCTCGTCCCCTTCGACGAAGGCAGCGCCAGCCTGTTCTTCGGCCGCGCGGAGGAAATCGCCGCCTTGGTGTCTTTCGTCACGAAAGACGTCGGCCGCGTCACGGCCCTGTGCGGCGAGGCCGGCGTGGGCAAGACCTCGCTCGTCCGCGCCGGTCTTTTCCCCAAGCTGGCCGAGCGCGGCGTGGCCTGCGTCTATCTGGGCGGCTACGCCAACTTCGACCAGGAGCTGTGGCAGGCCTTGGGCCGCGTGCGCGCCGAGCCGCCCACCCCGGGGGAGAGCGCTCCCGACTACCTCATCAGCGTGGCCCGCGGCTCGACCGGCGGCACGCTCCTCGTGCTCGACCAGCTCGAGGATCTGCTGAGCACCGACGCGGACGAGACCGCGCTCACGGCCCTGGAAGAACTGGCCGCGCTGCTAAGACAGGCCGTCGCCGGCGCGGGTAGTCGCCTGCACCTGCTCCTCTCCATCGAGGCTTCGCTCTTTCACCGGCTCGATCTGCTGCACGAGATGGCGGGCATCGTGCCCGCCGCCGGCGGCTGGTACGAGCTGGGCGGCCTCGGGGAAAACCAGGCCGCCGAGATCCTCGAGCAGACGGCGCTCAATACCGGCACGTTTTTCGAGGCCGGCCTGGCCGCGCTCATGGCCGCGGATCTGTGCAAAGACGGCCCTTGCCTGCCCGCCGACCTGCAGATCGTGGCCACCACCGCCGTCGACCAACGCCTGACCACCGTGCGCCGCTACGAGCGCAGCGGCGGCGCCGCAACCATCCTCCACACCTTCCTCCAGCGCGCCATCGTCGAGGCCGGCGAGCCCGCCGCCCTGCGCATCCTGCTCTCGGCCTCCGCCGGCACGCGCCTGACCGTGAGCGAGCTTGCGGCGCGCAGCCGCCTGCCCGAAGCCACGGTGGACAAAGCGGCGAACGTGCTGACGACGCACGGAATCCTCCGCCAGGCGACCGGCCAAACCGAGCGTCGCCTGACGCTGGCCCACCCCTGTCTGCTGCCTCGCATCCGCCAGCACGGCGCCATCGCCACGGCGCGCGTGCAGGAGACTCGGCGCGTGCTCCGCCGCCGCGTGCTGACCGAAAGCGCGCTGACCCTGCTCGAGCTGCGCGCGGTGCGCGCCCACCTCGGGCGCGAGCTCGGCCGCGAAGAGAGCGCCGTGGTCAAGCGCAGCATTCGCCGCCTGGCCCTGCGTGCCGGGCTGGGACTCCTGGTGATCGCCACCGTGCTCTTCGGGCTCGTCTTCGAGTTGCGCACCTCCTACACCCTGGCCTTCGAGCCCCCGCAGGACTCGCCTTCGAGACGGGTGGTGGTCAAGCGGGGTCGCAACAGCCTGAGCTTCCTGAATTTCCTGCCGGCGCAACCGGCGTTCGGCGCGGTGATCGCCGATACCGGCTTTGCCGCCACCGGCGTGGCCACCGATCTCTTCCGCCGCATCGCCGCGGGCCGCGCTTCGGGCACGCTCGACAAGAACCGCGCCACGCCGATCCCCACCTGGCTGCGCACGGTGCTCGACGGGCTGGGTCCGGTTCCGCGCGGAATCTCCCTGGTGCTGCTCGGCGATCCGGCCGGCATCGTTTCCCTCAAACAAGCCTTCGTGGATCCGGTCCTGCGGCGCGAGGCCCTGGAGGCCTTGGCCGTGGTCGGCACCGGTGGCGCCGGCGAAGACGAGATCCTGGCCGCGGCGCTCAACGATCAATCGTCCGACGTGCGCCGGCGCGGCGTCGAGGTCGCCGCCGCCATCGATCGACGCCAAGGCAAGGGCACCCACGCCAGCATCCTGCGCACCGCCCTGGCCGATCCGTCGTTCGCCGTGCGCAGCACCGTTCTGCACGAAGCGGCCCGGCTCGACGCGGCCACCGCCGCCAGCATTCTGGCCATCGCCCTGGCCGACAAGGATCCTGCCTTCCGCCGCATGGCCGAGAAAGGCATCATGGCTCTGGCGGCGCGGGCCCCGAGCGCCGCCATCCAGGCCGTCCGCCACAGCCTGGACAGCGGCGACAGCCAGAACCGGCGCGCCGCCCTCGACTTGCTCGACCGGATCGCGGTCGCGTTCCCGCGCGAAGCCCTGGCCGCCATCTCGCGCATCGCCGCCGACGAGCGCGCCTCCGAGGAAGCGCGCATCTCGGCCTTGTCGTTCCTGCGCAAGAGCGGCGAGCCGCCGGCCAAGCTGCTCCCCGTGCTGGAGAAGGCGGTCGCGCCGGATGCTTCGCCACGTCTGCGCGCCGCCGCCTTGCCGATCTACGCGCGCCTGATCGATCCGGCGCAAGTCGAGGAGCTGGCCGTGACCGCCACCAAGGGGCCGCCCAGCGGCCGCGTGACGGCAGCCGCCTTGTGGGGCGTGGTCGCCATCAAGGATCCCGACAAGGCCAACAAACCCCTGAAGTCCTTCCTCTACGATCAGTCGCCCGACGTGCGCGCCGAGGCGGCCCGCGCCTACGGCTACCTCAGGCGCGACGGCCCGGAACTGGTACGCAAGGCCGTGCTCGACCCGAACCCCGACGTCGCGTTCGCGGGCATCGAAGCCGCCGAACGCCTGGCCACGCTGCAGCCGACACTGGCGGTCGAAAACCTGAAACAAGCCTTGACCCATGTGCGCCCATCCGTGCGCAAGCGCATCGTCGAAGCCCTGGGTCAGATCGGACAAACGCGCGCGACCTATGTGCTCCCCGCGCTGTCCAAGGCGCTCAGGCAGAACGAGATCCCGACGCGCGTCGTCGCCGCGCGCGCCTTTTGCGAAATCGCCAAGAAGAGCCCCGCCGCCGCCTCGCCCTATCTGCGCATCGCCTCGCGCGACGAGAACCGTGAGGTGCGCACCGAGGCGGCCGCGTGCCTGGGCAGTCTGACCGAGGGCGATCCCAAGGGCGCGGCGCGCATGGCCGCGCAGCTCGCGGCTTCCGAGGAGCCGGCCGTGCGCGCGGCCGTGGCCTCCTCCCTCGGCGCCCTGGCCGGCGCGGCACCCGACATCGTCATGCTGCCGCTCATCAACCTGCTCGAGGATCGCGAGCGCGCGGTGCGCATGGCGGCCGGCGAAGCCCTGGTGGCCTGTGGCAAGGCCAAGGTCACCGCCGGCAGGCACGCGGCCGACCTGGAGAAGAAGCTCACGGCCTTCTTCGGGCAAGGCGATCTCGAGGAGCGACAACTGGCCCTGCGCGTGGCCGCGCGCCTGTCCGTGTCGGCCATCCTGCGCCAGGCGGCGCGCGATTCCGACGAGAGCATGCGCCTCGAGGCCATGAAGACGGCTGCCGCGATGGAGCCCGTCTTGGTCGACGTCCTGCAGGCCGGGGCCGAGGATCGCGACGCCTTCGTGCGCGCCGAGGCCGTGCGCGCCCTGGCCACGACCTCGGGCGCCGGCGCCGCCAAGGTGCTGCCCGTGTTCGAAACCATGCTGCGCGCGGGGGATCCCGCCACGCGGCGGGCCGGCGCCATCGCGCTCGGCGAAATGGCGGGGCCCGCCGATTCGGCCGCTGCCATGCTGGGCGCGGTGCTGCGCCAGCGCGGCGAATCGGTGCGGGCCGCCGCCGCGGAAGCCATTGCCCACATCGCCCAGCGCGACGCCAAGGCCACCACGCCGCTGCTCGAGCAGGCCCTGGCCGATCCGGCGCACGACGTGCACTCCGCCGCCATTCGCGGCCTGGGCGCCGTGTGGGCCGCCGAGCGCTCGCCCGCCGACGTCGCCGCGATCATGGAGGACGCCGAGGCGGACAGCGTGAAGCGCCTGGTGGCGCTCGAAGCCCTCGTCTTGCAGGCCACGCAACTTCCCGACGGCAAGGGCAAATCCAAGACCTCCGCCAAGGCCAAAGAGGCCAAGGCCCAACTCGAAAGGATCGCCGAGGCGGGCCCGCCGCTCGCTCGCCTGGCCGCGCAAGTCGGCCGCATCTTCCTCGGCGGCCGACGCGAAGACATGCACGCGTTCCTGGAGAAGCTCTACGGGGGGTAGGCCCCCGTGGCGCGCGCCCGCAGACCCAAGCGCCGGCCCGGGGCCGGCGCACCGAGCATCGACGTCGCCGATGAAACGCGGCGGCTCGCCCAAGTCCTGCCCGACATCGATCCAGCGGACATCGATCGGATCCTCCACAGCCTGGCGCGGCCTTTTGGCAGCGGCGGGTGGCCAGAGCCGCCAAGCGACGGTAGAGCGCGGTTCGCGCGCCCGAGGTGCCCGCGGAGATCCGCGAGCGCAGCTGGTTGGCTGGGCAGAGCGTGGCGGATGCCGACGGTGGCGTCGTGGTCAGCGAGGAAGTGGCCGGCCTGGCCGAAGTCGAGCGCTGGGTGCTCGGCTACGGGCGCGCGGCGCGGGTGCCGGAGCCGTAGAAGCTGGTCGAGCGGGTGGCGCGGAAGCTGCGGGACGGGTCGGCGGGGTACGAGCGGGGAGACAGCAGAAAGGTTGTCCAACGATGACGCCGGCAGCGCTACCGCGCCCCGAGCAGTCCCCCGACCGCCGCCTCCAGCCTCGGCAGGTCGCGCACCAGCGAGCCGAAGAGGCTCGGGTTACGCGCCCCGTGCCTGGCAATAACAGCCAGCACCTCGGCTCGCTTGTTTCGTAGGACCTCGTCCATGGCGGCATTTCTACCAGCCGCCGGTTCTTGGACCAGAGGTGACAATGCCCCGGCAGAGGATGGACAGGACGCACCCCCGCGCCCGTGCCCGCGGCCGGAGCTTTCGGCCCGCCATTGAAGCATCAACGAATGCGACTGGCATCGCCATTGCTCCTTTCGTCTCCGCCGTCCTCGGACGGCGGCCCCATTGAAGCGAGGTGCTGCGTTGGTGGCACGATCTCCTGCATTCGTGCTACCCGATTTCGCGAGGCGAGGTGCGGCGATCGGGACAGGGTACGGGAGCATCGCTAGGTGTGGCTTCGGAAGCGGCGTGCCTCCGCGGCTCGCCCGCGCTACGGTCGGCATCCCCGCCAACCGCAAACCAAAGGAGCCGATCATGAGACTTCTCGTTCTCTTCTACTCGACGTACGGGCACGTTCATCGCATGGCGCTGGCTATCGCCGAGGGCGCGCGCCAGGTGGCCGGCGTGGACGTCGCGGTCAAGCGCGTGCCCGAAACCTTGCCGCCGCAGGTGCTGCAGGCCATGGGCGCGGTCGAGGCGCAGAAGGCGTTCGCCGAGGTGCCGATGGCCACGGTGGACGACTTGGCGGACGCGGACGCGGTCGTCTTCGGCACGCCCACCCGCTTCGGCAACATGGCGGCGCAGATGCGGCAGTTCCTCGACGCCACGGGCGGGCTGTGGGCGCAAGGCAAGCTGGTGGGCAAGGTGGGCAGCGTTTTCGTCAGCACGGCCACGCAGCACGGCGGGCAGGAATCCACGATTCTCAGCTTCCACACCACGTTGCTTCACCACGGCATGGTGGTGGTCGGCCTGCCCTATGCCTTCGCGGGCCAGACGCGCATCGACGAGATCACGGGCGGCTCGCCCTACGGCGCGTCGACCATCGCGGGCGGCAAGGGCGAGCGCTTGCCGAGCGAGAACGAGCTTGCGGCCGCGCGCTTCCAGGGGCACCATGTCGCACAGATCGCCAGGAAGCTTTCCGCATAGTCTCCCCGAACCACGCAAGGAGCCAAGCCCATGGGAACCAGAGGACGTGAAATCATCGGCATCGACGTCAACCACCTGCTCAAGCTGCTCAACGCCGCCTACGCCAGCGAGTGGCTCGCCTACTACCAGTACTGGCTCGGCGCCAAGGTCATCAAGGGCCCCATGAAGGACGCGGTCGCCGCGGAGTTGAGCCAGCACGCCACGGAGGAGCTGAACCACGCCGTGATGCTCTCGAACCGCATCATCCAGCTCGGCGGCACGCCTCTCCTGTCGCCCAAGGACTGGTACGACCTGAGCCCGTGCAAGTACGACGCGCCCGCGGATCCCTACGTCGCGATCCTGCTCGATCAGAACATCGCCGGCGAGCAGTGCGCGATCACGGCCTACAAGGGGCTCATGGACGCCACCAAGGACAAGGACATGGTGACGTACAACATGGCGCTCGCCATCCTCGAGGACGAAGTCGAGCACGAGGAGGATCTGCAGAGCCTGCGCGAGGATCTCGACCTGATGATCAGCCGCGGCGCCAAGTAGGCGTCAGAAGCGAGCGGCCCAGGCCAGGCCCGCGGCCAGCCGATGCGCGTTGCCCGGTGCCCGCAGAACCACGGGTACCAGCACGCCCCCCGAACGCCACGACGCTCGCGCGCCGCCCTGGCTTTCGAGGGCCTGCAGGCGCGCCGCCTCGGCGGCCGACAGGCGGGCGTCCACGACGAAGCAGGCCATGGCGGCGGTTCCGAGCAAGCCCACGCTCAAGATGAGACCGTCGTCGACCTCGCCCTGGCCGACCTGCGAAAGCAGGTAGGCGGCATCGGCCAGCGTCACCCCGTAGGCAATCCAGCCGGCGATGCGCAACCCCAGGGATCCCGTCACGGAAGGATGGCCCCGTGCCGAGCTGCCGCCGATGGCGACGATGGGAAGGGACGCCGCGAAGAGCGCGGTGGCCACGCCGCCGAGTGGAGCGGCCGGTATGGTGTCTTCCTTCGTGGCCTCGGCCCCGATGGCCAGGCCGAGCGCGACGACGCCGGAGATGATTCCGTACGTGGCGGCGCCGGCGGCCCAACCCGGGTCGCTGCGCACGGCCGGCGGCGGGGCCAACGCGGGGGCCACGTAGGCCGGCTGCGGTGGCGCATAGCCGGCCGGCGGCGGGGCGTAGTACGCAGGCGGCGCCGTAGGGGCCGCTGGCGCCGCATACGCGGGAGCCGCGGGGTAAGGCGCCGGTTGCGGCGCGGGATAGGGCGCCGGCTGCGCGGGCAAGGGATCTTCGCACGCTCCCATCCGGCACACGCGATTGCCCTTGCAGTCCGTGTCCTTCGTGCACTGGGCATGGGCAGTCGCTGGCAGAAGCAGGACGGCGAGCGTCGCGGCCGCGAGTATCAGGGAACGAGCACTCCTACCTACGAGCGGTCGAGCCATGAGCACCTCCTTGGGGCAACGCCAACGCTACCCCAGGTGTGCCTTGGGCCACAACCGACTCGGTCGCCGCGGGTGCTTGCCCGAAACGGGGGCGTTTGCCTCGCCCCGCGGAGTCCGCGAAGCGGGGAGAGGTCGCCGGGCGGCGCAGGCGCCCGGCGGGTGAGGGGCC
>JAFGPX010000071.1 GCA_016935975.1 Deltaproteobacteria bacterium
ACCTACGACCTCACCGAGATGAGCTACCTGCCCCGCCAGGACAACAACAAGAACGGCCTGGTCGGCCAATACGAGTTCTACGCCAGCACCGACTCCGCCAACTGGGGCGCGGCCACAAAGACCGGCACCTTCGCCGACGATTTCTCCGAGAAGGTCGTCACGTTCCCCGGCAAGACGGCCCGCTACATCCGCTTCCGCGCCCTGTCGGAGGTCCAAGGCAAGGAGTACACCGCGGTGGCCGAGCTAAGCGTCGTTGGCACGCCCGCGCCGTAGCTAGCTTCTCAGCTCCTCGCACGCCCTCGCGATCACGTCGGGCAGATCGCTCGCCATGAGATGGCTGCCACCCAAAAGCCGCGTCGCAACCTCGGCGGCCATGCCGTGCACGAACACGCCGGCCGTGGCCGCGGCCGCCGCGTCGAGCCCTTGCGCCAGTAGCCCGCCGATGACGCCGGCGAGCACGTCGCCGCTGCCGGCGGTGCCCAGCGCGGGATTGGCCGTGGGGTTGACGAAGGCGGTGCCGTCGGGGGTGGCGATGACCGTGCGTGCGCCCTTGAGCACGACCACGGCCCTCGCCGCGGCCGCGAGCTGCCGGGCATTCCCCAGTCGGTCCTTCTGGATCTCGGCGATGGTCGAGCCCCGCAGCCGCGCCATCTCGCCGGGATGTGGCGTCAGCACGCGCGGCGCTTTGGCCTGGGCCAGGGCCGCGGCGGCACCCGCACCGAGGAGATTGAGCCCGTCGGCATCGATGACCATGGGGAGCGGCAGCTCGGACGCGAGCCGCGCCACCAGGCCAGTCATCCCCTCCCCGGTCGGAATGCCCGGCCCCAGCACCGCCGCCTTCATGCGGCCGGCCAGAGCCGCCAAGCTCCCGTAGCTCTCGCCGGCCGGCTCCTCCCCCTCGGCGTAACGGGCCGTCATCTCGGCCATCACCTTGGCATCGAGCGCCGCCTGGCCGGCCGCGGTGGTCGCGATGGTGACCAGGCCGGCGCCGGCGCGCAGAGCCGAGCGTCCCGCCAGCAGGGCTGCCCCGGTCTTGCCGGCCGAACCGGCTATCACGAGCACGTGTCCGGCGCTCCCCTTGTGCCCGGCCGGACCGCGCAAAGGCAGCGCGCGTGCGATCTCCCCGGCCTCCAGCCAGTGACACAGCGGGCCCTGCTCGAGCGCGGCCGGCAGCACGCTCTCCGGCGCAACCCCCAGATCCACGACCTCTATGCGGCCGACCGGCGCCTCCGCATCGAGCACGAGGCCCAGCTTGCGCGCGGCCATGGTGGCGGTGATGTCCGCCTGCACAACGCAGCCGTGGCTCGTGCCATCGTCGGCGTCCAGCCCGGACGGGATGTCCACGGCCACGCGCAGAGCAGAGGTGGCATTCATCGCCGCGATGGCCGCGGCCGGCACCCCGGTGACCTGCGCGCGCAATCCCGTGCCGAAAAGCGCGTCGACGATGATCGCGGCTCCGCGCAGCCGCTCCTGCCAGGCTTCGACCTCGGTCGCCCCGGACAGATCATGAACGGCGTCCGTTTCCAGCGCGCGCAACACGCGCAGGTACACCAGCGCATCGCCCGCGATCTTCTCGGGAGGCAGGGCCAGCAGAACCCGCACGTCCGCGCCTCGATGCAAGAGATGCCGAGCGATGACGAAGCCGTCGCCGCCGTTCTGCCCGGCCCCGCACACGACGCGCACATCGAGTCTGGCCAGACGCGGCCGCTCCCGTTCGACGATGTCGGCCACGCCGCGACCCGCGTTCTCCATGAGCACCAAACCCGGCAAGCCCAGCCGACCGATGATTGCGCCATCGACGGCGCGCATCTGAGCAACGGTGAGCAAGAGCGCCATGAAAACCGAGCCTACTCGCGATGCGCCCCGCGCACACCCCGATCGATGGCCTCGCGCATGTCCCGCACCGCGCGCTCTATGCCCACCATCACGGCGCGCGCCACGATGGCATGGCCGATGCTCATCTCCTCGACCCCTGCCAGGGCCGCAACGGGACCCACGTTGATGTAGTCGAGGCCGTGGCCCGCGGCCAAACGCAAGCCCGAATCCACGACGATGCGCCCCGCCTTCTCCAGGCGAGCCAGCTCGCGGCCGGCCGCGACCGACCCCAACCGGGTGTGGCAGTAGTCGCCGGTGTGCAACTCGGCCTGCACGGCCCCGAGCTCGGCGCATGCGCGCGCGCTTTTTTCTTCCGGGTCGACGAACAGGCTTACCTCGATGCCCGCGTCGCGCAACCGGCGCACCGCCTTGCCGATCTCGGCCGCCCGGCCGCGCACGTCCAGCCCGCCCTCGGTGGTGCGCTCGGCGCGCTTCTCGGGCACCAGCGTGCACATGTCCGGCTTGACGTCGCAAGCGATGTCGATGATCGACGGCACCACGGCCATCTCGAGGTTGAGGCTACCTCGCACCGTCTGGCGCAGGATGCGCACGTCCCGCTCCTGGGCGTGGCGACGATCCTCGCGCAGGTGGATGGTGATACCGTCCGCGCCCGCCAGCTCACAGATACCGGCAGCCACCACCGGGTCGGGGTAGAAGGTGTCGCGCTGCTGCCGCAGCGTTGCCACGTGGTCGACATTGATGAGAAGACGAACCATGAGAACTCCGCTCAATCAGGCTGGACGATGCCACGCGAAATGGACTCTTGCTAGTGCGCGGCCAGGGCCTTGCGCATGCACTCCGCGATTTCTTCCGCATAGCCGCGGATGCTGACCTCGTTCGCGCCCTCGATCATGACGCGCGCCATGGCCTCCGTGCCGGAGTAGCGCACCAACACGCGGCCATCGCTGCCCAGCGCCTTCTCGACCTTGGCGATGGCGGCCTCGACGCTGGGCAACTGATCGATGGGCACCTTGCGTTCGACCGGGAAGTTGAGCAGGACTTGCGGATAGCGGGTCATCAGCTTGGCCAGGTCCGACAGGCTGCGGCCCTCCCGCACCATGACCGCCAGCACCTGCAGAGCGGCCAGCAAACCGTCCCCCGTCGTGGCTTCCTGCAGAAACACGATGTGGCCCGACTGTTCCCCGCCGAAGGTGAAGCCCCCCTCGCGCATGGCTTCGACCACGTAGCGATCGCCTACCGCAGTGCGCAGCAGCTTTGCCTGGTGGGCGGCGAGCGCGTGCTCCAGCCCCAGATTGGACATCACGGTCGCCACCACGGTGCCGCCCGGCAGCTTGCCCTGCGCCATGAACCGCGTTCCCAGAATGGCCATGACCTGATCGCCGTCGACGACCTCCCCACGCTCGTCGGTCAAGATGACCCGGTCGCCGTCGCCGTCCAGCGCAATGCCGATGGCGGCGCGTGTGCGCCGCACCTCGACGCCGACCTTGTCGGGATACAACGCTCCGCAGCCGTCGTTGATGTTGCGGCCGTTGGGCTCGACGAACAGGGCCGTGACCTCGGCTCCGAGCTCCTCGAACACCTGTGGTGCGGCTCGATAGGCGGCGCCGTTGGCACAGTCGACGACCACGCGGATGCCGTCGAGAGTGCGCTCTTTGGGGAAGGTGTCCTTGATGAATTGCACGTAGCGACCTTCGGCGTCGTCGAGTCGCACCGCCTTGCCGATGCGCGGTTCCGGTCCGGGCGTGAGCGGCTCGGGCTTGACGATGCGTTCCTCGATTTCCACCTCGATGTCGTCGGCCAGCTTGAAACCGTCCGGGCCGAACAGCTTGATGCCGTTGTCCTGAAACGGGTTGTGGGAAGCGCTGATGACGATGCCGGCGTCGGCGCGCATGCTCGCCGTGATGAAGGCAATGGCCGGCGTCGGCAAGGGGCCCACCAGCATGACGTCCGCGCCCGCCGACACGATGCCGGCCTCGAGCGCGCTCTCGAACATGTAGCCGGACAGCCGCGTGTCCTTGCCGATCACGACCCGGCAACGCTTGTCGCGTTGACGGTAGTGCTCGGCTACCGAGCGACCGAGGGCCAGGGCCATTTCGGCGGTCATGGGGTACTGGTTCGCGACACCGCGGATCCCGTCCGTGCCGAAAAGCCTCCGTTCCGAGCTGGTCAGAGCCATCGTGCCCCCATTCTATTGGGTTTTGGGGCCGGAGCGAACCGCGGCGATGGCCTCGGCCACCTTGACCACCTCGCCCATCTCGCCCACCTCGTGCACCCGCACCGCGTCCGCCCCCGCGAAGACCGCGACTGCCACCGCGGCAGCCGTGCCGAAGAGGCGCTCGCCGACCGGCTTCGCCAAGAGATCGCCGATGAAGCGCTTGCGCGACACCCCGACCATCACCGGCACCCCGAGCCTGCGCCGAAGCTCGCCGAGTCCGGCCAAGAGGCGCAGGTTGTGGGCCAGCTCCTTGCCGAAGCCGATGCCCGGATCGGCCCAGATCTCGCGACAGCCCACGGCGCGCGCCGCGGCCACGCGCTCGCCCAGCTCCGCGGCCACCTCCGCCAGCACATCGTCGAAATGCACCTCGCTCATCATGGTCGCCGGCCGACCACGCAGGTGTCCGAGCACCACCGTTGCGCCGCGCTCGGCCGCCACGCGCAGTAGGTCTGGCTCGAGTAGCCCGCCCGAGATGTCGTTGACGATGCTCGCCCCCGCGGCCAGCGCAGCCGCGGCCGTCCCCGCCTTGTACGTGTCGACGGATATCCGCACACGACCACCGACCTGCTCGGCCAGTTGCCCGATGACGGGGATCACGCGCCGGATTTCCTCCGCCTCGGGCACCGGGGTGGCTCCCGGCCGTGTGGATTCGCCGCCCACGTCGAGCCAACGGGCGCCCTGCCCGGCCATGGTCAGCCCCGCCGCCACCGCCTGGCCGACCGAAACCAACCTGCCCCCGTCGGAGAACGAGTCCGGGGTGACGTTGAGGACTCCGGCGATGACGACCGGCATGGGCCGCGACTAGGCCTTTTCGGGCGTGGGCTGCGGCAGCGGGAAGCCGCCCGTGCCCTCGGCCTTCTGCGCCTTGGTCTCTTCCGCGGTCTTCGCCGCATCGGGGATGGAAATCACCGGCGGCGTCTGCTCGAGCTTGCCACCCGCCAGCAAGGTGTCGATCTCGACGCCGTCCAGGGTTTCCCGCTCGAGCAGCGCCTCGGCGATGAGCTTGAGCTTGTCGAGGTTGCCGAGCACGGTCTGCTTGGCCCGCTCGTAGTTCTCCGTGACGATGCGCCGGATCTCGCCGTCGATCTCGCGCGCCGTCTGCTCGCTGTATTCCTTGTGCTCGACAAAATCGCGGCCCAGGAAGACCATCTCGTCGTTGCGGCCGAAGTGCAGCGGCCCCAACTTCTCGGACATGCCCCACTCGCACACCATCTTGCGCGCCAGCTCGGTCGCGTTGTGGATGTCGTTCGAGGCGCCCGTCGTGATCTGGCCGAAGATGATCTCCTCGGCGACCCGGCCGCCCATGGCCACGGCGATCTGATCGTTGGCCAGATCCTTCGAAACGTTCAGGCGGTCCTCCACCGGCAACTGTTGCGTCAGCCCCAGCGCGCGGCCGCGCGGGATGATGGTCACCTTGTGCACCGGATCCGAGCCCTTCATCATCTTGCCGACCAGGGCGTGACCGCCCTCGTGATAGGCGGTAACCCGTTTGTCCTTCTCGCTGATGATGAGCGAGCGCCGCTCCGGGCCCATGAGCACCTTGTCCTTGGCCTGCTCGAAATCGACGCGGTCGAGCTTGTCCTTGTCGTTGCGCGCGGCGAGCAACGCCGCTTCGTTGACCAGGTTCTCGAGATCGGCGCCCGAGAAGCCCGGCGTGCCGCGCGCGACGATGTCCAGGTCGACGTCGCCCGCCAGGGGTGTCTTCTTGGTGTGGACCTTGAGGATGCCGGCGCGCCCCTTCACGTCGGGCTGGGGCACGACGATGCGACGGTCGAAGCGCCCCGGCCGCAACAACGCCGGATCGAGCACGTCGGGCCGGTTCGTGGCGGCGATCAGGATGACGCCGTCGTTCGATTCGAACCCGTCCATCTCGACGAGCAGCTGGTTCAGGGTTTGCTCGCGCTCGTCGTGCCCGCCCCCCAAGCCGGCGCCGCGGTGGCGACCGACGGCGTCGATCTCGTCGATGAAGACGATGCAGGGAGCGTTCTTCTTGCCCTGCTCGAAGAGGTCGCGCACGCGGCTGGCGCCGACGCCCACGAACATCTCGACGAAGTCCGAGCCGGAGATCGAATAGAAGGGCACGCCGGCCTCGCCCGCGATGGCGCGCGCGAGCAATGTCTTCCCCGTCCCGGGCGGCCCCATCATCAGCACGCCCTTGGGAATGCGGCCGCCCAGCCGCGTGAACTTCTTCGGGTCCTTCAAGAAGGCGATGATCTCCTCGACCTCGTCCTTGGCTTCCTCGATACCGGCCACGTCCGCGAACGTGACCTTCTTCTGGTTCTCCGAAAGCAGCTTGGCCTTGGACTTGCCGAAGCTCATGGCCTTGCCGCCGCCGACTTGAAGCTGCCGCATGAACAGCAGGAACACCGCGGCCACGACCAGGATGGGCAGCCACGTAATCAGGAGCTGCTGCCAGAATCCCCCTTCGGTTTCCCGCGAGATTTTATAGGTGATGCCCGCCTTGTTCAGCTTCTCGAGGGTCTGCTCGCCGATGAACCCCGTCGTGACGAAGGGCTCGTCGTTCTTCTTCAAGACCCCGCGAAACTCGGCACTGTTGCCGTTGATGCGGATCTCCAGCGGTGGCGCCGACTTGAACTCGGCGGGCGACTTCTCGACCTTCTGGACGAAGTCCGAAAACGTCAGCTGGTGCTCGACCTGTCTAGGGTTGATGAACTGCCAGACGACGATGAAGGCGAAGATCATCGTCGCCCAGACGAGGACCGTCTTGTGGCTGTTGCGCACCTGGGATTCCTGCTCTTTCTTCTACTCCAGATATTGACACCAAAAGCCTGCGCGTCAACGCGCCACGTGCACGACGAACCATTCGCGCGTCGTCGCGTCCGGCCGGCCGCTTTCCGACGCGCGCAACCCGGGCACGAAAAGGATCGCGCCGAGCGCGTCGCAAAGCACGGGCAGGGACGCTCGTTCCTGTCTGGGGATCTTGGCGTCGATGAAGAGATCCGACAGCTTGCGGCTGCCCCGGCCCCTGCGCGGCGCCATGCGGTCGCCCGGCCGCATACCGCGCACCACGAGCGGCCAGCGTACCTTGGCCCGGTCGAAACAGGCGGCGCTGCCGTCGCGGCAAGGCTCCGAGGACATCGCGCCGATCTCGATCGAGGGCGAATCGCCGATGGCGTATTTCCCTGGTCCCGTGACGAGCCTCTCCGCGGGCGCTGCCGCGCGCCGATCCG
Source organism: Deltaproteobacteria bacterium (assembly GCA_016935975.1). Lineage (GTDB taxonomy): Bacteria > Myxococcota_A > Polyangia > Fen-1088 > Fen-1088 > Fen-1118. Next base: position 7,243 of record JAFGPX010000071.1, read on the forward strand.
TCAGAGCCGCTCGGCCCTCCGGCAGCCATGTCACCGTCCCGTAGCGAACGACGATGGTGCCGCCTTCGACGCTGACCGCGCGCGTGCCTTCGCCTTTCCGCACCAGCCGATCCACGACTGCGAGCGTCCGGCTGGGCAAGTACAGGTTCTTGGGCAAAGAAGCCAGCCACGGCCGGGGCGACTCGGTGCGCGCCTCGCGCGACAACGCGAGCAGCGCCTCGACCACGCGCGGATTCTCCCGGGCCAGCATAGGCAACACGTCATGCCGGATGCGCGGGCGGGCGTAGCGTCGATCGGCGTTCGAAGGGTCCGAGAAGAACTCGATTCGGCGCTTGGCGAGAAAGGCGAGGATCTGCGCGCGACGCACATCGAGCAAAGGGCGAACGAAGGGGCCGCGCCCATAGGGAATGCCGGCCAGACCCGCCACGCCGGTCCCGCGCAGCAGGCGAAACAGCACGGTTTCGGCCTGGTCGTCCGCCGTGTGACCGAGCGCGATCTTCGTGCACCCCAAACGCGCGGCCACCGCTTCCAGCTCTCGCAGGCGCGCGTTGCGAGCCGCCTCCTGCACCGAAACGTGCGACCGCCTGGCCTGTCGCACGTCGACGGTCGCCACCTCGCAAGGGATACCCAGGCGCTGGCAGATGCGTCTCACCTCCCGCGCCTCCCCGGCGGCTTCCGCGCGCAGGCCGTGGTCCACCGCGACGGCCCGTAGCGCCACGCCCAGGCGCGGCGCCAGCACGGCCAGCGCGTGCAGAAGCGCCATGGAATCGGGCCCGCCCGAGATGGCAAGCAGCACACGGTCGCCCCTGCAGAGCAAGTCATGTTCGCGAATCGTGGCAAGAACGCGCGAAAGCACCCCGCGATGCTAGCCCGCCTTGCTCGCAACCGCGAGTCCCGCGGGCGGGCGCGCGCCGGATTGGCTACGAGTTCTCCAGCACCACGCCTTCGATGATGTTAGCCACGTCTTCGCAGCGGTCGGTGGCGGTCTCGAGCAGCTCGAAGATCTCCTTCCACTTGATGATTTCGATGGGGTTCTTCTCCTCGGCCAGAAGCCTGTTGATGGCCCCCCGCAGCTGCACGTCGGCCTCGTTCTCCAACCGGTTGATCTCGACGCACTTCTCCAAGATGAGCTCGGGATGCTTGAGGTTGCGCATGCCGGAAACCGCCTCGCTGACGCGCTGGCAGCCCGCCATGAGCACCCGCGCCAGATCCCAGAGCTCCTTGTTGTCGTTGTTCACGCCGTAGAGTTGGACCCGCATGGCCGCCGCCTCGACGAAGTCGATGACGTCATCCATCTTGGAAATCAGTCGGAAGATGTCGTTGCGGTCGATGGGCGTGATGAAGACCTTGTGCAGGCGTTCCACCACGTGATGGGTGATGTGGTCGCACTCGCTCTCGATGGCCTTGATGCGCGGGCACGCATCGCGCGGCGAGACCTTGCCTTGCGCCATCTCGACGAAAGCGCGGCACCCCTCCACGGTCTTCCTGGCGTGTTCCTCGAAGCTGTCGAAGAAGGATTCCTCCCTGGGAAGAAGTCGCATGGTAGCTGGCTGTATGGCCGAACTGGCGGCAACTGTCAATCGCGACGCGGAAGAACAAGAAGAAACCAGAGAGGACACGGAGCACACCGAGATGGACGGAAGAGGGAAGGGGCTCCGGATCTGGATCCGGGCAACTCCTTCCCTTCCGGCTCTGTGTCCTCTGTGGTGAATCCGTTCCATGGCATAGTGTGCGCCGTGACGGATCGCAGGAAGAGAACTCCGGCCAAGGACAAGGTCGTCGCCCTGGCCCGCCGCCGCGCGGGAGTTGCCCGTCGCTCGCCTTCGCGCCGCATGGACGAGATCTTCGCGACCCCCGATCCCGCAGCCACCATCCGCGCCTTGCCCGGCGACGAGTTCTTCTACCTCCTCCACGAGGTCGGTTTCCCCGAGGCGCTGGAGGTGTTCGTGCACGGCACCGCCCTGCAGGTGCAGACCGTGCTCGACTTCTCTCTGTGGGAACGCGACCGCGTGGCCCCGGACAAGGCCGACGAGTGGCTCGCGCTCCTGGTCGAGGCTCCGCCGGCAACCCTCGGGCGGTGGACGCAAGGCATCGACGTCGAGCTGCTCGCCCTGCTCGTGCGCCAGCGCGCACGCATCTACGACCTGTCTTTGGAAGAGATGCCCGAGCCGAGCCAGGGCGTTCTGTGGAACACCCCGGACGGCTTGTTCACCATCGACCTTCTCGGTGAGCCAGAGCAGGCCAGGGTCACGCAGCGCTTGCTCGACGGCCTGTACCGCTATTCCCCGGACATGGTGCGACGGCTGCTCGTGGGCGTGCGCGCGGAAAGCGACGCCGAGATGGAGGAAGCCGCCTTCCGCTGGCGCTCCGGCCGCATGGCCGACCTGGGCTTCGCGGACTTCTACGAAGCGCTGGCGGTCTACGAGGAGCTCGACCCGACATCCATCCGCATAGGCGACGAGCCTGCGCCGAGTTCCAGGCCACGCGCCAAGCAAGACGACGACGTTCCGCTCTCGCGCCTGCCCGCGGTCATGGCCGAGCGCCTGTCGGGAAAGACACCATTGGCGCGCGCCCTGTCCGCGCCCCGGCCAAAAGCGGAGCTGGCCGACCTGCACGCGGCGCTGGTGGCCCTGTGCAACCGGGCGCTCTCCGCCGATCGCGTGACTCCCGGTGACGACGCGGCGGTCCGCGCCGTGCTGGAACGCGTGGCCGCGACCCTCGATTTGGCCATCGAGTTTCTCGCCCGCAACGACGGCGACCGCGAGGTGGCGGCGCTTTCGCGGGTGCCCCTTCTGACTCTGCACCGCCTGGGGGCGAGCCTGCAGCTCAAGCTGCGCCGCCTGGCACGAACGCTCCTGCGCCAGAACCCCTTTGCCGCCCTCCGGCCAACCATCGATATCTTCGAGTGCGAGGACGCCGATGTCCTGGCAAGCCTGGTCCGGGCTCGACCGCTCTTCCCGCGCATATTGGAAGACCCGCCCGCCCCAGGAGAGCGGCCCTTCGCCACCCTGGCCGATCTGGCCGAAGCGACGCGCGCGGTCGAGAGAGCCGCCGCCGCAGTCGATCTCATCGCGCACCTCGGCGTGCGACCTGCGCACCTCGGCCCCGAGGCATTGGCCGCGGCGGCGGGCCTTGCGGGCGACGCCAGGCCGGGAACCGTGATCGACCCGACGGCCGTCGATGCGGGCTCCCTGGCGCGCACCATCCTGGTCTTGCGCCTCCTGGGAAACCCGGCCGGCATCTTGGTCGTGCCAAGTCCGGAGGCCGTTCGCAGGTTCAAGCAAATATTTAACTCTGGGCCACAACTTCCAGAAAACGCACGAAAAATGGCCATGTCCATGCTCTGCGAGGCGCCCGGAGAAGCATCCCTGCAAGGCCCCCGGCGCGAGGTCGCCCTACGGTGGATCGGCAGCCTTTGTCCCTTGGGCCCCATTCTGGGGCCGGGCGCCTTCGTCCCGCCTTGACATCCACCCCGCCTTCGCAGTACGTGGAAGCCCCTCAGCAATCCGCAACCCTTCGGGAATAAGCCGGCAAGGACCTCGGTTTCTGGGCCGGCCAATCGAGCGAGGTAGCAATGGCAGACGTAATGATCCAGGTCGACAACCTGTCCAAGCACTACGGCACGAACCGCGCCGTGGACGAGGTGACCTTCAGCGTCCACAAAGGCGAGGTCCTGGGCTTCCTAGGGCCCAACGGCGCCGGCAAGTCCACCACCATGAAAGTCCTGACGTGCTTTCTGGCCCCCACCTCGGGCAGCGCCAAGGTCGCGGGCTTCGATGTCTTCGACCAATCCCTGGAGGTCCGGCAGCGGGTCGGGTACCTGCCGGAGGACACTCCCCTCTACAAGGACATGACGGTGCTCGAGCACCTGAATTTCGCCGCCAACATGCACGGCATGACGGGCGACCGGGTCCAGGCCCGCATCAAGGAGATTGGCGGCCGCTGCGGCTTGACCGAGGTCGCGGGCAAGCTGGTCGGCGAGCTGTCCAGGGGCTACCGGCAACGGGTCGGACTGGCCCAGGCCATGCTGCACGACCCCGACATCCTGATCCTCGACGAACCGACGAGCGGCCTGGATCCCAACCAAATCGTCGAGATCCGCGATCTGATCAAAGAGGTCGGCAAGGAGAAGACGGTCATCCTGTCTACCCACATCCTGCCCGAGGTGCAGGCGACCTGTGGCCGCATGCTCATCATCAGCGGCGGCAAGCTGGTCGCGGACGGCACCCCGGACGAATTGCGCGCCCGCGAGAAGGCGACGCGCTACCGCGTGGTCATCGCCGGCAACGGCGTCACGGCCGAGGCGATCAAGGACAAGCTGGCCGCTCTGTCCGGGGTCGTCGGCTGCCAGAAGGTCGAGGGCGAGGCCGCCGCGCATACCTTCACCATCGACGGCACCACCACGAGCGACCTGCGCAAGCCCCTCTACCAGGCCGCGGTGGACAACAAGTGGCCCCTGCTCGAGCTGACCAGGCAAGCCGCCAGCCTCGAAGACGTTTTCCGCAACCTCACCACCGGGGAAGAGAGCAAGTCATGAGCACCACCACCACCGTCGCCAAGCGCGAGATCAGGGCGTACTTCAACTCGCCCGTGGCCTACATCGTGGTCACGGTCTTCATGCTCATCGTGGGCTACCTGTACTGGAGCCAGCTCTTCCTCGAGAAGCAGGCCGAGCTGCGCTACTACTTCAACCTCACGCCGCTGGTCTTCACCTTCATCATCCCGGCCATCACCATGCGCCTGATTTCGGAGGAGAAGGGCTCGGGCACCCTGGAGATGCTCATCACCATGCCGGTGCGCGACTGGCAGGTCGTGCTAGGCAAATTCCTGGCCGGTATCGCCATGCTCACGGCCATCGTGGGCATGACCGCCTTCTACGCGCTTACGCTCGCCTGGCTCAGCCCGGTGGACAAGGGCCCGATCCTGACCGGCTACCTCGGTTTGCTGCTCATGGGCGGTTCCTACATCGCCATCGGCGTCATGGCCTCGTCGCTCACGCGCAACCAGATCGTGGCTTTCATCCTGGCCTTCGCCATCTCGTTCGCGCTCTTCATCTTCGGCCAGATCGTGCAGTACGCGCCGGACTGGCTGCAACCCGTGCTCGCGTTCCTGAGCATGGGCAACCACTTCGAGTCCATGAGCCGCGGGGTCATCGACACGCGCGACGTGCTCTTCTACGGATCGCTGATGGTCGTCGCCTTGGTCATCGCCACGGCCTCCCTCGAATCGCGCAAGTGGAAGTAAGGAAGGGAAAAGCGCCATGTCGATCTCCAGCAAGAAACGCAGCTACGCTTCCAACGCCATCCTCTACACCCTGTTCGTGGTCGGCGCCCTGGTGTTGGTCAACCTCATCGGCACGCGCCTGTTCGGCCGCCTGGACCTGACCGAGAAGCGCATCTACACCTTGTCGAAATCCTCCAAGGATCTCGTCAAGGCCCTGCCCGACTATCTGTCGGTCAAGGCCTTCATCTCGAAGGATCTGCCGCCCGAAATCAAGCGCCTGTCGCGCGACGTGCGCGACAAGCTGGACGACTACCAGTCCGCCTCGAACGGTCGCTTCCGCTGGGAGGCCGTGGATCCGGCGGCGGACAAGAAATACGAGGAGGAGGCCAGTCGCTGCAAGGTGAACAAGGTCCAGATCCAGAAGCTTTCCAATTCCAAGTTCGAGCTGGGGGCCTACTACCTGGGCCTGTGCCTGCAGTACGGGGACAAGACCGAGGCCATTCCGCAGATCGTCAGCGACGCGGGGCTCGAGTTCCAGCTCTCCTCGCTCATCAAGAAGCTGACGGTCAAGAAGAAGAAGATCGCCCTGACGACCGGGCACGGGGAGTTCGATTTCAACCAGGGCCTGCAAGCCATCAAGCAGGATTTCGAGCAGGAATACGACACCACGACCGTCAATCCCTCGTCGGCCGAGATCGGAGCCGATATCGATGCCCTCATCGTCGCCGGGCCACGGCAGCCCATCGACGAGAAGGGCCAGCGCGAGATCGACCGCTTCCTCATGACCGGCAAGGGCGCCGTGATACTTGCCCCCGGCATGGTCGCGCAGGGCGCCGGCGCGCGCGGCATGGAGAGCATCAAGATGCTGCAGAGCAACGACAACGGCCTGGGCAAGATCCTCGAATCTTACGGCTTCAAGATCGGCCAGGAGATCGTCGTCGATCCACCTGCTGCGGCCCCGGGCGTCATGGACGTCGGAGGCGGCCGGCGGGCGCTTCTGACCATGCCTGCCTTCGTTGCCGCCGCCACGGAAAAGGCGCCCGGCCTCTCGGTCCTCGAAGGCGTCCGCGGGCTTGTCTTCCCGTTTGCCAGCGCGGTCGACCTGGTCGGACCGCTGGCGGGCGGCACCGTGCCGGCCGGGGCCAAGCTGTGGAAGCTGGCGGGATCGTCGCCGAACAGCTTCAAGCACAGCGGCTTCGCCATGGTCAGCCCCGAAATGAAGTTCGATGGGGCCGGCAAGGAGAACAAGTCCTACGCTTTCGGCTACGCATACCAGGGGAAGCTCAAGAGCGCCTTCGTCACCGAGCCCGCGGCCTCGGTCTCCACCGAGGAGGAGAAGAAGCCTTTGGCCGAGACGGAGAAGCCTGTCCGCCTCGTGGTGATAGGCAACGCCGCCTTCGCCAGCGACGAGTGGAGCCAGCTCGCCCGCTTCATGCCGGTCTTCGCCGCCGGCGCCCAGCTCCTCTACAACGCGATCGGCTGGACGGTCGAGGACGAGGCCTTGATTCCGCTGCGCTCAAAGACCATGGACAGCCGCGCGCTGCCGGCCATGTCCGAGCGCAAGGCCACCGTCATCCGGTGGGTGAACATCCTCGGGCTGCCAGTCGCTTTCTGTCTGTTCGGCGTCGCACGCTGGCGCGTGCGGCGAGCCAATCGCAAAAACCAGAGATTCTAGCCAGTCGAGGTAGACGATGAATCGCAAGACCCTGATCGCCGGCCTGGTTTTCGCAGGCCTCGTGCTCGCCACCGTCCTCTTGCTGCGCTCGCCCGAGAAGGGCACCGCCCCCGCCGAGGGCACCCGCGGTCCCCTGGCCAAGCTCAAGGCCGACGCCTTCGACACCCTGGAGGTGACGAAGGGCAAGGACACCACCGTGATCAAGAAGGAGGGCGAGGCCTTCAAGATCGTCAGACCCATCACCTACCCTGCCGACAAGGACGCCACCAAGCAGGCGTTCGAGGCGCTCACCAAGCTCGAGTGGAGCACCATCGTCTCGGACCAGAAGAGCCGACAGGCCGAGCTCGAGGTGGGGGGCGAGGGGCTGCGCGTGGTCGTCAAGAAGGGCGAGACGCCGGTCGCGGACCTGCGCGTCGGCAAGACCGCCAACCAGCTCACCATGCTTCGTCTCGAGGGCAAGAACGAAGTGTGGTCGGCCTCCGGTATCAGCAAGTGGCAGTTCGACAAGGACACCAACGCCTGGCGCGACAAGTCCATCACCAGCTTCGAGGAGAAGGACGCCGAGAAGCTGCAGGTCACGACCAAGAGGGGCGCCAAGATCGTCCTGGTCAAGCCGGCGCCGCTCGACGGCGGGACCGCTCCCGAGTGGCAGGTCGTGGAATCGACCGTGAAGGTCGAGCCCTTCGACAAAAGCGTCCCGACGGGCGTGATCTCCCAGATGGCGTCGTGGAAGGCCAATGAGTTCGTGGACCAGCCCAAACCCGAAGAGACGGGGTTGGATTCGCCGGAGCTGACCGCCACGGTGACCCTGCGCAACGGCAAACAGCAGACGGTGCTCGTCGGCAAGAAGAAGGGCGAGGAGGAATTCTACGTCAAGCTCGCCGACAAACCGCAAGTCTTCCTGGTCAAGAAGTACAACCTCGAACGCATGAACAAGCGGCCCATCGAATACCGCGACAAGACCGTCTGCAACCTCAAGGCCGATGAGCTCGTCGAGGTCGCCGTCGTCCACGACAAGGATTCGTTCACCTTGAAGAAGCAGGATGACAAGTGGAAGGCGACCAGGCCCGCCAACTTCACCGCGGACGACAGCAAGGTCTCGAACATCACCACCTCCTTCTCCGAGTGGAAGGGCCAGGGCTTCGCCGAGGACAACTCGCCCAGGGCCACGGGGCTCGGCAAGCCCACGGCCGTCATCACCGCGAAATCGAACGTGAAGGGCCACGGCTGCCTGCTCAAGGTGGGTAGCGAGACCAAGGACAAGTCGAACTACCACGTCCAGGCCGGCAGCCAGCCCGACATCTTCATCGTGCCCAAGTGGTCGGTGGACCGCATCCTGGTCAAGCTCGACGACCTGAAGAAGAAGTAGCCAGAGCTTCCACCACAGAGAACACAGAGGACACAGAGAACGGAAAGGGTCCGGAGCTCAGGTCCGGGCCCTTTGCCATTTCAAGGACCGGGTGTCCGCCGGATTTCTCGAATCCTCCCGTGGCGCCGACGCGAACGCCGCCGAGAACATGGGCCTCCGAACCAGGATCAGAACCCTTCCCTTCCGGTCCGGACTCTGTGTCCTCTGTGGTCTCTGTGGTGAAGACGCAGACGGACGCGCTACTGCAGTGTCGCCTCGGGCATCAGGGTGACCTCGCGCCCGGGGGTGTGCAGCCCGGCGCTGCGGCGGATGCCGCACGCCCGGTCGCGCAGCTCCTCGGCCGCGGCCTGCCGGCCGATGCGCTCCTCGAAATCCGCGTAGGCGCAGAACGCCCGGCCCAGCTCCAGCTCGGCGCCGGAGCTACCCAGCAGCTCCACGGCGCGGTCGAAGACCTCGCGCGGGCCGCCCCGGTCCGAGTCGCCGGGCGCTCCGGCCGCCAGCGCCGTGCCCAGCACGCGCAACGCCGTGCCGACCAGCGGCGCCGCGCCCATTTTCTCGGCCTCGCCGGCCGCCCACGCCGCATGGTCGCGCGCCGCCAGGAAGTCGCCGCGCGCCAGACTGATCTCCGCCAGGCCGCGATCGGCCTCGGCCTGCAGCCTGCGCGCGCCGAACTTCTGGGCGATGCGCCGGGCCGCGTGCATCTCCTGCTCGGCGGCGGCGTGCTCGCCCTGCGCCAGCAGGCAATCGCCGATCTGGAGCGCCAGGTGGCACTCGGTCAAGCGGTCCCCGAGGGTTCTCGACACGTCTCGGGCCTGGGACAGGAGCCTGTGCGCCAGCTTGGGATGCCCGGCCTCGCGGGTCAGGGCGCCCAGGTCGAGCAGGGAGAACACGATGCCGTGCGGATCCTTGGTGGCCTGGCTGATGGCAAGCGCGCGCTCGAAGCTCTGCTGCGCCAGCCCCAGCTTGCCCATCTGCGCCTCGACGAGCCCGATCCAGGCCAGGGTCAAGGCCTTGCCGCGCTCGTCGCCCAGCTCGACGCGAATCGCCAGTGCGGCACGGTGGCAGCGCAATGCCTCGTCGGGCTTGCCCACCAGATAGTAGACGCGCCCGATGTCGTCCAGGCTGGCGGCCACCCCGGGCCGGTCGCCGCCCAGGTCGAAGAGCAGGTGCGCCATGTCCAGGTGCTGCACCGCCATGCGGTAGTCGCCGAGAGCGCGGTAGATGCGCCCGATGCGCGAATGCGCGGCCCCGCCCTTGCCCGGCAGATCCAGACACCACGCCGCCTTGAGCATGTCGCCGAAGTGCGCCAGCGCCTCGTGGCTGTGCCCGAGCCGGGCCGCGACGTCGCCCAGCTTGTGCAAGACTTCCATCTTGAGCAGCGACTCGTCGGCCTCGAGCAGGCGCACGGCCCGCGTGTAGAGCGAACGCGCCCGCTCGTAGTCCTGCAGCCGGTTGGCCTCGTCGGCCGCGGCGATGAAGCGCAGGCTCGCCCGCCGCGGGTCGCCGCCCTCGTCGTAAAGCACCGCGATATTCTCGAGCTGCCATCCCGTGGGCGGCTTGCTGGCGCGCGCTTCCAGCCACTGGGCCGCGAAGCACTTGCGCCGGCGTGTGATCTCGGGATCGACGGTGGACTCGACGAGCACGCGCTCGTCCGCGTCGACGAAGCACCATGCGGTATCGTCGCCCATGTAGCTCGACTCGGCCTTCTTGAGATAGCCGCGCTCGGCCAGCAGCGCCACCATGCGCTTGGTTTCCTCGATGGACGGATCGGGCGCGAAGACCAGACTGGGATCCCAAGGCTCCGCCCCCAGTCGCCCCAGGGCCACCAAGCCGCCGGTCCAGAAGATGCTGCCCATGGCCGCCGCACGGGCCAGAAGCTCGCGCTCGCTGGGCGACAGCTCGGCCACGCGCGCCGCGGCCCGCAGCTCCGGACACAGCGCCGCTCCCTCCCGCTCGGCGCGGTCGCCGTCGAACCACCAGGCGTTCCGGGTGTCGCACGCCAGAATGCCGTGCTCGTAGTAGGCGGCGAGCAGCTCGCCGAGCAGCAGCGGGTTGCCGCCCGATTCGAGCGCGGCGCGTTCGGCCAGGCCGGGCGCCAGGGACTCGGCGGCCAGCGCGGCAAGCACGAAGACCTCCATTTCGAGCGGCGCGAGGGGCCCCAGGTCCAGGCGCACGTGGCTGCCTTCCACGCGGCTCCAGTTGGGCTGGCGGACGTACAGCTCCGGCCGTGCCGCCACGACGAAGACCAACGGGGCTTCGCCCAGATCGGTGCGCAGGCGCTGCAGCAAATCCAAGGCTTCGCCATCGGCCAAGTGGCCGTCGTCGATGACGTAGAGCGCGGGCTGGTAGCGCGCGTCTTCTTCGAGAAACCGGCAGAGCACGGCCCGGGAAAGATCGCTTTGCTGCTCGGGACGCATGGCCAGGGATCGCACGAGAGGGCCTTCCGCCCCTTCCAGTCCCATGTATCCGCCCAGAAGGCCGGCTATCTCCGAGACCCGCCGGTCGCCAAAGACCGCTTGCAGCTCGGCGCGCACCTGGGCCACTGCCGCGACCGGGGCCGTGGCGGCGCCAATGCCGATGCGGGCCCGCAGCAGCCGCCCCACGAGACCCATGGCCTCGGCGCCCTCGTTGGCCCCCACCGCCGAGACCCGCACGCAGCGGAACTCGCCCTTCTCCGCCACCTCCTTGAGCCACTCGGCCAGCAGGCGCGTCTTGCCCATCCCGGCGCTGCCCACCAGGGTCACGAATTGGGGCGCCTCGAATCTCACCGCCCGGTCCAGGGCGGCGTACAGGCCGCGCTTCTCGGCTTCGCGGCCGATCAGCTTGTGTACGCGGAAATCACGTCTCCCACACGATTGCTCCGGCGTCATAGCACCTTGATAAGGCGCTTTCGGCCGCAGAGCCAAAAACCCACTCGGAAATGGCGCCAAGCGCCATACGCCGACACGAGCGCCGCCGAGCCTACATTCCGATGATCACGACGCCGCGCTCGGGCGCCTTGTCGCCCTGCTCGTCGTGCGCGTCGTCACGATCCCCTTGGCTGGGCAACCGGCCATCGGGCACGGGCAGCTCGAGCTGAGGCCGATCACCGCGCCGCCGCTCTTCCTCGCGGCGACGTATTTCGTCGATGATCCAAGGCTCCAGCATCGAAATTCCTCTGCCTACGAATATGGCTTGCAACATCGCGGCCCGGCAGTCAAGTTGCTTGCTCCGATCATCCTCGATCTCTGCTTCTGACGCTGTTTGGGCGCTTCTGCCGCATGCATCCTGTATCGGCAAATCGACCCATTTCCTGACCCCCATCTGACATGCGTGTCGCGGTCTCCCGATGTGGGCCTGCATTTTTTTCCGAGGCTCGCGCCTCGGTCTGTCGGGTCTATGACGGTGGTCCCGCATGGCGCTTCGACCATTGGATGCCCCCGCGCCGCGTCCGTTGCGCAAGCCTCAATGCTAGGGATTCGCGGGGGCGGCAGGCGCCGTGGCCGCCGATGGCACGCTGCTGATTCTCATGGCATAGGGCTCGTTGGGGTTGCCGTCGGCCCTGATGCCCGACACGCGCAGTGCGAGCGGCTGACCGTGGGTCGCCATGGCGGACAGCGTGACGGTCTGCCGCGGCTTTCGCGTCCTTCCCGCGCCCGCGGCAAGGTTTCCGGGCCGGAAGGACTCGATCTTGCCGCGTACCCGCGCCGGGAACGAAACCTCGACCGTCACGTCGCGCGCCCCCTCCCCCTCGTAGCGATACCAGTCGACGTCGCCCGAGGTCAGGTAGCCCGAGTAGGTGCCGTCCCCTACCAAGGTTGCGCTCTCGACTTTGTCATTGGGCTCGACCTCGGCGTTGCGCCTGAGTAGTCCGCATGTAATCCGCAGAACGTAGCGCTGCTCGCGGTTCTGACCGCTTTCGGCGCGCACCACGAGGAAGACGTGGCGGGCGGTCGGCGGGGATTCGGCTGCGGCCGGCTGCAAGATGACGTTGCGCAGCGCCAGCCGCTCGCTCCTGCGGCCCTTGGCCGATGCCAGGGGCTTTCCCGAACCGTCGAGCACCTGGATGCTAGACGCCACTCCCACAACCGCATCGAGCTCCGCGTCGAGGGCAGAGAGGGTTTCCGGCAAGGGCATGCGATAGAAGTCCTCGTCGCGCGGCCAGCCGTGGTAGCCGGCCAACTCCACGGTTCCCGTCACGGCCACGGGGATGGCGGTTTCCGCCGTGCCGTTGGGCTCGCGTTCGTCGGCGACCTCGAAATCCCCGATTCGGGCCGTCAGCAGGTACTGGCAGCCGGCCGTCTGGTGTGGGGCGCCCTTGGCCGGCTTGGTCAGCGGTCTCACCCGTATGAAATAGGTCAGCCCCGGCAACACCGCGAGGTTCGGCACGCCGCCCACCGCGCCCGTCTCGACCCGGACGCCCGCGAGTGGACGGCCCGCCTCGTCCTGCAGTTGCAGTCCGAGCCCTGCCCCGCCTTGTGGCGCGATCTCGACCCACAAACGGCGAGCCACCAGTCGCGGGTCTTCGGAAACGGCCCCGGCGTCGACCGAAGACGCGTCCTTGGCCGCCACCTGCCGCTCGCCCGGCACGACCAGCTTGAAGAGATCCACGTCCCGGACCTTGCCATCCTCGCCAGGCTCCAGGCTCGCCTCCACGTGTACCGCCGACGCCTCGGCCCCCAGCGCCAAGGCCTGTGCCTGCTCGTGACTTTCGTTGGGCTCTTGCTCGGGCACTTTGGGTGGCGGGGCAGCGTCCCGCCGCGGAGCCACGACGATGACGGCGGCCGCGTCCCCGCGCCGCAAAGAGCGCCGACACTTGCAGGATGGAACGGTCGCGAACGACACCAGGATGGCTAGGCACGCGGACCACCTGGTTCCTGTCGATGGGCGTTTCATGTCCGTCCTTGCAGCAGCGCCGGGCCGCGGCCTCCCTCACGGGGCCTGTGGTCGCTTGATGCCGGCCAGGAACTCCGCCTCGGCCACGACGGTGTTGTCGACCAGGGCGCGGCCCCGCATCTTCCACACGGCGCTGCCCTTGCGCAGCACAACGACCTCCAAAAGCAGCGCATCCCCTGGAACCACGGGTCTACGGAACTTCGCCTTGTCCACGGACATCAGGAAGATGGCGTCGCGCGCGGGGTCGAACCCGGCCTTGGGGGCGACCAGGAGCGCGCCGGCCTGAGCCAGAGCTTCGAGGATGAGCAGGCCAGGCATGATGGGACGGCCGGGAAAGTGCCCCTGGAAGAACGGCTCGTCCGCGGTCACCATCTTGCGCGCGACGATCTTCTGCTCGCCGAGCTCGTCCACGCGATCCACGAGCAGAAAGGGGTAGCGATGGGGAAGCACCGCCTGGATGGCCAGGATGTCCATCTTGCCCACGGGCTTCCCCAGCGACCGCGCTACTTCTTCTTCTTCTTCGAATCGCCGGCCGACTTCTTGGAGGAGGCCGACTTCTCTTCGCCGGCGTTGAAACGGCGAATGACCTCGTTGGTCAGATCGAGATGCGGCTTGGAGAACACCACGCCGGCCGACTTGTCGAGCACCACGGTGAAGTTCTCCGCCGCCGCGATCCTACCGATGATGCGGTGGAGACGATCGACGATGGGCGCCGTCGCCTCTTCTTCCTTCGAGGCGAGATCCTGCTGGTGCCGCAGGTAGGTCTGCTGCACCTTGCCCACCCGCTCCTGCAGCTCGGTCTCCTTCTGGCGGACCGTCTCGGCCGGGAGCAGGGTGCGTTTCTTGTTGAGATCCTCGATGGCCTTCTTGAGCTCCTCCTGCTGCTCGTCGAGCTCCTTCTGCTTCTTGTCGAAGTCCTTCTTGAGCCTGGCGCGAGCCTTCCTTCCCTCCTCGGTCTCGCCCAGCGCGCGTCGCAAATCGACGATGCCGACCTTGACCTCCTCGGCGCGCGCCGGCGCCGCGAACAGGGAAAGCAGAAGGGTCGAAACGAGAGCGGTGCGAATCATGAATGTCTTCTCCAGTGAGCTAGCCGAGGCCCATCGATACCATAGAAAAGCCCGAGGACACAGGGGGAACCGAGAGAGCAGAAGGCGTGGGCCTCCGCGCCCTCCTTCCCCTCTGCGCCCTCTTCCTCGCTACCTCGCGCGCCTCTTGCCCTTGCCGGCCTTGGTCGCGGGCTTGGCCTCGACGGCAGGAGCGGCCCCGGCCTTGAGGCCGTCGGGGTAGAGCATGGCGAAGGTGGCGTTGGCCAGGGCGATGTCGGCTTGGGCCCAGAAGCGGTGGTACGCGAAGGTCGGAGCCGGCCCGCCGCGCATCGCGGCCTCGACCTTGGGCCAGTCGGCATCCTTGGTGTAGCGCGTGCGGATACTGGCAAAGGTCGAATGCGAGTCGATGGGATCGCCGTTCGGCATCCGGCCGCGCCATCCCGCCGGGACGTACACCTTGTCGCCGAAGCGCTTGTAGTCCGACCGCGTCTCCGGCGCGGCCACGCCCTTGTCGTCGCGATACTTCTTCCACATGCGGTCGAGCAGCTCCTTGGCCAGCTTGGCCGGCGCGCGATCGCCCGACTTGGCCGCGTAGAAGAGCAGCGTGCGCGCCAGCGCCCCGGCCACGCCCACGTCCTGGCCCCACGACTTCACCTTCACGTGCAGCGTCTTGTTGTGGCTCGCGTCCTTGCCGTTCCAGTTCCGGGTCCTATCGTCCCAGTCGAGCTGGGGCGCGCCCGACCACGCGAGATCCGACGGGATCTCGAAACCGCCGTTCTTGGCAAGGCGCACGATGCCCAGCACCCACTTCACCCAGCGATCGAGGATGACCTTGGCCTTGTCGTTGCCGGTCACGTAGTAGAGCTGGGCGACGCGGTCCATGGTCCAGGCCTGGAAGCCGAACCATCTGTTGCTCGGCGGATCCACGTAGACCGGCGCCTCGACGTACGCCAGCTTGTGGAAGGTCGGCACGTTGCCCGGGAACTTCTCGTAGCGGCCGCGCCAGCTATTGGTCGCGCCGCCGGCGATGCCGCCTTCGGCCGACTGCAGCCAGCGGTAGAGCTCGAGCTGGCGCTCCAGGCTCTTGGCCCAGTCGCCAGGGCCGTTCTTGGACAGCGGCCGCAGCGCCCGGTCGTTCGCCAGGACCCAGGCCGCGAACGGGTTCTGGTAGCCGCCGTGCGCGGTGCTGGAACCGATGCGCCACGACCAGCCGCCCGCCTTGGCAATCGATCCGCCCCAGGCGTAGTACCACGACAGCAACCAGTGCGCGGCGTCCCGGCCCTCGCCCGCCGGGCACTGCGGAGACTGGCAGCCCTGGGTCTTGAAATACTTGTCGAAGAGCGCGTAGCGGAGATAGTCGCCCAGCTTCGCCGCCTTCTTGACCAGCGGCAAGACGGTTCCGCCCGCGCCCTGCTCGTCGGCCCACGCCTTGGCCCAGTACGTGGCCTGCACCACGCGCGCGTCCGCGTCGGGCGCCGTGGTGTACTTCCACTGCTTCGCGTAGCCGCTCTGCTTGACGAAGAGATCGAGGTAGCCGTTGTCGCCGCCGAAGCGAAAGTCGTCCCAGCAGGGCTGCGCGATCGCCTCCCACACCGATTCCTGTTCGCCGCGCTGGAAGGTGTTGATGTACGCCGGGCGCGACACCCCATCCCCGCGCCGGCCGAAGCCGTACCAGTTGTCCACGTCGACGATCCAGTGCATGCCGTAAACGAACGGCGTGTCGTAGGTTTCTCGCAATTCCTTGGCCAGCGGATCGCGCCCGGTGGGCGCCGTGTTGTCGAGCGGCACGGGATAGGCGCTCGGCTGGTCCTGCTCGCCCGCGAACACGGCCGGGTGCGCGTCCGTGTACGAGCCGGCCGTGGGCTGGTCCGCCGGCGTCGGAATGAGATAGGCCTCGGTGGTATCCCAGGCCTTGGCAAGCGGCTGCCAGTCCTTGGTGAACTTGCCGTAGGCGGCCTCGAGCCACAGCCAGTAGCTCATCGCCTCGGACGTGGTTTCGTGGCCGTAGTCGGGCGCCTCGACGAGCAACGTCTCGACCGCGTGGTAGGGCACGCCCTCGGGGCTGAAGTAGCCGTTCTCGGCCGCGTGCATGTCGTTCCAGTGGGCGAGGAAGCGATCCGCGTACTCGTTGCCGGTCTTGTCCGAAAAGGCGTGGGCGCCAAGCGGAGCGGGCTTGGGAAAGTCGGCGACCTCGACCGCCTCCTGCGCCTGCTTGCCGCCGGCCGATCCACGCGCCGGCTGGGGCGCGTTCTGCCGGCCCCCCAGCGTCTGGATGCACGCAACGCCGGCGAACGCGAGAGTGACCGCGAGGACCGCTAGTCGCATCCGACGAACTCCAGGTCGTCCACCCAGATGTCGAAGCTGGCCCCGGGCTGGTCGACCTGCCACTGCATGCCGAAGAGCTTGGCGGGCTTGATCCTGTGCGGCCGGGGCGAGCCCCAATCGGGAAGCTGCTTGAGCTTGCGCCACGGGAAGACGAAGCGCTGCCAGGATTCGGTCAGGAGGAGAGTCGCGCCGAAGTCGTTGAAGCATTCGCGACAGACGCCGCCAGCCTCGTGGGTGGACACGTCGGGCACCTTGAAGCGGACCTTGCCGTAGCTGCCTGGCCCCTTCTTGGCCCAGAAGGAGACGCCCTCGTACTTGGACGCGTCGTACGGGGCCATGGGGTCCACGAAGTTCATGCCCAGGGCGCCGAACACGATATCGGCCGTGCCCACCCGGCCCTTGGCGCGAGCCGCGAACTTCGAGCCGTTTGCCCCGCCCTCGGACATGGCGAAGGCCCCACCCTGCGTTCCGGGCTCGGGCCAGACCGTGGTGCCCGAATTGGTCGGGTCGATGAAGGTGTACCAGTAGCCGCCGCGCTCGCCCGCCGGCTTGGTCTGGTTGTTGCCGTCTTCGCCGTCGTCGATCAGGCCCTCGGGGCCGCACGAACCGAGCAGCTCGGCGGCCTGGCCGGTGGCCGGCGTCTGGCCTGGCATGACGCACGCGGAGGTCGGCGCGAGGAGAGCGAGCAGAATCGGACCGCCCCGCACCAGTTGGGATCGAGTCGTCGAGGATCGAGTGTTCACGGTGTCTCAACACATAGCCCCGCCCGCGTGCGAATGTCCACCCCCGTCCGAACGTGGATCCGGGTTGCATTCCGCCGCCGGAAGCGCAACTCTTCCTGCGGCTTTCCGATGACCATGCTCGTACTGCGCGGCGCCCCCTCCTTCACCCCGGCCCGGCTGGCCAAGCGGCTCGCCAGGATCCGGACGGCGAATCCGGGAATTCGCGAGATCGCGGCCGAGTTCGTGCATTTCGCGGAGCTGGCGGAAGCGCTCGCCGATGACGAGCTGCGCGTGCTCGATCGGCTGCTGCGCTATGGCCCGCACGCCGAGACGCACGCGCTCGAAGGACGCCGGCTGCTGGTGGTGCCGCGCGTCGGCACCATCTCGCCCTGGTCGTCCAAGGCCACCGACGTGGCCAGGAACTGCGGGCTCGGCAAGGTCCGGCGCATCGAGCGCGGCATCTGGTACACGCTGGCCGGCGACGTCGCGGACGAGGCTGCCCTGCGCGCCGCCATCCACGACCGCATGACCGAATCGGTGCTGGCGAGCGAAACCGAAGCGGAGCGGCTGTTTCATCACGCCAGCCCGCGACCTTTGTCGACCGTGGACGTGCTCGGCCAGGGCCGCGCCGCCATCGAGGCCGCCAACCGCGGCATGGGACTGGCCCTGGCTCCCGACGAGATCGACTATCTGATCGAGAGCTTCCGCGCCCTCGGCCGCAACCCGACGGATGTCGAGCTGATGATGTTCGCGCAAGCCAACAGCGAGCACTGCCGGCACAAGATCTTCAACGCCGACTTCATCATCGACGGCGAGCCGCAAACAAAGTCGCTCTTCAAGATGATCCGCAACAGCACCGAGCAGAGCCCGGCCGGGGTGCTGTCGGCGTACAGCGACAACGCCGCGGTCATCGCGGGGCCTGCGGCCGGGCGCTTCTGGCCCGATCCCGCAACCGGCAGCTACGGCTTTGTCCGCGAGTCGGTCGGCATCTTGATGAAGGTCGAGACCCACAACCATCCGACCGCCATCTCGCCCTACCCCGGCGCCTCGACCGGCTCGGGCGGCGAGATCCGCGACGAGGGCGCCACCGGCCGCGGGTCCAAGCCCAAGGCCGGTCTCACCGGCTTCTCGGTCTCGAACCTGCGCCTGCCCGGCGCCGTGCGGCCGTGGGAGAAGGACTTCGGCAAGCCGAATCGCATCGTCTCGGCGCTCGACATCATGCTGGAGGGCCCCATCGGCGGCGCGGCCTTCAACAACGAGTTCGGCCGGCCCAACATCGCGGGCTACTTCCGGACGTTCGAGATGGAGGTACCGGGAACGAGCGGCCCCGAGGTGCGCGGCTACCACAAGCCCATCATGGTCGCGGGCGGCTTCGGCAACATCCGCCTGCCGCTCGTGAAGAAGGGCCAGGTTCCCGCCGGCGCGGCCATCGTCGTGCTGGGCGGCCCGGCCATGCTCATCGGCCTGGGCGGCGGCGCCGCCTCGTCCATGGCCTCGGGAGCCTCCGAGGAGGATCTCGACTTCGCCTCGGTCCAGCGCGACAACCCCGAGATGCAGCGGCGCTGCCAGGAGGTCATCGACCGCTGCTGCGCCTTGGGTGAAGCGAGCCCCATCCTGTCGATCCACGACGTCGGCGCCGGCGGCCTGTCGAACGCCCTGCCCGAGCTGGTGCACGACAGCCGGCGCGGCGCCCGCTTCGAGCTGCGCAAGATCCCCAACGACGAGCCCGGCATGGCGCCGCACGAGATCTGGTGCAACGAAGCGCAAGAGCGCTACGTCCTGGCCATCGCCGCCGAGAAGCTGGACGCGTTCGCGGCCTTGTGCCGGCGGGAGCGCTGCCCCTGCGCGGTGCTGGGGCAGGCCACCGCCGACGGCAATCTGGTCGTCACCGACCAGCATTTCGGTACTACGCCCATCGACATGCCGCTTTCCGTGCTGCTGGGCAAGCCGCCCAAGATGGTCCGCGACGTCGAGCGCGCGAGCATCACGCAGCGGCCGTTCTCCACGGCGGGCATCGAGCTCGGCGCGGCCATCCTGCGCGTCCTGCGCCTGCCGGCCGTGGCGGACAAGACCTTCCTCATCACCATCGGCGATCGCACCGTGACCGGGCTCATCTGCCGCGATCAGATGGTGGGACCATGGCAGGTGCCCGTGGCCGACGCGGCCGTGACCGCGACGAGCTACGATGTCTTTTGCGGCGAGGCCATGGCCATGGGCGAGCGCACGCCGCTGGCCCTGCTCGACGCCGCGGCCTCGGTGCGCATGGCCGTGGGCGAGGCCATCACCAACATCGCCAGCGCGCCCATCGCTCGGCTTGCCGACGTGAAGCTTTCGGCCAACTGGATGGCGCCCGCCGGCCATCCCGGCGAGGACGCGCGCCTTTTCGACGCCGTGGCCGCCGTGGGCGAAGAGCTGGCCCCTGCCCTCGGCATCGCCATTCCCGTGGGCAAGGACTCGATGTCCATGAGCACGGTGTGGCGCGAGGGCGGCAAGGAGAAGCGTGTGACCGCGCCGCTGTCGCTCATCGTCAGCGCCTTCGCGCCGGTCACCGACGTGCGGCGCGCGCTCACGCCCGAGCTACGCACCGACCGGGGCGAGACCGTCCTCCTGCTCGTCGACCTCGGCGACGGCAAGAACCGCTTGGGCGGCTCGGCCCTGGCGCAAGTCTTCGGCCAGCTCGGCGACGTGCCGCCGGATCTCGACGACCCGGCACGCCTGCGAGGATTCTTCGCGGCCGTCCAGGAGCTGGCGGCCGAAGAAAAGCTCCTCGCCTACCACGACCGCTCCGACGGCGGCCTGTTCGTCACTCTGGTCGAGATGGCCTTTGCGGGCGGCTGCGGCGTGGAGATCGATCTGCCCGCAAGCGGCGATCCGCATGCGCAGCTCTTCAACGAGGAACTCGGGGCGGTCGTGCAGGTGCGCGCGGCGGACGCGACCAAGGCAAGGGAGTGCTTTGCCAAGCATGGGCTCGCCGACGCCATCTCGGATTGCGGGCGCGTGACCACCCGCAACGAGATCGCCGTCCGTCGCAACGGCCAGGTGCTGTTCGCCGAAAGGCGTACCGTCTTGCGCGGCGTATGGTCCGAGACCACCCTCGCCATGCAGTCGCTGCGCGACGATCCGACCTGCGCCGCCGAGGAGCAGGAGCGGCGAATCGACGAAACCGACCCGGGGCTTTGCCTGCGGCCCAGCTTCGATGCGTGGGCCGACGTGGCCGCGCCTTTCGTCGGCCGCGGCGCCCGCCCGGCCGTGGCCATTCTGCGCGAACAAGGCGTCAACGGTCAGGTCGAGATGGCCGCCGCCTTCCACAAAGCCGGCTTCGAGGCGGTCGACGTGCACATGAGCGATATCCACGGTGGACGCGTGTCGCTCGACAGGTTCCGCGGGCTCGCCGCGTGCGGCGGCTTCTCGTACGGCGACGTGCTCGGCGCCGGCGAAGGTTGGGCCAAATCCATCCTCTACAGCAGCCGGGCGCGCGACGAGTTCCAGCGCTTCTTCGCGCGCAAGGACACCTTCACCCTGGGCGTGTGCAACGGTTGCCAGATGATCTCGAACCTGAAGGAGATCGTCCCCGGCGCCGCCCTGTGGCCGCGCTTCGTGCGCAACCGCAGCGAGCAGTTCGAGGCGCGCCTTTCGCTCCTCCGCATCGAGCAGACGCCGTCCGTTCTGTTCGCGGGCATGGCCGGCTCGCTCCTGCCCATCGCGGTCGCGCACGGCGAGGGTCGCGCCGAGTTCGCGGACGACGACGCGCTGGCCGCGCTCGACGCCTCCGGCCTGGTCGCCGCCCGTTTCGCCGACCACCGCGGCCAGCCGACGCAGCACTACCCCGAAAACCCCAACGGCTCGCCGCGCGGGATCACCGCCGTCACTTCCAGCGACGGCCGCGCGACGATCCTCATGCCCCACCCCGA
>JAFGPX010000072.1 GCA_016935975.1 Deltaproteobacteria bacterium
CACATCGTGCGCAACGCCATCTCGCACGCCATCGAGACGCCCGCCGAGCGGCGCGAGCTGGGCAAGGATCCTTGCGGTCTTCTGAGCATCCGAGCGCGGCGCGAGGCCAGCAGCATCGTGCTGCAGGTCAGCGACGACGGGCGCGGCATCGACCGGCGTCGCGTGCTGGAGGTGGCGCGGGCGCGCGGTATCGTGCCGGCCAACGAAACCCCGCGCGACGAGGATATCCTGCGCCTCATCTTCGAGCCGGGGTTTTCCACCGCCGCCGAGGTGGGAGACCTGTCCGGCCGCGGGTTCGGCATGGACATCGTGCGCCGCCATCTCGAGGCGCTGCGCGGGACGGTCGACATCGACAGCACGGTAGGGCACGGCACCACGCTCAGCCTGCGCATTCCCCTGACCCTGGCCATCATTCCGGGTTTCGCCATCAAGGCGGGCGAAGAAACCTACGTGCTGCCCATGGAATCGGTGTTGGAATGCATCGATTTGCCCCGCGACGCGCGCGTCGGGCCGGATGGGCTGGCCGTGCTGCCGCTGCGCGGGCACCCGTTGCCCTGCCTCAGGTTGCGCACCTTCTTCGGCGTGCGAGCCTCGGCGGCCGAGCGCGAGAACGTCGTCGTGGTTCATAGTGGCGAGGCCAAGGCGGGCATCATCGTGGACGCGCTCGAAGGCGAAACCCAGGCCGTGGTCAAGCCCCTCGGCCGCTTCCTCGGCGACCTGGCCGGCGTGGCCGGCTCGACCATCCTGGGCAGCGGTCGGGTCGCCTTGATCTTGGACGTCCCGGTCATCCTGCGCAGCGCCATCGCACAAGGAGGAGCGCCGTGATGGCGCCGCGACACGCCCGCTCGGGGTCGCTTCTCACCGGGACGAGCACGCCGTCGCGGCTCGCGCGGGCATCCGTCACACCGCTTCTGGTGCCGGTGCTGGAAACGCCTACGCTTGGCGATCGCGAATTCTCGCTGCTGCGCGACCTGATCGAGCGGGAGGCGGGCATTCACCTCACCAGCGCCAAGAAGGCGCTGGTGGTCGCGAGGCTCGGCCGGCGCCTGCGCGCGCTCGGCCTGCGTTCGTTCGGCGCGTACTACGACCTGGTGAGCGAACCCGGTGGCGCCAGCGAGCGCGTGCACATGCTCGATGCCATCAGCACCAACGAAACCAGCTTTTTCCGCGAACGCAAGCACTTCGAGCTTCTCGAAGACAAGGTCCTGCCGGCGTGGCGCGAAGCGGCCGCGGCCGGACGGCGGTCGCGCTACGTCCACGCCTGGAGCGCGGGTTGCGCCACGGGCGAGGAGCCGTACTCGCTGGCCATGGTGTTGCTGCGGCACCTGCCGCCCCACGCGGGCTGGCACATCGACATCCTGGCCACGGACTTGTCGACGCGGGCCTTGGACAAGGCGCGGGCCGGCATCTGGCCCATCGAGAAAGCCGACACGATTCCCGGCGAGTACCGCCGCGCCTTCATGCTGCGCGGGGTACGCGCCAAGGAGGGGACGATGAAGGTGGGGCCCGAGGTGCGCGCCGTGGTGCGCTTCGCGCAGCTCAACCTGCACGCGGACAGCTACCCGGTCCCGCGCCACTGCGATCTGATCCTCTGTCGCAATGTCCTCATCTACTTCGACCAAGGCGCGCGGGCGCGCATCACCAGCCGCCTGCTTGGTCACCTGCAGCCGGGCGGCTACCTGTTTCTGGGTCACGCCGAGACTCTGCACGCGAGCTGCGCAGCCGACATGCGCACGGTGATGCCCACGGTGTACGTCCGGCGCGCGACCGAGAGCGGCGGCGCAGGCGGGGGGAGCGGCTAGCCATGGTGGACGAGGCGCGCCCCGGACTCAAGGTGCTGGTGGTGGACGATTCCGCCGTGGTCCGCCAGGCGCTCTCGACCATCCTGTCGAGCGAGCCCGACATCAGCGTGCGGATCGCCTCGGACCCGCTCATCGCCGAGCAGAAGATGACGAGCTTCTCGCCCGACGTGATCGTGCTCGACCTGGAGATGCCGCGCATGGACGGGTTGACGTTCCTGCACAAGCTGATGAGCGAACGACCGCTGCCCGTGGTGGTGTGCTCGAGCTATGCCGAAGCGGGCAGCGAGAAGGCCCTGCGCGCGCTGGAGCTGGGCGCGGTCGACATCCTGGCCAAGCCGCGCATGGGGGTGCGGGATTTCCTGCACGAGTCGGCGGTCGCGCTCGTCGAGTCGGTGCGCGGCGCGGCCATGGCCCGCGTGGCGGCGGGCCGCCAAGGCAAGGGCGTGCGGAGGGCGATCGGCGATGAGCTGGGCCAAAACGACGTCGCACGCCTGCGCGATCGGCCGCCCGGCCCGGACGCGGCGTCGTACCCGACCGTCGTGCCGCGCCAGACAGCCGACGCCGTGCTACCGCGCGGGGTGGCGCCCCGTTTGGGCGTCGAGGTGGAGACGATTGTTGCGGTGGGGGCTTCCACCGGGGGCACCGAGGCCTTGCGCTTCCTTCTCGATGCCATGCCCCTCGATTCTCCGCCGCTCCTGATCGTGCAGCACATGCCGATGGGTTTCACCGCCGCCTTCGCCAATCGCCTGGCCAAATCGGCGCGCATCGCGGTCCGCGAGGCGGCGAGCGGCGATGCGGTGGTGCGCGGTCAAGCGTTGATCGCGCGCGGTGATCGCCACCTGGTGCTGCGCCGGCAGGGCAAGCGTTGTCACGTCGAGGTCATCGAGGGGCCGCTGGTTTCGCGCCACCGCCCGAGCGTCGACGTCCTCTTCCGCTCCGTGGTGCAGGCGGTCGGCCCGCGCGCCGTGGGTCTCGTCATGACCGGCATGGGCGACGACGGCGCGCAGGGGCTCATGGAGATGAAGCAGGCGGGCGCCGCCACCTTCGCCCAGGACGAGGCGACCTCGGTGGTGTTCGGCATGCCGCGCGAGGCTATCCTACGTGGCGCTGCCGATGCCGTGCTGCCACTCGCCGAGCTGCCGGCTGCCGTCGTGCGCGCCGCGCTGGCACAGAACCTTGGTCCCGAGCAGAGCAAGCGCAGGAGAGATGCATGAAACGGATACTGGTGGTCGACGACTCGAGCATGATTCGGGCTCTGTTCCGTCAGTGCCTGTCGAGCCCGAAGGACTATCGCGTGCGCGACGCGCGCAACGGTCAGGAAGCGCTGGACGCCATCGCGGCCGACGGCGAGCCCGACATCATTTTCCTGGACGTGAACATGCCGGTCATGGACGGCCTGGAATTCCTGGCCACGAGCGCCGGGGCCGGGCTGGTGGAGCGGGTGCCGGTGGTCATCGTCAGCACCGAAGGACGCGACGAGGACGTGCAGCGCGGCCTGGACGCCGGGGCGCGGGCCTACCTGCGCAAGCCGTTCAATCCGGCCGCGTTGATTCCCCTGGTCGAGAAGCTGACCGGCGGCTCGGAAAAGCCGCCGCAGACCTAGGAAGGGCAGAGTCGTACGGAGAAGCACATGACGAGCGCAAAGAAGTCACCCTCGACCGCTCCGGCCGGCGAGACGGCCCACGATTCGCTGACCTCGGCCTTGCTGGCCGCGCTGGACGCGCGAGAGCGCCCCGGGCGCGAGCAGGCCATCGACCGCGCCGCGCAAGCGGCCGACCCCGACGAGCTTCTCGTCATGGTGGGCGATGGCGACCACTCGGTGCGCCGCAACGCCGCAATGGAGGCGCTGTCGCGTGGCGGCCCGCGCAGTATCCCGGCGCTGCTGCGCGCCCTGCGCAGCGACGACGCCGAGCTGGTCATGTTCGCGGCGAACGTGCTCGGCCGCACGCGCGATCCCGTGGCCGTCCCGCACCTGGTGGGCCTGCTCGAGCACCGGGATGCCAACGTGGCCCAGGCCGCCATCGACGCTCTGGCGCAGTTGCGCGCCACCGTGGCGGTGGGCTCCCTGGTCAAGGCGCTCGACCGCGATCCCTGGTTGCGCTTCGCGGCCGTGGATGCGCTCGGCGAGATCGGCGATGCGCAGGCCGTGGGACCGCTCGTCGGCTTGCTCGAAGACGAGAGCATCCGCCTGGGTGTCGTCGAGGCGCTCGGCAAGATCGGCTCGCCCGAGGCCCTGGGCGCGCTGGCGCGCCTACTGCGCGAGGATCAAGATAGCCAGACCTTCGCTGCGTGTTTGCGCGCCATCGGCCGGGCGCTCGAAGCGCAGCCGGACGAGCGCATCTTGCGCAACATCGAGGCATGGGTGCACTTGGGCTCGCCCGCGGCGGTCGAGGTGCAAGCTCGCGTGGTGCAGGTGCTCAGCGGCTCGGACGAGGACGCGTACGGCAGCGGCCGCGAGATGTCCGAGAAAGAGGCGGGCGCTCAGCTCGTGCGCGCCCTGCGCCTGCGGCCGCTCTATGCCACGTTGGTGCTGGCGGGCTGCGACCCGGCTCTGCGCGAGGTGCTGCAGTTCTGCGCGGTGTCCATCGGCGGCGAGATCGCGCCGGCCCTGGGCGAAGGCCTGGGCTGCAACAACCGCAACGTGCGCGTGCTGGCCTGCAATTGCATCGGCGCGCTCGGCCTGGTCGAGTTGGTGCCCGGCCTGGTGGCCTCGCTGGGCGATGGTGACGAGGCCATCCGAGCGGCGGCGGCAAGCGCCCTGGCGCGACTGCGACAGGGCGACTCGGCCCGCGCCATCGTCAAGCTGCTCTGCGACCGCAGCTCCATGGTGCGCGAGGCGGCGTTGGCGGCGCTGACCCGGCTGGATGCGGCCGCGGTATCGGAGGCGCTCGTGCAGGAGTGCGCGGTCCGACCGGCGCTGCGCTCGCAAGCGCTGGACGTGATGCGGGTGAATTCTCACGGCAGTCAGTTGAGCTTCCTGCGTGACTGCCTCTCCTCTTCCGATGCCATCTTGCGAGCCAAGGCCATGGCCGTCATCACCACGCAGCTCGGCTCCCAGGTCGTGGACTTCCTGCAGCCGCTGCTCACCAGCGCCGACGTCGAAACCCGGCGGTCCATCGTGGTGGCGCTGGGGCAGCACCGCGGGCCGGCCGTGGTCGAGATGCTGCTCGACCAGGCCGAGTCGGATCCTCAGACCCGTTCCGAGGCTATCCGGGCGCTGATCGCGGTGGGCGACATTGCGGCGGCCCCTCGTCTGACCGAGCTTCTGGAACGCGAAAGCGGGGCGGCCCGCCTGCCCATCGTCGAAGCCTTGGCGCACCTGGCGGATCCCGCGTCCGAGCCGGCCATCATCCGCCTTCTCGCCGACGGCGATCCCGCGATGCGCCGCACCGCCGTGCGGGCACTCGGGCATTTCGGCTCGCGGGTGGCGGTGGCGCAGATCGTGGCGGCCTCGCGCGACGCCGATGCCAGCGTGCGCCTGGCCGTGGTGGAAACCTTGGCCGTGCTGGCCGACCCACGCGCGCGCGACACCCTGGAACGGATGTGCGCGGACAACGACGCCGCCGTGGCCGCCACGGCGCGCCGCCGGGTGAGCGCGCCGGTGTAGACGCGTTTGGGGCCCCAGCCTGCCGCGTCCGTGCCAGTAGCAGCGCGGCGAGCAGCCCGAGCAAACACCACGGTCCGCGCGGTCGTCGGCTCGCGACGGCGCAACCGCACCCCGAGGGTTTCCCCGCGGACGGCTGCGACATCGCTCCGTCGGTTGCGGGCAAGCCTCCAGCTCCAAGTGCGCCGCCCGTTCCGGCCCGTCCTCCCGTGCCCATTGCTCCGCCGCCGGACGTCACGCGTGCGTCGGGTGCGACGCTGTCTCCCGCTGCCCCGGCGTCGGCGCCTCCATCTGCGCCACCCCCGGCCGGGCTCGCGTCGGGCGACGCGGCGGTACCGCCCGCACCCCCGCGCCCCGTTGCTCCTCCGGTGCCGAGGCTCGCGTCGGGCGCCGCCGTGGCGCCGCCCGCACCGCCGCGGCCGCTTCCGCCACCCGTGCCGCTGCCACCGCCGCCGCCCGCCGCCGTGGCATCGCTTTCGGGCTTGGCATCCGAGCCGGCATCGAGCGTGGGGGTGATGGAAGCGCCGTAGGGCCCGAGCGGCGTGCTCGCGGTCGTGCTCTCGAACGCACCGAGATCCGCTGCGCTCGCCCGCACGCGGCTGTGACGGGCTGTCACCTCGTCGCGGTAGTACTCGTAGGCCGGCAGATCCGAAGCGCTGCCGGCCTTGCCGATGGCGCTGCTGCCGTCCGCCAGAGTGAAATCCTTGCCGGCCTTGTCGGCAAACCCGGGATCCGACCCGCTGATGCTCGCCGTGAGCCCGCTGTCGCTGGCGCCCGTCATGATCCAGTTGTTGCTGCCCGAAACGAAGCCGTTGTCCGTATCCTCGACGAGTGTGACCACCGAGGTACCGTAGACGATGTTGTTGGCCAGCTCGGCGCGCATTGCCGTGCCGTCGGCGTTCGACAGGTGAACCAGTGCGGCGCGGCCGCCGTTGCCGACGAAGGTGTTGTTCACGAGGCGCACCGAGAACGACAGGCCGGCGACCTCGCCGTCGTTGTAGACCGCGATCACTTGCGAGTTGTTCCCCGGCTGGCTGTTCTGCACGAGAACGTTGCCGCGCAGGAGCATGACCTGCCGCACGGCACTGGTGCCGGCGAGGTCGTCGCTCGACATCAAATCGCCCTCGTAGGACTTGGCGCGGGCGAACCAGTTGTATTCGATCACGGACTGCGTGGCGCGGATATGGAAGTTCTGCGCCTGCACGGGGTCGTGCACGTAGCAATAGCGCAAGGTGAACGTGCCGCCGTAAACGTAGATGTTGTGCGTGGGCGCCGACGCCGCGGTGTTGCCGTTGCCGTCGAACTCCGAGTACTCGACCGTGATGTCGCTGTCTTGGGTGCCACCGGTCAGGCCGTTGTCGTTGCCGCGGAACACGCAATCGCGCAGGACGATGCCGCGCGCGCCGTTGTAGTAACGCAACCCCGCCGAATTGTTGCCGGCGTTGTGACAGCCGCGCAAGACGATGCCCGAGATGTGGTAGTGCGCGCCGCCGCTCACCTGCCAGCAGCCGCGGCCCCGGTCGCCGGCTTTGTAGCTGCCCGGGGCGTTCTCGACCAGCGTGTCGGAGAGATCCCAGACCGGCGGTTGCGCCGGATCTTGCGCGCGAATCACGATCGGCCTATCCGCAGTGCCTGCCTTGGTCAGGTGCACACGGAAGGCATAGGTGCCCGGTGCGATCACAACCTCGTCGCCGGCCTGGGCCGCTTCGATTCTCTGATACGAGTCCGTGGGGCCTACCGCAATGGTGGCCGCTACCGCCGCGCGCGCCGCGCAGAGCCCGAGGAATGCCGTGACGAGCAGGATTGGCCTGGCCATGGCCCATGGTCCTGCGGAAACGCGCGCGTGTCCACACGCCGGCACCGCTGCGGCGGGCGGTCGGCTACTGCTTCGACTCGATGAAGCCCCGTAGCCAGGTCATGGCCGTGTGGCATTTGCCACTCGAGGTCCCGAGGAAGGCATTGGGTTTTCACATCACGCCCTGGGATATGGGCCCATGAGACGTGCCCTTGACGCCGCCAACACATGCTGACGACGATGCTGGTTGCGCGTGCGGCGCCGCGACGGTCCCCGCATGGTGTCGGCCGAGAGCGAGCAAGGAAGGCGCGGGGAAGGGGGATGTAGTCAGATGGACGACCCGATTCTGCGTTCGTCGTCACAGAAATGAGCCAGTTGGCCTGCTCGCAACCACAGGGTTGTGGCATAGTCATAGTGCATCCTCTGTTCTATCGCAGGCAGACAGCGGAGTTGCCTTCAGCCCACACCCGATGATGACACGTTCGGTTGATCCAAGTCGCAGCGTTCCGGCAGACGCGGGGGCGCGCTCCCCGCGCGATACGGCGAAGATGGGCAGGACATACTTGCGCGCTCTGCCGCTTCTTGCCCTGGCCGTGTTCGCGGTTGCCTGCGTGGATCTCACTCCTCCCGAGGTGCTGCAGAAGTGGCGCAACGGGGGTGCGGGTGGGAGCGCCGAAACCGGCGGCGAAACCGGCAGTGCTACGGCCGAAACCGGCGGCACCGCGGGCGGGGGGCTTGGCGGCAGCATGGCGGGCGGCGGCGCTGTGGCGTCGGGCGGAGTCGGGGCCGGCGGCGCTGCGGGCAGCGGCGGCGTCACCCAGGTTGCGCCCGACGCGGCCTTGCCCGACGCCATGGGGGGCGCCTCGGGTGCGGCGGGCGGCCTGGCAGTCGACGCTGCGGCCGGCGCGGGTGGGGCGGTCGGCACGGGTGGCGGCCAGGGTGAGGACGCGCCGTCTGGCACTGGCGGTGTCTTGGGCACGGGCGGCAGTAGCCGTCAGGATGCGCGAGCCGGAACGGGTGGAGGCCCAGGCGGTAGCGCCGGCAGCGGCGCCGGCGGCAAGGTGGGGACCGGCGGTGCCGGAACCGGTGGCGCGGTAGGCACCGGCGGGAGGGTCGGCAGCGGTGGCGTGGTCGGCACCGGCGGCAGGGTTGGCACGGGTGGGGTCGTCGGCACGGGCGGCAGCTCGGGTGGGCTCAACTGCGCGAACGCGATCGTGCCGGCCAATGGGTACATAACTGACTTCACCGACTGGAACGGTGGCACCGCCAGGTGGGGATCGAGCAGCGGGCTTTTCGGCACGGTCTTTTCCTACGCCGGCAGCAGCGCGAGCATGAGCCAAAAGGTCGAAGGCAGTCCGGTCGGGTTGCACCTGACCGGCACCGTGCCCAATGCCCAATGGGGCGGCGGTGGGCTGACCTTCCTGTCCTGCACGAAGGTTGGCTCGTTCGCGACGGTTTCGTTCGACGTCTACGGCCGGGCCCAGAACTGCCAGATGGAGATGCAGATCCAGACCTACAACCAGCGCCCGACGGATCAGGATCCGCCCGGCGGTTGCGTCAAGGCCGGCGACGGCTCCGGGTGCTTCGACTTCCCCAGAAAGAGCCAGATCACGGATGTCTCGTCGTCCACGATCTCGTCCTCGTCGCCACGCACGGTCACCACGACCTTGAGCGCGTTTGGCAGCGACAGCGGTGGTTGGTCGGCAGCCAGTGCCTCCCAGGTCGTGGGCGTACAGTGGCAGCTCACCAACGGCAGCGGCTCGGACTGCTCCGTCAACCTCACGATTACCGACATCCGCTTCGCTCCCTGATGGCGTGCGCCCTAGACCGTGCGCACGAGCCCCCATGCTGGTCATTTTGGGGGGAAACAGGGAGGAGCCGAGGAACGGAGACCGACAGGAATGGCGGAATGCCAAGGGACTTCCGGCTCCGTTGCTCCGTTTCTTCCTGCGGGTATTTCCTGGGTGAGCTGCATTGGGGCTGGCGCGCCGGTGCGCCGGGCGCAGAGAGTGGAAATTTGTCCGCCGCCGTCACCGCCGCTAGCATTGGTGGCGGAGGCCCTCGTCTTGGACTCTTCCGACAGCAAGGGAAATCTGCTCAGCGCCTGTCGGGTGCTGTTCGGGGCCGAGGTGCGCGCGGACGAGGGTTTCTTGTCCCGGCTCGATCGGGACGTTCTGCGACGACGATTTCGCCAGCGGGCCATCGAGGTGCATCCGGACCGGGCGTCGGTGTTGCGCCGGCATCCGGCCGCCCTGGCCGAAGCGTTCAAGCAGGTCGAGGCGGCCTATCGCACCATCCGCGACCACCTGGCCGCCGGCACGGCAGCACGAGCTGGCGCGGGTTGCGAGGCCGCGCGGCCGAATCCGCCCCCCTCGACGCGGCCGGCGCGGTCGTCGGCGGCGGCCACCGCCACGGCGGGCGTCGCGGCCGGCGATCACTTCTGGTCCGGGCCCATTCCGGACCGCACGTTGCGTCTGGGCGAGTTCCTGTACTACTCGGGCCGTATCTCGTGGAGCCAGCTCATTCGTGCGCTGGTCTGGCAGGCGCGGCAGCGACCGCGGTTTGGCCAGGTTGCGGGAAGCTGCGGTTACTTGACGCCCGAGCTGGTCGCCGCCGTCCTGGCGCAGCGGCAGGCGCGAGAGAAGATCGGCGAGGCCGCCCTGCGCTTGCGGCTCCTCACCAGCCTGCAGCGCCAGCTGGTGCTGCAAGCCCAGCAGCGTGGCCATCGCCGCATCGGCGACTACTTCCGGCAGACCGGTCTTCTGGGCTCGGGCGACATCGAGAGCTTCGGGCGAGCGGTGCGCGTCCACAACGCGCGCGTGGCGTTTCTGCGCCAACCCGCTGGCTGAGATGTGACGACGGCGGACAGATTCCGCAGTCTGTTGCCCGAAAGGTCGCCTATACTTGAGCCGCCCCCAGGTGCCGGGTTGTGCTTCTGCACGGCCGGCCGGAACGTGAGAAACGACAAGATGAACAAGCGCGTGCTCCTAGTCGACGATTCGGAAACCGTCATTCAGTTCGAGAAGCTGATTCTGCGCGGCCAGGGCTTCGAAATTCTGACAGCCAAGAACGGCAAGCGGGCGCTCGAGCTGGCCGCCAGCCAGAAGCCGGATCTGGTGCTACTGGATCTCATGATGCCCGAAATGGACGGGCTCGAGACGCTTCGCCTCCTGCGAGCGAGCCCCGATACCCAGGGCATTCCGGTGATCGTGGTAACCACCAAGGGTGACCCCGAGCTGGTCGAGCAGGCCTTCGCGGCCGGCTGCAGAGACTACGTCACCAAGCCGGTGGACAAGATCGAGCTGCTCACCAAGATCAAGGCTCTTTTGCCCTAGGCGGAAGCGATGGCAGACAAACCCGGACGGGATTCGGCCGCGCGCGTGCTCGAGCTGTTCGAGGAGGGCCGCAAGTTCACCGAGGACTTGCTCAAGGAGAACGAACGGTTGCGCGCGGCCGTCGCGCAAGCGCGAATCGAGATTCGCGATCTGGAGAACCGGTACATCAAGGTCGACGTGGCTCGCCTGCAGCGCCGCTTGGTTTCGGTGGAGGACGAGGTGGCGGCCCTGCGCGAGGAGAACGCCGAGCTCAAGGCGCGCTTCCAGTCGGTCGAGGACGAGAACCGCGAGTTCGCCGACCGCTACGTGCAGGTGGAGCGGCAGAACTCGGACCTGGTCACCCTGTACGTGGCCAGCCAGCGCCTGCACTCGACCCTCGATTATCACGAGGTCGTCGAGGTCGTGAAGGAGATCGTCGTCAACCTGGTTGGGTCGGAGGCCTTCGCCATCTACGTGGTCGATGCCAGCGTGTCCAATCTGGTACTGGTCGGCCAGGAAGGCATGGACGAGACGGTCCAGGCGAGCGTGCCCATCGGCGCCGGCATCCTGGGTGAATCCGCCAGGTCGGGGCAGCCCTACGTGGTGGGCGAGGGGGCTTCGCTGCACGCGGTGGGGCAGGAGCCCATCGCCTGCATCCCGCTCAAGGTCGGCAGCGACGTCGTCGGCGTCATCGCCATCTACGCCTTGCTCAAGCAGAAGCGTGGTTTCCACGCGGTGGACCTGGAGATGTTCGAGCTGCTGGGCGGACACGCGGGCAGCGCGCTCTACGTGTCGAGCCTCTACGCCGTGTCGGAGCGCAAGCGCAACACCCTCGAAGAGCTGATCAAGCTGCTCAAGACGCGGTAGCTCGCCCATCGTCATCGGCCGGAAGTCGTGGCAGAACACCGGCCATGTCCAGTGTCCAGGTCATCAAGAGCCCCGCCGCCATGAGCGCCTGGTCCGAGGCGGCGCGCGCTCGCGGCGAGCGCATCGCATTCGTCCCCACCATGGGCGCCCTGCACGCGGGGCACCTGTCGTTGCTCGCGGCCGCGCGCGCGCACGGCGAGCGCGTGGCGCTGTCGATCTTCGTGAACCCGACGCAATTCGGGCCGAACGAGGATCTGGCGCGCTATCCCCGCGATCTCGCGGGCGATCTCGCCAAAGCCGCCGCCGCGGGCACGGATGTCGCGTTCGTGCCCGCGGTTCCGGACATGTACCCGCCCGGCGCGCAGACCGTGGTCGAGGTGCGCGAGGTGTCGCAAGGCCTGTGCGGGGATCGCCGGCCCGGCCACTTCGCGGGCGTGGCCACGGTCGTGTGCAAGCTGTTCGGCATCGTGCGGCCGCATGTCGCGCTGTTTGGCGAGAAGGACTTTCAGCAACTCGCCGTCGTCCGGCGCATGGTTGCGGATCTGAGCCTGCCCGTCGCAGTCGTCGGCTGTCCCACCCTGCGCGAGCCGGACGGTCTGGCCATGTCGTCGCGCAACGTCTATCTGTCGCCGGCCGAGCGGGCGCGGGCCGTGGCCGTCTTTCGGGGACTCTCGGCGGCGCGCGAGCGTTTCCGTGCCGGCGAACGACGCGCGGAGATCCTGGCCGAGGTGGCGCTGACGGACATTGCCGCGGCCGTGGATCGCGTCGACTACGTCGAGGTTCGCGACGCCGACTCGCTTCGGCCCATCGCCCATCTGGAGCAGCCCGCCGTCATCCTGGCCGCCGTCTTCCTTGGCACGACGCGCCTCATCGACAACATGCGCCTGCCCTGAAAATCTACGGCCCTCGGGTTGACTTGCCGGCTTTCGTGCATAGAGTGGCCGCCTGCAATTGGCACTCAAGCCACGAGACTGCTAACCACGACCCACAAGGGAGGCAAGATCCGATGAAAGTTCGCCCACTTCATGATCGCATTCTGGTTCGCCGCGTCGCCGAGGAAGAGAAGACGAAGGGCGGCCTCTACATCCCCGATACCGCCAAGGAGAAGCCCGCCGAAGGCGAGGTCATTGCAGTCGGCGGCGGCAAGCCGAACGACAAGGGCGACGTACGCGCCCTGGAAGTGAAGAAGGGCGATCGCGTCCTCTTCGGTAAGTACAGCGGCAACGAGATCAAGATCGACGGCGTCGAGCACATCATCCTGCGCGAGGAAGAAGTGCTGGGCGTGATCGAGAAGTAACCATCCACCAAGCGAAGGACATCAAGGAGATCCCACTATGGCTGCCAAGGACATTCTTTTTAGCGAGCAGGGCCGGGCCCAGATTTTGACCGGCGTGAACATCCTGGCCGACGCGGTCAAGGCCACACTCGGCCCGCGCGGGCGCAACGTGGTCATCGAGAAGTCGTGGGGCGCGCCCACGGTGACCAAGGACGGGGTGACCGTGGCCAAGGAAATCGAGCTGGAAGACAAGTTCCAGAACCTCGGGGCGCAGATGGTGCGCGAGGTCGCGTCGAAGACCTCGGATGTGGCCGGCGACGGCACCACCACCGCGACCGTGCTGGCGCAGGCCATCTACCGCGAGGGCGCCAAGATGGTGGCCGCCGGCCACAGCCCGATGGAGCTCAAGCGCGGCATCGACACCGCGGTCGCCAAGATCGTCGACGCGCTCAAGAAGCTGTCGAAGGCCACCAAGGGCCAGAAGGACATCGCCCAGGTCGGCACCATCAGCGCCAACGGCGACGACTTCATCGGCAAGCTCATCGCCGAGGCCATGGAGAAGGTGGGCAAGGAAGGCGTGATTACCGTCGAGGAAGCCAAGTCGATGGACACCACGCTGGACGTGGTCGAGGGCATGCAGTTCGACCGCGGCTACCTGTCGCCCTACTTCGTGACCGACGCCGAGCGCATGGAAGTCAAGCTCGAAGACCCGTACATCCTCATCTACGAGAAGAAGCTGTCCAACATGAAGGACCTGTTGCCGGTTCTCGAGCAGGTCGCGCGCGGCGGCAAGCCGCTTCTGATCGTCGCCGAGGAGGTCGAGGGCGAGGCGCTGGCCACCCTGGTCGTCAACAAGCTGCGCGGCACGTTGCACGTGTGCGCGGTCAAGGCGCCCGGCTTCGGCGATCGTCGCAAGGAGATGCTCAAGGATCTGGCCATCCTCACCGGCGGCCAGGCCATCACCGAGGATCTGGGCATCAAGCTCGAGAACATCACGCTCAAGGATCTCGGCCGCGCCAAGACCGTCACCATCGACAAGGACAACACCACCGTGGTGGACGGCGCCGGCAAGAAGAGCGACATCGAGGCGCGCGTGAAGCAGATTCGCGCCCAGATCGAGGACACGAAGTCCGACTACGATCGCGAGAAGCTGCAAGAGCGGCTGGCCAAGCTCGTCGGCGGCGTGGCCGTCATCAAGGTGGGCGCCGCGACCGAAACCGAGATGAAGGAGAAGAAGGCGCGCGTCGAGGACGCTCTGCACGCGACCCGCGCGGCCGTGGAAGAAGGCATCGTGCCCGGCGGCGGCGTGGCCCTCATCCGCGCCGTCTTGGCGGTGGACAAGATCGAGGCGGCCTCGGACGAGCAGGCCGTGGGCGTCGCCATCATCAAGCGCGCTTGCGAGGAGCCCTGCCGCCAGATCGCGATCAACGCGGGTCAGGAAGGCTCGATCGTCGTGCAGCGCGTGCGCGAGGGCAAGGGCGGCTTCGGCTACAACGCCCAGACCGACAGCTTCGAGGATCTGGTCGAATCCGGCGTCATCGACCCGACCAAGGTCGTGCGCTCGGCGCTGCAGAACGCCGCCTCGGTCGCATCGCTCCTGATCACCACCGAGGCCTGCGTGGTCGAGCGGCCGAAAGAGGAAAAGCCCGTGCCGCACGTGCCCGGCGGCGGCATGGGCGGCATGGGCGGCATGGGCGGCATGATGTAGGCGCGTTCCGGGAGAGAGCCGTCAGTTTAGGCCCGTCGCAGGCCGGAGGGAGTCCGGCCGGCGGCGGGCTTTCTCTTTCGGGCCACGGCGGCAGGTGATGGCCTTGCCCGCGCCGGTGCACAGGGCATCCTTGCCGTCGTCGGCGCCGTGGTCGCATTCCCCAGTGCCGCCAAGCCTTGCCGCGGCCGCAGCCTTCGGAGAACCGAGCCTTGCAGCCGGCGGCGCTGGTGCCGTCGCACACGAGGGTCGAGCCGGCTGTCCGGCATGAGCCGTGGCGGCGGCTCATGCAACTGCTGCCTTGTATCTCCCTATCGCGACTGCTGTGCGTGGTCGGAATTGGAGTGGACAAGGCAATGCCGCCATCTGACACAGACAAGATATGCATCTTCGATGGCCGATTTCCCAGAGGGTCGTGGCTGTTCTCCATGGTCCTTGCCGGCGTCATGCTCGCGAACTGTCAGGGAAACGAGACCGGCGCAGGGGCCGGTGGCAAGACCGGCGGCGCAGAGGACAGTGGAGGGGAACAGTCGACGGGCGGAAAGCCGGGGTCCGGGGGCTTGCCGGGCGCGGGCGGCATG
>JAFGPX010000073.1 GCA_016935975.1 Deltaproteobacteria bacterium
GGAGAGCAGCCTCGAGGTCGATTTTCGCGAGGCGGCGCTCGGCACCCGGCGCACGCTGCGCACGGGCGCGGGCCGCACCGTCGAGGTGAACGTTCCGGCCGGCGTCGAGAGCGGCGCGCGCCTGCGCGTGCCGGGGCAAGGCGGCCAGGCTCCCAAGAACGGCCGGCCCGGCGATCTCTACCTCGACGTGAGCGTGCGGCAGGACGCCCATCTGCGGCGCAACGGGCGCGACGTCGAGTTGGCCTTGCCGCTGACCGTGGCCGAGGCGTGCCTCGGCACCCAGGTGGACGTGCCCACCGTCGACGGCTCGGTGCGGGTCACGGTGCCCTCCGGCACGTCGAGTGGGGCGCGCCTGCGCCTGCGCGGCAAGGGTGTCAAGCAGGCCGACGGCTCGCGCGGTGATCAGATCTGTCGCATCGAGATCGTGGTTCCCAAGTTGGATCCACAGGACAAGGCCGCGCGCGCGGCGCTTGAGGAATTCGACCGCCGGACCAGGATGCCCGGGGTGCGGGGCTTCTGAGGTGCGACGAAATCGCCCAGCCCTGCCACCACGGGCCTTGCGGCCGGGCGCAAGCCCGCCTAACTTTGGGGCAGAAGCATGACGCCGCCTGAAACGCCGAGAACCCTGCCCCTCTTGTCGCTGCGCAACCTGGTGTTGTTCCCCGGCGCCGTGATGCCCGTCGAAATCGGACGCCTGTCGTCGTTGCGCCTCATCGAAACCTTGCCCGGCAAGGGAGTGCACCTGCTCGTCGGTACGCAGAAGGACGCCGACGTCGAGGAGCCGGCGGGCAGCGACCTCTACGGCGTCTGCGTCGAGGGCGAGGTGGTGCGCATCGTCAAAGCGGCCGAGAACCGCGTGACCGCGGTGTTGCGCGGCATCGAGCGTCGACGGGTGACCGGCTTCGTCCAAGAGAAGCCCTTCCTGGTGGCCTCCTACGAGCCGCTGGTCGAGATCCGCAAGGATCCTATCGAGATCGACGGCCTGGGCATGGCGGTCTACGACGTGGCCAAGCAGCTCATCGCCATCTCACCGGACATTCCCGACGAGGCCGCCCAGATTCTGGACCAGAACAAGGATCCCGCGCGCCTGGGCGACATCACGGCGGCCACCGTGGATCTGTCGGCGGAAGAGCGCGCCTCCCTGCTCGTCGAGGTCGACGTGGCCGAGCGTCTGCGCCGACTTCTCGTGCTCCTGCAGCGCAAGGTCGAGCTCATCAAGGTCAAGCAGAAGATCGATACGCAGGTGCGCGAGGAGTTCTCCAAGCACCAGCGCGAGGCGGTGCTGCGCCAGAAACTGAAGGCCATCCAGGACGAGCTGGGCGAGGGCGACGACGGCAGCGACCTCGATTCCTTCGACGAGAAGATCAAGGCCTCCGGCATGGGCGAGGAGGTGGTCAAGGTGGCGCGCAAGCAGCTCGATCGGCTGCGCCAGATGGCGCCGTCGTCGGCCGAGTACACCGTGCAGCGCACCTACCTCGAATGGCTGGTCGAGCTGCCGTGGGCCAAGCAGACCACGGACACCCTGGACCTCGAGCAGGCGCGCACCGTGCTCGACAACGACCACTACGACCTGCAGAAGGTCAAGAAGCGCATGCTGGAGTACCTGGCCGTGCGCAAGCTGGCGCCGAGCAAGAAGGGTCCGATTCTGTGCCTGGTCGGGCCGCCGGGCGTGGGCAAGACCTCGCTCGGCAAGTCCATCGCCCGCTCGCTGTCGCGCGAGTTCATCCGGGTTTCCTTGGGTGGCGTGCGCGACGAGGCCGAGATCCGTGGCCACCGGCGCACCTACATCGGGGCGCTGCCCGGCCGGATCATCCAAGGCATGCGCCGCGTGGGCACCCGGAACCCGGTGTTCATGCTCGACGAGATCGACAAGTTGGGCTCGGACTTCCGCGGCGATCCCGCGGCCGCGCTGCTCGAAGTCCTCGACCCCGAACAGAACCACGCCTTCTCGGACCATTATCTGGAAGTCAACTTCGACCTGTCGAACGTCATCTTCATCGCCACGGCCAACACGCTGGAAACCGTGCCGCCGGCGCTGCTCGATCGCATGGAGGTCCTGGAGATCCCCGGGTACACGCGCGAGGAGAAGCTGGAGATCGCCAAGCGTCATCTGACGCCCAAGCAGGTTTCGGAGCACGGGTTGACCGAATCGCAGATCGTCTTCGACGACGAAACCATCAGCACCATCATCGAGCAGTACACGCGCGAGGCGGGCGTGCGCAATCTCGAGCGCGAGGTGGCCAACGTCATTCGCGGCATCGCGGTCAAGGTCGCGGAGAACGAGTCCTACGAGCCCAAGCTCACGCCCGAGAAGATCGCCGATCTGCTCGGGCCGCAGAGGTTCTTCTCGGAAATCGCCGAGCGCACGGAGGTTCCGGGCGTGGCCACCGGGCTGGCGTGGATGCCTTCGGGCGGCGACATTCTTTTCATCGAGGCCTCGCACATGGTGGGCAAGGGCAACCTGATTCTGACGGGCCACCTGGGCGACGTCATGAAGGAATCGGCGCGCGCGGCGCTCTCCTGGGTGCGTACGCACGTCGAGGAGCTGGGTATTGCGCCGGATTTCGAGAAGGTCGACATCCACCTGCACGTGCCGGCCGGCGCGGTGTCCAAGGACGGGCCGTCGGCGGGCGTGGCCATGACCGTGGCGCTGGCCTCGCTATTCACCGCGCGGCGGGTGCGCGGTGACGTGGCCATGACCGGCGAGATCACCCTGCGGGGCAGCGTGCTGCCCGTGGGAGGGATCAAGGAGAAGGTGTTGGCCGCCCACCGCGCGGGCATCAAGCGGGTCATTCTGCCCGACCGCAACCGCAAGGATCTGGTCGACATTCCGGAAAGCGTGCGCAAGGACCTCGATTTGTCTTTCGTCAAGCGCATCCAGGACGTGCTCGAACAGACGCTGGAGAGCATGCCGGTCGAGGTCGCGGGGCCGGGGGCGCCCACGTCGCCCGAGTCGTCGGCGAGGGCCTAGGACACCGAGCGGTTTGGCCTGCGCATCGCGGGTCGCGTGTGCGAGGGCGTGGGCGAGAGCGAGTCCGTGGGTCGAACGCGAAGGGCGCGGACTGCGGCAACCGCACTGCAGAGGCACGTCAGGCACGGGCTGGACCCGTCCACGCAGACCGCGCACGCAGTCCGCGGTACGTCACTCGAAGACGCTCACGCCATCGCTCACGGGTGCCGAGAGCCGTCAAGAACGAGTGGCCGGACGGCGCGCAGATACTGGGATTTCAACCCGTTCGGTACTCCAGTTGCCCCGCCGCCGCCGTCCACGGCCTCGGTCGAATTCGAATGGGCTCTTGGTGTAGAGTCTACCTTGGGCCCAAGCCCGAGCCTTTTCGAGGTGGAGTCATGAGAGCCGCGCCTATTGTGCTAGCAACGTTGTTGTCTGTTCTCTTGCTTCCCACGGGCCTGGCCCGCGCGGCCGACGCGTCGACCGAGAAGGCGCGTCAGCATTTCCTCAAGGGGCAACAGTTCTTCGACGTCGGGCGGTGGGATGAGGCGGCTGCCGAGTTCGAGCAGGCCTATGCCGCGCGCAACGATCCGGTTTTCATCTACAACATGGCGCAGGCCTATCGGCGCAAGGGAGACGCGAAGCACGCCCTGGAGCTCTACAAGAACTATCTGATCAAGGCGCCCAGGAGCCCGCAGCGCGCGGAAGTGGAGGAGCGGATTGCCACGCTCCAGCAACAGGTCGAGGAAGCCGAGCGGGCCGCCAGAGGCACCGCTTCGGGCCCGGCACACGCACCTTCGCAGGTTCCGCCTGCGGTGCTCTCCTCCGGGCCCGCGGAGCCTCCGGCCGCACCGCCGCCTTCTTCTCCCTCGCCGGAAATGGTTGCGTCTCCGCCTCCGGCCCCGGCTGCTGCTCCGGTGTCTGCGCCGGAGCCGGTCGCAGCCTCCGAGGCCGCCTTGGCGCAGGCGCCTACCTCGCCTCCGTCTCTGCCGTCGACTCCGGGCAAGGGGCTTCGCATCGGGGGAATTGTCTGCGGGGCCGCTGGCTTGGCCGCGGTCGGCGCGGGGTTCTTCTTCAGTCTGGAAACCGACGACTACTCCAGCACGGTCGAGCGGGCGCCCATCTTCAATCCGAATTTCGATGACCGTGGCAAGCTGTACCAGACGCTGCAATGGGTTGGCTACGGCCTGGGCGCAGCCCTGGTCGCGACCGGCGCCGTGCTCTACGGCCTTGGCGTGTCCGCGCGAAACGCGCCGGCCGTCGCCATCGCACCCGCCGTCTTGCCAGGTGGCGCTGGCCTGGGCGCCAAGGGGGCTTTCTGATGGACGCCCGCAACCTGCGGTGGCTCCTGTCGGCGTTGGTCGCGTTCGCGCTCGGCGCTGCCTGCACCTATGCCCCGCATCCCGAGGAGGGCAAGCAGGAATGCTATCAAGGTCGCTGCGTCGACGGGTACGTGTGTGGCTGGGACAACTACTGCTACACCCCGGCGCGTCTGCCCACGGCCCCGGGCGCGGGCGGGGCCGCAGGCGCGCTGCCGGGCGGCGGGGGTGCTGCTTTGCCCGGGACGGGCGGTGTCGGCGCGGGCGGCATTCCGGGCAGCGGCGGCGCGACCGGCCGTGGGGGCATCGGCGGAGGCATGGGTGGTTTCGTCGGCACGGGTGGCGCCTCGTCGAGCGGCGGGATTCGCGGGACGGGCGGCGTGACGAGCATCGGCGGGGTTTCGGGTGCGGGCGGAACCACGAGCACGGGCGGCATGAGCGCGCCGCCCAATTCCGGTACGGTCATGACCATCGCCAACGGCCAAGCCCAGGGCGCGATGACGGGTTTTGGCTGGATCGCACTCGGCGAGCTGGACACGGTCACCGACCCGACGTGCAACTCGCCGGCTGGCCCCATCCTCAGCGGCCTACCGTGCGACGAGACGATCTGGTCCACGCCGGCCGCCTACTGCGTCTCGGGCAGCATCCCGGCGTTGCCAGTCTCGCCCACCCCGCAGGACTACGACGACAACTGGGGCATCCAGATTGGCGTGAATGCGACGCCCGTGGAAGGCGGCGTGCTGGGGCAGTCGTTCTCGGGCTTGTCGGTCACGATGACCGGCTCTCCCGCCAGCGGCTTGCGCGTGCTGCTTCATCGCAGGGGAGACGCGGAAACGACGAGTTATTGCTCTGCGATCACCCCTGGAACGTCCGTGAGCTTCAGCCGTTTCAGCACGGATTGCTGGGACGCGGCCAATCCCGGCACGTACATCGCATCGGCCGATGTGCCGTACGTCGACAAGATCGGCATACAGGTGCCGTCGGCCAGTAGCGCAATCGCCGTGAACAACCTGTGCCTGGTCGGCATCACGTTCGTGAAGTAGGGGCAGCGCGACGCGAGGTGCGCCTGGAGTTTGCATTCTACGACGCTGTGGTATCTTGCCGGCCATAGGGTCGGCAGCAAGGGAGACATAACCAAATGAAGAACATCTTCTGGACCGTGATTCTGGCTGTGGCGTTGGTTTCGCCTACGGCGGGCGCCGCTCGCGCCGCGAAGAAGAAGCTGAACGCCTGTGGGTGCTATGGCGAGGGCAACAACTGCACCTGCACGAGGAATGCAAAGTGCGGCTGTCCCGGTGAGTGCGAGCCCAAGGGGTGCGAGGAAGCGCGTCAGAAGCAGCTGCAGAAGGAAATCGAGGCCGAAACTAAGAAAGCCAAGGAGGCGGAGGCGGCGGCGGAGCGCAAGCTCAATCCAGAGGCCAAGGCCGAGGAAGGAGACGACGCGGCTAGCGGCAAAGGCAAGGCCAAGGCGCCCGCTGCCAAGCCCATGACCGCCGCGGCGAAGAAGCAGTTGGTGAAGTTCATCGAGGCGTACCTGGCCGCGTACCCCGAGAACAAGAACAAGATGCTCTGGGAAGTCCGCGACGAGCTGAAATAGCCCCGGAACAGGACGGCCAGCGGAGACGTCGCCAAACCGCACCCCTGCCAGCGACTCTGGCCGAATGCGCGGCTAGCCACGGTAGCGGTCGCTTCAGGGAAAGACGGAGAGGAACGGGGAACAAGAGACGGACAGGAATGGCGGAATACCAAGGACTCTGAGGCTCTGTCGCTCGGTTTCTCCCTGTGGATGCTCGCCCGGGGCTAGCCGACGCCGTCAGCGTCGATTTGCGCCAGCGGAGCGTCGGGGTTCGTCCCGGCATCCACCGGGGCCGGCCTGTCGATTCCGGCGTCCACCGGCGGAGCGTCGATTGGTGCCCCGCCGTCGGAGGCAGCGGCGCTGTCGAGCGCAACATCGGTTGCCGCGTCGAGGGGCCGAGCGCTGCCGGCTTCCAGCGCAGCACCGGCATCGATTGCGCCGACGATGTCGTAGGAGAAAAGCGGGGAGGGGAAGCTCCAAGTACAGCCCGCCGCGGTATCGTAGCCGCCGCTGGCGACGAGTTCGACGTGCCCCGGGGAGCGCGCCCAGGAATGGATGGTGAGCTGGTAGAGCAGGTCGCTGCCGGTCACCGTCATCTCGAACCTGGGCTTCTCGGGTGTGGGCAGGCCAGCGGAGTGCGAGGCGCCGAACCTGAGCTCGAAGTTGTTGAACTGCGCCGGGGCCCGCACCACGGTGAAGCTGTGCACGATGGCATGGTTGGCCACGGTGGCGCCGAGCGCGGGTGTGAGATTGGCGAGCTCGAGAACGGCCGGGTTGGCGTGCGTGCCGCAGATGCCGGCTTCACCAGCGGCAGTCCCGCCGTCGGCAGGGCTCGTGTCGTCGCCACAGGCGGCCCAAGCGGAGAGGCAGACGGCGAGAATCGCGGAGCGCGAGAACGCGTTCCTCACGGCACGATGTTCCTGCAGTTGATGTCGCACAGGCTCTGGCCGTTCATGGGACCATTGTCGCACTGTTCGCCGAACAGGCTGTCAACCTGGCCGTCGCCGCAGTAGTGCGGTATCTGGCAGCCGGGCCCGCAGCCGGTGGTCTGCCCATACTTGGCGAGATTGACGCCGTCGTCGCATTCCTCGGGACCGTTCACGATGCCGTCCCCGCAGTAGCCACCCCACGTGCACAGCTCGGTGCAGCCCCC
>JAFGPX010000074.1 GCA_016935975.1 Deltaproteobacteria bacterium
CTCTAGTATTCGGCGCTTCGCCGCTCCTTGCATCCGGGCCGAATCCACTCCGAACGGCTCGGTCCGACTTTCACCACGGGCTGCTAGAGCCTGGTCGCAGAGATGACGCCGT
The DNA here is from genome assembly GCA_016935975.1 of Deltaproteobacteria bacterium. Classification (GTDB taxonomy): domain Bacteria; phylum Myxococcota_A; class Polyangia; order Fen-1088; family Fen-1088; genus Fen-1118. The sequence continues at coordinate 113 of JAFGPX010000074.1, forward strand.
CGAGGCCCTGGATGGCGCGCAGGACCTTCTTGAGCTGATCCACGTGGCCGACCGCGACCTGGAAGGTGTTGAGCCCGCGGCTGTCCTCGGTGGCCTTGCACTTGGCCTGCGCGATATTCACGCTGTGCTCGAGGAAGCACTTGGAGATGGCGGCGAGAATCCCCGGCTTGTCCTCGGAGACGACTTGCACGGCGACCGGGCGAAGCAAGCGAGAATCCTCGTCCCAGCTCACCTCGACACTGCGGGCCGGATCGAGGTTGAAGGTCTTGGGGCAAGCGCGGGTATGCACGATGACCCCCCTACCCCGGCTGACAAAAGCCACGATGGCGTCGCCGGGCACTGGGCTGCAGCACTTGGCGAAACGCACCACGATATCGGCCTCGCCCTGCACGCGCACGCCGCCCACCGAGCGCTTGGGTTCTCGGCGAGGAAGGGCGTGTGCCTCGGCACCAACTGCCGGTAGGTTGTCGGCGCTGGCCTCGGGCGGTTGCGGGTAGATGGCCAGCGCTGCGGCCTCTGGGCTCAGCTTGCCGTAGCCGACGTGCACGAAGATCTCCTCGGCCGTGCCGAGATTGAGCGCTTCGGCCGCCTTGTCGAGCAGCTTGTTCTTCTCGGCCGCGGCCAGCGAACGATGCTGGTTGCGCAGAGCCTTGCTCACGAGATCGCGACCGAGCCGCCGGCTGCGCTCGCGCTGCTCCCGGCGCAGATGGTGGCGAATCTTGGTCTGGGCGCGGCTGGTGATGATGAACTTCAGCCAGTCCTTCGACGGCTTCTGCGTCGGCGAGGTGATGATGTCGACGATGTCGCCGTTGCGCAGTCGATAGCGCAAAGGCACGATCATGCCGTTGACCCGGGCGCCCGAGCAGTGGTCGCCGATCTTCGAGTGCACGGCATAGGCGAAGTCGATGGGCGTGGCCCCCTGGGGAAGCGCCTTCACGTCGCCCTTGGGCGTGAAAACGAAGACCTCCTCCTCGAAGAGGTCGATCTTCACGGTCTGGATGAATTCGGCCGGATCCGCGAGATCGCGCTGCCACTCCATGAGCTGGTGCAACCAGGCGAAGGCCTTGCGCTCGTTGCCGCCGAGAGGGGCTTGCTCCTTGTACTGCCAGTGGGCCGCGATGCCTTCTTCCGCCGTGCGATGCATATCGCGCGTGCGGATCTGCACCTCCATGCGCTCGGAGCCCGGCCCAATGACCGTGGTGTGTAGCGACTGATAGAGGTTCGGCTTGGGCAACGCGATGTAGTCCTTGAAGCGCCCGGGCACCGGCATCCAGTTCGAGTGAATCGCGCCGAGAGCGGCATAGCAGTCGCGCACGTTCGCGGTGATGATGCGGAAGGCGATGATGTCATAGACATGTTCGAGGTCGCGCCCGGTCCGCTGCATCTTCTGGTGAATCGACCAGAAACCCTTGGCCCGGCCGCTGACCTCGCCGGCGATGTCGTTCTCGGCCAGGACCTGCCCGAGCTTGGCGCACACATCGTCGATGTAGTTGGAGCGCTCGGCTTCCGTTCCCTCCATCTGGTTGCGCAAGTCGGCCCATGCCTGCGGCTCGAGGTACTGGAAGGCCAGGTCCTCAAGCTCGACCTTCATCCATTGAATCCCCAGGCGGTTGGCAATGGGCGCGTAGATCTCGCGGGTCTCGCGCGCCACACGCTCCTGCTTGTCGCGCGAAACGAACTGCAGGGTGCGCATGTTGTGTACGCGATCGGCGAGCTTGACCAGGATCACGCGGATGTCGTGGGCCATGGCCAGCAGCATCTTGCGGAAGTTCTCGGCTTGGCGTTCCTCGCGGGTCGTCCACGGGATCTGCCCCAGCTTGGTCACGCCGTCGACGATCTTCTGGATCTCCGCACCGAAACGGGCGCGAATGTCCTCGCAAGTGGCCGAAGTGTCTTCGACGCAATCGTGCAGAATGCCGGCGCAGATCGACGGCACGTCGAGGTTGAGGTCGGCGATGATCTTGGCCACCCCCATGGGATGGACGAGGTAGGGCTCGCCCGAACGGCGCAACTGCCCCCGGTGGCTCTCGGCCGCGAACGCGTGACAGCGGCGGAGCAGACCGAGGTCGGCGTTGGCGTTGCGCCGCGCGACCGTTGCACAGATGTCGTCGATGGTCACCATCACGCCCCCGGGGAGCGGCGGCCGGCCGCCTCGGCGAGCAGGGCCCGCGCCACGCCCTCCCGCCGCTTTCGCATGGCGCGAGCCGCCACGTAGATGGCACGCATCTCTTCGTAAGCCCGGTCGAGACTGTCGTTCACGACCAGGTAGTCGTACTCGGCATAGTGCTCGAGCTCCTGGCACGCCATGGCCAGGCGGCGCGCGATCACCTCGGGAGCATCGGTGGCACGCGCCCGCAAGCGCCTCTCCAACTCGGCCATCGAAGGCGGCAGGATGAAGCACAGCACGCTGTCCTGGGGCCACTGCCGCCGGATCTGGCGCCCACCCTGAAAATCGATGTCGAACAGGCAGTCCGTGCCACTTTCTATGGTGTGCTCGACGGCGGTGATACTCGTGCCGTAGCGGTTGCCGTGGACCATGGCCCATTCGGCGAATTCTCCGCCCGCGACCATCGCGTCGAAGCGCTCGTTGCCCACGAAGCGGTAGTCTCGACCATCCACCTCGTCGCTGCGCGGGCTGCGCGTGGTGAAGGAAACCGAAAACCGCAGATTGAGATCGGCGGCCAGGCGGCGCGCCAGCGTGGTCTTGCCGGCGCCGGAGGGTGAAGAGATCACGAACAACAGGCCGGGCGGCACTTCCTTGGACATCGTTTCTCGGGAGGCTTCCATGCGCGGGGGTTCTACTCGATATTCTGGGCTTGCTCGCGCAGCTTCTCCAGTTCGGCTTTGCCATCGATGACCAGCGCCGCGATGGCCGCGTCCTGGATCTTGCCGCCCAGGGTGTTGAATTCGCGCGCAATCTCTTGGGCCAGGAAGTCGATGCGGCGCCCGGGTGCGTCCTTGGCCTGCCCCGCGAGGAGAACGCCGAGATGCTCCAGATGGGCACGCAGGCGCGCGATCTCCTCGCTCACGTCGAGGCGCTCGGCCAGGACCGCCACTTCGTGGGCCAGGCGCGCGGGCTCGATGGCGGGTGTGGCGGCAGCGAGGACCGCCAGGCGTTCCTCGAGCCGCCGAGCGGCGCGGTCGGGCACGCCGGTCGCGAGTGTCGCTATTCTCTCGACCAGGCCGCGCAGGTTGGTCAGCCGGCCCGTCACGTCCGCGAGGATGGCGGCGCCCTCCTGCGCGCGCATGACTAGAAGGCCGTCGAGAGCCGCAGCTAGGGCCGGCGCCAAGGCTGGCCAGCAGGCGGCCGGAAGCTCGGCGGGCGGGGCGGCGCTGCCGGCGTTGACGAAGGCGGCCACCGTGGCGAGGTCGACCGGGGACGCCAGGCCCAACTCCTTGCGCAGGCCCTCCAGCGTCGCATGGATGCCGCGGGCTCTCGCCACGTCTAGATCCACCTGGGTTCCGCCTTCCCTGGGTGCCTCGCTGACGTTGACGGCGACCGACCCGCGCACGAGCCGGCCGCGGACCATGCGCAGTATTCCGGTTTCGATCTCCGGTGCGAGCCTCAATTCGTGGCTCCGCACCTTCACGTCCAGCCCCCGATGGTTGAGGGCTCTGACCTCCACGCTCACGGTGCGCGTCCCGAGCGAGGCGCTGGCGCGTCCGAATCCGGTCATGCTCAAGAAAGTGCCGCTCATCGTTTCTTCCCGCCCGCACCGCCAAGCCGGAACGGGGAATGCGTTTCTAGCGCAATTCCTTCCCGGCTGTCAGTCCTTCGGTCGAGCCAAGCGGGTTCGCTTCACGGTTTCGCCCGGAAAGGCCAACCCCCGCAAGCCAGCCTCGTACTTGGTGTCGAGCCGGAAGGGTTTGCCGCCCGGACGCGAAACCTCCAGGCGGCGGCCCGCGGAATCCGCTTTCTCGTAGACCGAGAATCGGCACTTGCCCCGCCTGACGAGGGGCGAGACCGGCAGGGTGCCCCTGCCACCGAGCACCACCGATCTCACGCCCCCTGGTCTGGTCGAGCCTGGGGCCGCCACCAGGACTCTGCCGACGAGCCGCCATGTCGCGCTCGTCCCTCTCGCGTTCGTCACCTTGATCTCCGGCTCGGCCGCGAACCAGAGTTGCAACCGCTCGACGTCGCCCGTGATCGCAACCGGTTCGCCGAGGGACATGCTTGGCATGTCCAGCACGCGCAAGCGAAGCTCGCGCAGAACGCCGGCCTGTCGAGCCGGACGTACCAGCTTGCCGGCCAGGACATAGGCAATGCGCCGGCCGTCGGCCGAGACGGCAAAGGCCAGCACGCGTCCATCCTCGGCCGTGACCTGGAAGAACCGGCCGGTTTCGGGAATCCACGCGAAGATCTCCTGGCCAAGCCCCAGCACCAGCACGCCTTCGCCGGCGAGCCGGACCGGCGGCTTGGTGCGCGCCACGAAGAGCACGCCCTTGCGCACCTGTGCGCCCCAGGCGATCGCGGACTCCCTCCGCGCGGCCCGAACCTTCGCGTAGGCGGCCGCGTGGTCGTGCAGGATGGCCAGGTCCGCGGCCTCCTCGACCTCGCGGTTCCACGGCACGTAGGCCGTGCGGATCAGCTTGGCTGCTTCGACCGCCGCCTCTTCGTAGCGGCCTTGGCGCGAGTAGCTGCACGCGATGTTGAGCGCGGCCCCGAGCAGGCTGGCATCCGCAGCCAGGGCCGCACGGTACTTCTCGCGCGCTTCGCTCCAGCGCTCCTTTCGGTATAGCAGTTTGCCCTCTCCGTTGAGCCGCATGGCCTCGACTGCCGGCACTTTCGCCACGGCGGGCAAGCCCGGCGCGTCCGCCACCGGAGCCGCGGCCGGACAGGCTGACGCCGCGAGCACGAGGAGGAACGCCGGGTTCATGGCTCGACCCAAACCGAGCGGAAGTCCATGCGGTCACCGACGGCGGCCAGGCCATGCACGCGTCTCGAAACCAGCACGGGCACATCGTGGCGGTAGAGGAAGAGCGCCGGCCGGTCGGTGGCGAGCAGCCTGGCCAGCTGCGCGAGCAGCGGGGCCCGCGCGGCCGGCGCGGGTGCTGTTCTGAGCGCATCGACCAAGGCCGCGAGCTTCTCGGAGCGATAGCCGGTGTAGTGGTAGTCCCCTTGGTCGGTGAGCAGCAGCCGGGGATCCTCGTCCTTGCGCCCCTCCCAGATGAGCGCGGCCAGGTCGAAGTCCCCGCGTTGCACGCGCGCGAAGAGGCCTGCCGTATCCAGGCTGGTCGTATCGAGAAGGATGCCGGCGCGGCGGAGATCCATGGCAAAGGCGCGCACCTCGGCGGCCAGCGTGCGCGCGCCGGCGGGCACGAGGAAGGTCAGCCGAATCGGAGCGCGGCCAACGTCGCGCACGCCATCGCTGTCGGTGTCCTTGAATCCGGCCCGATCGAGCAGGCGGCCGGCCAACTCCCGGTCGAAGCGGTCGGCCGGCGCGACCCCAAACGTCGGCGCGCCGATGGGGCGTGCCAGGCCGCGGTGCAACTCCGACGCGAATCGTGCGCGATCCCAGAGCAGGCTCAAGGCATGGCGAAAGGCGCTGTCCAGCAGCGCCCCGCGCCGAGTATTGAGTGCGACGAAGGAATAGCGATGGGGGGTGAGCACATAGAGGCCAAGCACGTCGCGCAAAGTGGCCTGCGAAACCTGTTCGGGGTAGTGGACGTCCGCAACGTGCGGCAGGACGTCGATCTCGCCCCGCCGCACCCGAATCAGGGCGCGCGCCGGGTCCGGGTCAATCTCGAATACGATCTCGTCGAGCAGGGGGCCATCCCCGGCGTCCGGAGCACGGGCGCGCGCCAATCGGATGCGTTTGCCCCGTTCCCAGGCCGCCACGCGGAAGGGGCCCGTGCCCAGCGGCATGCGCTGCAGTTGGGCCTGCTTGGCGCCGCCGGCGCGCAGGGGCTCGGCGGGCAGAACGGGGATCTCGCACAGAGCGCGGAGCACGAGTCCGTTCGGGCGGGCCAGGCGCAGGCGGACCGCGCGGTCGGGCAGCAGGTCGACGCCCTCGAGATCCGCGAGCATGGCATGCAGCAACCCGGATCGGCCAGGCGAGCGCATGATGTGCTCGAGCGTGGCCTGCACGTCGATACCAGAGAGGACCTTGCTGTCGTGCCAACGCACGCCCGGCCGCAGGTGGAGTTGCACGCGCAGTCCGTCGCTGGCCAGCTCCCAGGTGTCGGCCAGTCCGGGCAGGTAGCGGTCTTCCCGACATTCGATCAGGGTTTCGTAGACCAGACCGGACACCACGCGATCGACAACCCGCAGGGTGTCCTGCAAGGGATTGAGGTGCGGCGGCTCGGCCTCGAGATGAATTCGGAGCGCGCCACCGCGTCGCGCCCCTGGTCCGGCCTTGGGGGCCACCTCGGGCAACTTCCTCATGGGCGGCGTCGAGGTGGCCCCCGGGCGGGGAGAAACCGCGGCGATTCCCCCATTCGACGCCGGCTTCCGCGGCTTTGCCCCCCCTTCTGCCGCCCGGCGGCTGCAGGCGACCGTGGCCAGCAGCAGAACAAACCAGGCGAACCGCACGCACGGGGCTTGTTCCCCGGATCCGACCGTGTTATTGAGGGACGAAAGGTGCGTGCCGCATGGTTGTCGGCCGCCGTTCTTGCAAGAGGGGAAACACATGATCCGAATCTCTCTATTCTCGGTGTTCGCGCTGGCTTCCCTGTTGTCGGTCAAGGCTTTCGCGCAGGGTCAGGAAGTCGCCCCCATCAAGGTGAACCTGCCGCCCTCCCCTAGCTTTGCCGCATCGAACGTACCCGTGCAGTACCCGTCGGGTGAGCTTTCCGTGCTGGGTCTGCGCAAGAACAGAGACAAGTACATGGACAAGGACGTCAAGGTCAAGGCCTACTTGGTGGAGATCTACGAGTGTCCGCCCGAGTTGCGCAAGTGCAACGACGAACTGAACGAAAAGACCAAGATAGCGAGGAAGAAGGCGATCAAGAAGGGCGGCGACGCCCTGGTTCAGGACATCCAGCCCGATCGCGGCGGCTGCCGCCCTTGCGACCAGCCGCATTTCTTCATCGGCGACACGCCCACGGTCAAGAAGGAGCGCTCTCTCCTGGTCGCCGACTACCCGGTCAAGGACTGGGACACGGGCGATCCCAAGCCGCTCGAAGCCAAAGCCGGCGAGCAGTACGTCGTGACCGGCACCTTCTCGATCAACTCCATGACCGGGTTCGCGGCCTCGAACGGCTTGCTCATCCACAAGAAGATGGAGGATCTCTCGGGCAACCTGCTGGCCGAGGGCAATGCCGTGTTGCCCCCCGAGGCGCAGACCATCCGTCTCGAAGGCCAGGCCCCCGAGAAAGTCGGCTGGGAAGCGCACCAGAAGGACGGCTTGCTGCCCGGCAAGAAAGCCGACAAGGACGTCCCCGGCGGGATGCGCCGGTAGGCCGGCTGGTCGCCCTCGCCAAGCTAGCAGCCCGTGGCGAAAGTCTCCGCGTCGCCGTTCGGGCGGATTCCGGCCCGTCTGCCGAACGTGGAACCCTGGGAGGGTTCCA
>JAFGPX010000075.1 GCA_016935975.1 Deltaproteobacteria bacterium
AAATGAAGATCCTGGTCGCTACGGAGCCAGCGGATTTTCGCCGGGGCATCGACGGCCTGGCGTCTCTTTGCCGCAGCGTGCTCGAGTCGGATCCGTTCTCGGGCACGGTCTTCGTGTTCCGCAACCGGAGTGCGAAGGCGGTCAAAATTTTAGTCTACGACTCCCAAGGGTTCTGGCTCTGCACGAAACGGCTTTCAACAGGCCGGTTCCGCTGGTGGCCGCAGACGACGGGCCAGTCGGGCAAACGGCTCGAGGCGCACCAGCTTCAGCTTCTTCTGTGGAACGGCGACCCGGAGCGCGCAGGGGCGCAGCCTGCCTGGCGGAGGGTGTGTCCGGGGGGGTGAGAAAAAAGCGAAACCAGGGGCTTGCGTTCCTCGTCCAGCCCTGCTACCCTTACGCCCCATGGAAGGAAGACTCAAGTACCGCGGACGGTGGATCTCCGATGATGACCTCGTGACGATTCGAGCGCTCATCGCGGAGAATCCCACCGCCAGTCGCAGACGGCTTTCGGAGGAACTCTGTCGCCGGTGGCAGTGGGTGCAGCCCAACGGGGCACTCCGCTCCATGGTCGCTCGCGGGCTGATGCTCGCGCTCCATCGCGCCAGTCTCATCGTGCTGCCCCCGGTCCGGGGCGCCTCTCCCAATCCTCTGGCGGTCCGTCGCAGGCCAGTCCCCGTTTCCATCGACCGTACGGCGATCGAAGGGAAGCTCTCGGAGATCCGGCCTCTCGAGTTCCGCCAGGTCCGGCGGACGCCGCAGGAGCCGATCTTCAACGGCCTCATCGAGGAGCACCACTACCTGGGGTACGTACAGCCGGTGGGCGAGCACCTGAAGTACCTCGTGTACGCGGCGGGAAGGCCAGTGGCCTGCCTTGCCTGGTGCTCCGCACCGAGACACCTCGGCCCGCGCGATCGCTACCTGGGGTGGTCCGCAGAGGCGCGCAGCCGCAATGTCCGATTGCTGGCGTACAACACGCGCTACCTCATCTTGCCCTGGGTTCACGTGCCGCATCTCGCCTCGCATATCCTCGGCCGCATGGCGAAGCTGCTCCCGGAGGACTGGAAGCGGATCTACGGCCATCCGGTGTACTACCTCGAGACCTTCGTGGATCCGCAGCGCAACCGCGGTACATGCTATCGTGCAGCGAACTGGACGGTGCTGGGGCGGACAACCGGTCGTGGGCACAACGCGCCGACGAGGAAGCCCCGTGTGCCGGTCAAGGAGATCCTCGGCTATCCGCTCTGCCGGCGTTTCCGCGAGATCCTCGGGAGTGTGGGATGAACGCGAAGGGCATCGAGCGGATCGAAATGCCGATGGAGGAGATCCAGGCACTGCTCGAGCGGGTGAAGGCCGCTGTGGAGCCTCGGGACTTCGAGACCATCGAGAAGATCGTAGAGTCGTTGATCTCCCTGACGCAGCTGCTGAAGGAGAAGGGCGCGACGATCAAGCAGCTGAGAAAGATGCTCTTCGGCACGCAGAGCGAAAGGCTCCGGGACATCCTCGAGCAGATCGGAACCGGAGAACCGCACCGAGGGCAAGAGGGCGAGGGGGCCGAGCCGGGGGCCGAGCAGCAGCGCGGGGAGGCTGTCGAGGGTCCGGGCGACGAGGGCGCGAAGGCGAAGAAGAAGGGACACGGACGCAACGGCGCCGACGCCTACACAGGCGCCGAGCAGGTCCGCGTGGAGCACCCGAGCCTCAAGCCAGGAGACCCCTGCCCGGACCCCGCATGCAAGGGCAAGGTGTATCGCTGTGATCCGTTGGTCCTCGTGCGGGTGGTGGGCGATTCGCCGCTGCGCGCACAGGTGGTCAACATCGAGCAGCTGCGGTGCAACCTCTGCCTGACGGTGTACAAGGCCTGCTGCCCGGAGGAGGACTTCGGCGCGGATAAATACGACGAGAGCGCGGCGAGCATGATCGCGATCCTCAGGTACGGCACCGGGATGCCCTTCAACCGGCTGGAGAGTCTTCAGAGGAGTCTGGGGGTACCGCTTCCCGCCTCCACGCAGTGGGACATCGTGGAGCGGGCCGCGAAGCTGGTGGCACCGGCGTTCGAGGAGCTGGTGCGCCAGGCAGCCCAAGGCGACGTGATCCATAACGACGACACACCCATGAAAATCCTCGAGTACATGGGCAAGAGGAAGCGAAAGGCCGATGACGGATAAGGTGAACAGGGCCCCTTCAGCCGCGAGGGAACCGGAGAACCGCACGGGTCTGTTCACCTCCGGGATCGTCTCGAAGAAGGACGGCAGGGACATCGCGCTGTTCTTCACTGGGAAGAAGCACGCAGGGGAGAACCTGGAGGACGTGCTCGGCAAGCGCGCCGCGGAGCTCGACGCGCCGATCCAGATGTGTGACGGCCTCTCGTGGAACCTCCCGCGCGAGCTGGAAGTGATCCTGGCCAACTGCCTGGCCCACTCGAGACGACGCTTCGTCGCTGTCGTGGAGAACTTCCCCCAGCAGTGCCGCTACGTGATCGAGACCTTGGCGGCGGTCTACCGCTTCGACGAGATCGCCAGAGAGGAGAAGATGTCGCCCGAGGAGAGGCTGCGGTTCCACCAGGCAAACAGCGCCCCCTTGATGGCGGAGCTCGACCGGTGGCTCGTCGACCAGATCCAAGGCAAGAGGGTCGAGCCGAACTCCTCGCTCGGCGAGGCTATCGAGTACGCGATCGAGCACTGGCAGAAGCTGACGCGTTTTCTCCACGTTCCAGGCGCCCCGCTTGATAACAATTGCGTCGAGCGTGCACTGAAGAAG
>JAFGPX010000076.1 GCA_016935975.1 Deltaproteobacteria bacterium
ACCGCGAGGATGAAATCGGTGTGGGCCTCGGGCAGAAAGAAGAGCTTCTGATGCCCCTGGCCCAGGCCCTGGCCCCACACGCCGCCCGAGCCGACGCTGATGAGCGACTCGTAGAGCTGGTAGCCCGTGTCGCGCCGGTACTGCCACGGATACAGGAACGCGAGCAGGCGCTTCATGCGCCAGGATTCGCCGGTGATGAAGACCTTCCAGCCGATGGGCGCGGCGAGAAGAACGGAAAGCAGGATGTAGCTCGTGCGCGTGCCGGCCACGAACATGACGCCCAGCGCGGTCACGCCCACGATCACGGCCGTGCCCAGATCGGGTTGCTTGAGCAGCAGGGCGAGGAACACGCCGGTCATCAGCAATGGCGGCAAGAAACCCATGGAGAAGTCGCGCACTTTCTCGGCCTTGCGCGCCAGCAGCACGGCCAGGTAGAGCACGAGCGCGAACTTGGCCAGCTCGGACGGCTGGAAAGACAGCGCTCCCAGGCGGAACCAGCGCACGGCCCCTTTGATGGACGGGCCGAACTTCAGCACCAGCGCCAGGAGCGCGACGGCGAGCAGGAGCAGGGGATAGGTGATGCGACGATAGGCCGAGTAGTCGAGGCGCGACCCCACGTAGAAGGCGAGCAGCCCGAGCGCCGCATAGACGGCCTCGCGCTTGAGGAAGTACGTCCAGTCGCCGTAGGTCTTGGCCGCGAAGACGGCGCCGGCCGAGAACACCATCACGATGCCGAATCCGGTCAGGGCCAACACGACGGCGACCAGCGACACGTCCGCTCCGTCCGCCGGCAGGGCCGCCTCGCCGTACTCCTTGCGCAGATCCCGCTTGCGCAAGGGCAAGCAGGCGGCAAGGCGTTCACGCAGCGCCACTAGTCCACCTCCGGATCGATGGGGATCTTGTCCGAGGTGCTTGTGATGAGCGTCTGCACGGCGATGCGGTAGGCCTCGGCGCGGTGGGCGTAGTCGCGGTACATGTCGAAGCTGGAACACGCCGGCGAGAGCACCACCGCGTCGCCCCGCTCGGCCATGCCGGCCGCGAGCTGCACCGCCTCGTCCATGTCGTTCGCCATCTCCACGGGCACGACCCCGGTCAAGGCTGCTCGGATCTTGGGCGCCGCTTCGCCGATGAGCACCGCGGCCCGCCCCTGCTTGCGCATCGCCTCGGCCAGCGGCGCGTAGGAGCCGCCCTTGTCCCTGCCGCCCGCGATGAGCACCACCTTGCGCGGAAACCCGTCCAGCGCCGCGACCACGGCGCCCACGTTGGTGCCCTTGGAATCGTCGTAGAACTCGATGTCGCCGAAATCGCCGACCAGCTCCATGCGATGGGGCAACGACCGGAACGAGACCAGGGCATAGCGCGCCTCGGCCGGCAACGCGCCCAGGAGGCGGGCCGCGACCAAGGCGGCGAGGGCGTTTTCCTGGTTGTGGCGGCCGACCAGGCCGGGCAACTGCGCCGGGTAGTACTCGACCGGGCCGCCCGGCAAGCGCACGCACAGCGAATCGCCGTCGACCCAGCCCCCGACGGCGAGCGCCTGGTGCGTCGAGATGAGAATGCAGCGGCTGTGGATCTTGCGCGCGGCGGCCTCGACGTTGGGGTCGTCGATGTTGATGACCGCGAAGTCCGACGCCGTTTGCGCCGCGAAGACGCGCTGCTTGGCGGCGATGTAGCTTTCGATGTCGGGATAGCGATCGAGGTGATCGGGCGAGATGTTGAGCAGCACCGCGACCTGCGGCCGGAGAGTGCGCGCGGTTTCCAGTTGGAAGCTCGACACCTCGACCACGCAGGTCCCGCCCTGGCGGCCGGCCGGCGTGCCCACGGCCTCGCATAGCGGCGTGCCCAGGTTGCCGCCCACGAAGGTGGGCTGGCCGTTGGCGGCGAGGATGGAGCCGCACAGGCTGGTGGTCGTGGACTTGCCGTTCGTGCCAGTGATGGCCACCATGGTCGATTCGATGAACCACGAGGCGAGCTCGATCTCGCCGGTGACGAGCGCGCCCCGGGCGCGCGCGGCTGCAATGGACGGCAGCGGGGGAACGCCCGGAGACAGCACGATCAGGTCTTGTCCCTCGAAGACCGCGTCCGGATGCCCCCCGAGCTCGCGGCCGATCGACGCGGGCAAGCTCGCCAGCTCGGCCTCGAGCTTGGATGCAGGCTTGGCGTCGTTCACCGTCACCAGGGCGCCTTTGCCGGCGCACAGGCGCGCCGCCGCGAGGCCCGAACGGCCGAGCCCGACGACCAGAACGCGCTTGCCTGCCAAATCGCGCTGCGGGGACTGCATCAGCGAACCTTCAACGTCAGTAGCAGCCCAACGATCGCGCAGAAGAAGGAAACGATCCAGAAACGCACCACGATGCGCGCCTCGGGCCAGCCCTTCTTCTCGAAGTGGTGGTGGATGGGGGCCATCAGGAAGATGCGGCGCTTGGTCACTTTGTAGTAGCCGACCTGAATGATGTCCGAGAGCGCCTCGACCACGAAGACACCGCCGATCACCGGCAAGGTGAGCTCGGTCTTGGTGGCCAGCGCCACGAAACCGATGGCGCCGCCCAACGCCAAGGCGCCGACGTCGCCCATGAAGACCTGGGCGGGGTGGGTGTTGTACCAGAGAAAGCCGATGCCCGCGCCGCCGATGGCGCCACAGAACACGACCAGCTCGCCGGCGCCGGCGACGTGCGCCAGACCGAGGTAGTGCGCGATGTTGAACCCGGCCAGGGTCTGGCCGGCGGCGTAGCACAGAAGCATGTAGGTGAAGGCCGCCACGATGACCGGCCCGATGGCCAGACCGTCGAGTCCGTCCGTCAGGTTGACGGCGTTGGAGCAGCCCATGATGACGGCGACCAAGCCGAAGAGGGCATAGAGCAGCAGCGGGATGTGGATGGGGTGCTGCTCGAAATTGAGCAGCGGCACGGCCAGGCGATCGGCAATCGCGGGCTCCAGGCCGCCGCCGTAGAAGAGCCAGGCCACGGCCACGGCGCCGAAAAGGAACTGCACGAGCAGCTTGAGCTTGCCGGGCACGCCGCGCTTGTTCTGCTTGGTCAGCTTGAGGTAGTCGTCGACGAAGCCCAGGGCGCCGTAGCCAACGGTGACGAAGAGCGCCGGCCACACGAGAGGGCTCGCGAGGTCGCACCACAGCACCGTGCCCGTGACCAGGGCCATGATGATGAGCGCGCCGCCCATGGTCGGCGTGCCCTGCTTGCTGGCGTGGCTGGCCGGCCCGTCGTCGCGGATGATCTCGCCGAGCTGGCGCGCCCGCGCCCGCCTTATGAACCATGGCGCCACCAGGAAGGTGATGCCGAGCGCGGTCAGGGTCGAGAGCATGGCGCGGGTCGAGACGTAGCGGAAGACGTTGAACGCGCCCACCTCGCCGCGCAGCATTTGAAAAAGGTGAAACAGCATGGCCTAGCCTTCGAGCTTTCGGCGTAGCGCCTCGAGGGCGCGCTCCAGTCGCATTCCCCGCGACGCCTTCACCAGCACCCAATCCCCGGGTTTCGACCACTGGGCCATGGCGGCCGCCGCCAGCTCCGGATCCAACGTGGCCAGCACGCGGCTGCGCGGCAACCCTGCGGCCCGCGCGCCGTCGACAATGCGCGCGGCCATCTCGCCCACCGCGGCCAGGCCCGCGTAGCCGAGCCGCGCCGCCTCGGCGCCGAGCGCCTCGTGCGCTTGCGCGGCCTCGGGCCCGAGCTCGAGCATGTCGCCCAGAATGGCGAAGGCCCGAGCGGAAGCGCCAGCAGCAGCCACCACCGTGCGCAACGCGGCCCGCATCGAGGTGGGGTTGGCGTTGTAGCAGTCGTCCATGATGGTGCGGCCCGCTTCGGCAAGAACCTGCGAACGATGCGGCGGCAGGACCGCGGCCGCCATCGCCTTGGCGGCAGGGACGAGCGGCAAGGACAAGGCCCGCACCACGGCCAAGGCTGCGGCGGCGTTGGCGGCGTTGTGCTCGCCCGCGAGTGGCAGGCGCAGCACCAGCGGCGTCTTGTCCACGGCGAGCCGGACGACCGAGCCGTCCTGACCCGCGGGGACGAGATCGAGCACGCGAACCGTCGCGGGTTCGCCGCCGAACACGGCGAAACGGAGCTTGCGCCCCGCAGCCAAGTGGTCGGCCTCGCGCTCCAGGCGCGGCTCTCCGGCCGGCAACACCGCGATGCCGCCTCTGGCCAGACCGCGGAAGATCTCGCCCTTGGCCCGCGCCACCGCGTCGACCGAGCCCAACCGTTCCAGGTGTGCCCCGGCCACGTTGGTCACCACGCCGACGTGGGGCTTGCCGACGTTGGCGAGATAGGCGATCTCGCCGCGCGCGCGCATGGCCATCTCCAGAACCCAGAAGTCCTCCTGCTCGGTCGACTCGATCACGGTCAGGGGCATGCCCACGTCGGTGTTGAGGTTGCCTTGCGTGCGCAAGACCGTGCCGGAGGCGGAAAGCGCGGCTGCGATCAGCTCCTTGGTCGTGGTCTTGCCGTTCGAGCCGGTGACGCCGATGACCCTGCCCCGGAAACGGGAGCGCACGGCCCGCGCCAGATCTCCGAGCGCGCGCCGCGGATCGGGCACCGCGATGACGGGCACCGAAGCGCAGCCCGCCGGCTGGCCGCGTGCCGCCGCCACCACGACCGCGGCGGCGCCCGCGCGAACCGCCTCCGCGCAGAAATCGAATCCGTCGACGCGCTCGCCCGGCAGGGCGAAGAAGAGTCGGCCCGGCCGCACCTCGCGGCTATCGGTGGCGGCGCCCGCGAAGGTGGCCCCTGGCTGCGCCGCCGGCACCAGCATCGTGCCCCCCATGGCCGCGCAGGCCCAAGACAGCGGCCGCGGCTTGGGAGCCTGCTTTGCGGTCTTGTGGCTCACGCGCCCCTCCGCGCGGCAAAGGCAGCGGCCGCGACCTCGCGATCGTCGAAGTGGCTCTTCTCGGTACCGACGATCTGGTAGTCCTCGTGGCCCTTGCCCGCCAGCAGCAAGACGTCGCCCAGGCGCGCCACGCCCACGGCGCGCGAGATGGCCGCCGCCCGATCGGGCTCGACGTGAAACCCGAGCTGCCCCTGCGCCAGCTCGGCCGCCGAGCGCTCGGGCTTCCCCGAACGGCGCACGCCTTCCAGGATCATGTCGATGATCGATTGCGGCCTTTCCGTGCGCGGGTTGTCCGAGGTCACGAGCGTGATGTCGGCGCGCCTTGCCGCAGTTTCGCCCATGAGCGGCCGCTTGCCGCGATCGCGATCTCCCCCGCAGCCGAAAAGGCAAAGCAGGCGCCCTTTGGCCAGCGGCCGCAGCACGTCGAGCGCGCGCTCGAGGGCATCCGGCGTGTGCGCGTAGTCGACCACGCACAGCACGCCGGCCTCGTTGGCCACGGCTTCGAGCCGGCCGGGCACCCCGCGCAGGCGCGACACGCCGGTGGCGATGGCGCTCGGCGCGATGCCGTGGGCGAGCGCCAGACCCACCGCGGTCAGGATGTTGGCCGCGTTGAAATCGCCGACCAGCGGCGAGGTGAGGTCGAGCGCGCCCGCGGGCGTGTGCAGGCGCAGTCGCGTTCCCTCCGGCCCGAGCCAGCGCCGGGCCACGGCTACGTCCGCACCGTGGTCGTCCCGCGACAGTGTCAGCACCGGGCCCATCGCCTCACGCCGCATGGCCCGCCCGGCGGGATCGTCGGCGAAGAACACCGACACGCCCGTCTGCGGCGCCATCAGCTCGCGAAAGAGGATGGTCTTGGCCGCGAAGTAACGCGCCATAGTGCCGTGGTAGTCCAGGTGGTCTTGCGTGACGTTGGTCAGCGCGGCGGCGCGAAAGCGGCAGCCGGCGAGACGATCCTGCTCGAGAGCGATCGACGACGCCTCCATGACCACGTCGCTGGCCCCGGCCTGGGCCATGTCGGCCAGACCGCCGAAGAGTTCGAGCGCGCCCGGCGTGGTGAGCAAGGCCTCCCGGTGACGGCCGCCGAAGCGGTAGCCCAGCGTGCCCACGACCCCGGCCTGGCGTCCGGCCGCGGCCAGGATGGATTCGAGAAGATAGGTCGTGGTCGTCTTGCCGTTGGTTCCGGTGACGGCGGTCAGGGTCAGCGTCGAAGCGGCGCGAAACTGGCTCGCGGCAAGCAGACCAAGGGCGCGCCGTGCGCTCGGCACGAGCACCAACGTGGCCTTGCCGGCGATGCCGGCCATGGCCGCATCTGCGCCCTCGGTCAGAATCGCCGACGCACCCTTGGCCAGCGCCTCGTCGACGAACCGCCGGCCGTCCTGCTTGTGCCCCGGGATCGCCACGAAGAGATCGCCGGGCGTGACTTGGCGCGAATCGTCGCGCACCTCGCCGATCTCGTCGGCCGGGGCACCGGATACCACGCGCGCGGCCTCCAGGTTGGTCAGAAGGTCCGCAATTCTCGCCATGGAAGCCTTCTAGCCCCCCGCACGTTGGAAGGAAACCCGGCACAGCGTTCCGGCGGGAACCGCGCCCGGCTTCGGGGTTTGGCCCACGGCCAGGCCGCCGCCGGAGGGCAGAAGCCCGACCCCTGCCTTGCGTGCGGCCCGAATGGCCTCGCCCATGCTCATGCCGGTGAAATCGGGCAGCAGGACCGCCGCGCCGCTCGGCGCCAGTCTCGCTTCTTGGGCTTCGTCCTGCTCGGCCAGCGCGCCGTCGTCGAGCGCACCCTCGTCGCCCGCGACCACGGCCGCTGGCTCATCGACACCAGGGCCGTCCGGCTCCGCCTCCGCGGCCTTCGCCTCGGACTTGGAGGCCGGCTTGCCTTTGACCACGAGCGGCGCCGTCGGAGCGACACCAAGGTAGCGCAGCGCGGTTTCGGCGATGGCCTTGAAGGCGGGCGCCGCCACCACGCCGCCATAGTGGATCTTCTGCGGTTCATCGATCATTACCGCGATGACCAAACGGGGAGCGTTGGCCGGCACGATGCCCACGAAGGACGAAAGGTACTTCGATGGGTCGTAACGACCGTTCGTCACTTTCTGGGCGGTGCCGGTCTTGCCCGCCACGGGATAGCCGGCGATGGCCGCCGCCTTCGCGGTTCCGCCTTCGGTCACGCCTTGCATGATGCCAAGCAGGGTGCGGGATGCCCGTTCGGACATCACCCGCGTGTCCCCGGGCGCTTCCGGCTGCCGCAGGACTGGCTCCTTCGTGCCGTCCTTGCCGACGTAGTACAACGCCAGGCGCGGCGGATGGTACATCCCATGCGCCGCGATGGCGCCGAACGCTGCGGCGAGCTGCACCGGCGTCACGGTCAACCCCTGGCCGAAGGCGTGCGTGGCGAATTCGATCTCGCCCCAGCGCGAAACCGGGCGCAGGATTCCGCGGCGCTCGCCCGGCAGCCCCAGCCAGGTCGGCCGGCCGAAGCCGAAGCGGTCGAGAGCTTTCCACAAGCCCTGCTTGCCGAGCCGGCGTGCGATCTTGACGGTGCCGATGTTGCTCGAGTGCTTGAACACCTCGGCCGCGGTGAGCACGCCCTTGGGGTGGTCGTCACGAATGCGGAACTTCCCGACCATGAGCTTGCCCATCTGGCAGTCGAACCTGTCTTCGGGCTTGACCTTGCCGGCATCGAGCGCCGCCGCGAAGGTGAAGGTCTTGAGCGTCGAACCGGGCTCGAAGGCGTCGGTGATGGTGCGATTGCGCGCCCCGCGCTTGATCGCGTCCGCCGGATCGTTGGGGTTGTAGGTCGGCACCGAGGCCATCGCCAGGATCTCGCCGGTGTGCGGATCGAGCATCACCGACATGCCGGCCTTGGCGTTGTGCTTGCGCACGGTCTCGGCCAGGACGCGCTCGGTTTCGTAAGTGAGGTAGCGATCGAGGCTCAGCACCAGATCCTTGCCGGCGGAGGAGGAGGAATCGATGGCCCCGTCGACCAGGAGATCGCGCCCGAGGCGGTCGTGCACTCCGACAAGCTCCATGCCGGTGCCTTGCAGGGCGGCGTCGAAGCCCAGCTCGACGCCTTCGAGGCCTCTGCCGTCCAGGCCGGCGTGGCCGACCACGGTTGCCGCCAGCGTGCCACTCGGGTAGACCCGGCGCGGCTCCTTGCGCATGCCCACGCCGGGGAGCTCCAGAGCAGCCACGGCCCGGCTCTCTTCCGGCGTCACTCGCCGTTTGACCCAGGCGAAGTACAGCTCTTTCTTCGCGGCCAGGCTCTTGTCCAGCTCGCGAACGTCCAAATGCAGGGCCTTGGCCAGTTCCCGACTGCCATCGGGCACGTGCGCCAGCTGGCGCGGATTGCAGAAAATGGAATCCAGATCCGCTGTCGTAGCCAACTCGTGGCCCTTGCGATCGAGAATCCGACCTCGGCGCGGAGCGATCTGGATGTCGCGGAGGTAGTTGTTCTCTGCCCAACCACGGAGTTGCGCCGCCTCGCGCACCTGCAACTGGAAAGCGCGCCGGCCGACCGAGAAGGCCAGGGCAAGGAGGCCGAGCCCGAAGAGGGCCACGCGCACCTTGGTCCAGGCCGTTGTCATTCCCTACCCGCCTCCAGCCCCTGACCTGGAACCTCGCCCCGCGCGGCGGGGAGAGGCCGCCGAGCGGAGCTCGGCCGGTGAGGGGTTGCCGGTTTCGCCCCTGAAGGGTCCGGACCATCGGAGCGGCGGCAGGACTTGCCCGGTTCCCGCAGCTGACCGAGCGCGCGTATGTCTTCTGGCGCGGGAGGGTGCATGCCAAGCTGGTCCCTGGCAACGGCGATGACGCGTGCCGGATCCTTGAGCATGCCGACTTCGATTTCGAGGTGGCGGCGCTGCAGGGTAAGCTCGCGGAAGATGCGCTCCTGCTCGCCAAGCGCGATGGCCAACTCGAGACGCTTGGCATGCACGGCAACGTGAGCCGTCGCTCCCAAGGTCAGCCCCAGCACGACGAGACCCACCAGTCCCGCCCCGAGTCGGCGCCGGCCATCGCCCGATTCGACTATCGTCTGGCGGAGCAAGCTGGCCTGGGCCGACGGAGGATTCACGAAGGCAGCCTTTCTGCCGCGCGCAGCTTGGCCGACCGCGAGCGGGGGTTGCGCCGTCGTTCTTCGTGGCTGGCAACGACAACGTGCTTGGTCAGAAGGCGCAGGCGCGGGCCGTCCCTTCCCTCGCCACTGGCCAGCTCGCGCAACCGGCGCTTGACGATGCGATCCTCGAGCGACTGAAAACTGATGATGACCAGGCGGCCGCCCGGCCGCAGACAGCCCGGGACGTCCGCCAAGAAGCGCTCGATCTCGCCCAACTCGTCATTGAGTGCGATGCGCAAGGCTTGAAACGAGCGCGTCGCGGGATCCTTGCTGCGCTCGCGGCTCGGTACCACTCGGGCAACCAACGCGGCCAGAGCGGAGGTAGTGCCAAGCGCCTCTCGGCCCCGCTCGGCTACGATGGCGGCGGCGATTCTGCGCGCGTAGCGCTCCTCGCCGAGATCCCGCAGGATGGATTCGAGCTCGGTCACCCCCACCCGGCGCAAGAGCTCGGCCGCGGTTTCGCCCTGCGACTGGTCCATGCGCATGTCGAGCGGTCCGTTGTGGCGGAAAGAAAACCCCCGCTCGGGGCTGTCGAGCTGCATCGACGAAAGCCCCAGGTCGACCAGGCAGCCGTCGACGGGAACGCCCCCCGCCTTCTCCAGGACCGTCCGGATGGAGCCAAAGCGCGCGTGCACGAGCAGAACCCGCTCGCCGAATCTCCCCAGGCGCCCGGAGGCCAGGCGAAGCGCGCCCGCATCGCGGTCGACGCCCACCAGACGCCCGCCAGGAGACGACTGTTCCAAGATGGCGGCCGCGTGACCGCCCAAACCCACCGTGGCATCGCAGTACACGCCGCCCGATGCCGGCGCGAGAAAGCCCATCGCCTCCTTGAGAAGAACGGGCACATGTCCCGTGCCGGCATCGGAAGAAAGGTTCATCGCCGAAATCCTGTTCGTCCCGCCCCACGACTCGCCGCGCTATTCCCGTCGTTGACCGGGAATGCAGGATCCCTCGAAGGAATAGAAAGCCGAAGAGGGCGGTTCATCGCAGGCGCGCGGGACTGGATGATGATCCCGCCTGGAGCACCCAAGTCAATTTTTCGGATCTACTTTTTCTCAATGATTGCGAGAAGATTCGTTAGAAACCCCGATCTGCGACCGACTGCATTGTATTGTACGTTCAGATCGTGATGGTACGGAAGATCACAGTAATACGGACACATAATATGCGTAACCCCGCTTGACTAAAGGACTCTTTTGCGCGATAACGCGTGTGTCAAGAAGTGGCGTAGCCATATGGAGAAGGAGCGGTCGTTCATGGAAGCGAGGTTGTTCGAGCTTGACGCGAAAATGGGATCGTTGGCCGAGAAAGCGAGCAGCTTTCCCGACAAGGTCACGAGTGACTACCAGAGCAAGCTGGATATCTCGTGGCTTTTTCACGACAACGCCCTAGATGGCGTCGTGCTTTCCTATTCCGAGCTCAAGGCGGCAATCGACCAGCGGATTATCAGCGATGTCTCCCTGATCCCCACCTACGAGGAGGTGCGGACGCACAAGCAGGCTGCGGACTATCTGCGCGAGCTCGCGGGGGCCAAAAGACCCCCGGCCGTGGATATCGATTTCATCCGGAAGATCTATGCCATGGTCACGCCGGAAGCAGGAGCCAGGGGCTGCCCCTATCGCAAGGAGAACCCCTTGCACCGGCTCTACTATCACGAGATCTGCGCGCCCGAGAAGATCGGCTACCAGATGCGCAAGCTGGGGGAATGGCTCGAATCTCCGGAGTTTGCAGCGCTTCATCCCGTGGTCGCCGGCGCACGGGTCCAGCTCAAATTGTTGCGCGCCTACCCATGGACCAAGAACACGGGCAAGGTCGCAAGGTTGCTCACAAACTACATCCTGCTGCGCGCGCGGTACTTGCCCGCCATCATCCACTCCATCGACCGGCAGCGGTACTACGAAGCGCTTCGCCACGACAACGACGGTCTGCTCGCTCTCATCGTGGAATCGCTGGAGAACAGCATCGACACCACCACCAAGTTCTTCGATGAGCTAGGTGGCCTGCGGGCCCGCCGCGCGAGCTAGTAGGGGCGCGACTTATCGCGCCCTCTCGCCCCGTCTGCGCGGGGGCGCCATTCGTCGCGCCTGGCCGGAAGCGCGGTCCCTGCCGCTGCGCCAACTGCGCGTTTTCTTGGGTCAGGCCGCTCCTGGCGTACAATCGGTGTCCAGGGCCGGCCCGTTCTGGGCTGGCGTTCCCATGGAGCTGGAAGGACTGCAGGGGCATGAACACGCTAGCGGATCAGGTTGTCGAGTTCACCATCTCGCTGGTACGCGCCCTCCATCGCGTGGGCCAGTTCGATCCGGCCAAGGCCAACTTCCCCCGGGTGCGCGCCCGCCTATGGAAGGAGCTCGGCCGGTTGCAGCGGACCCAGCCGGAGATAGGCTACGTCGTGGGGCCGCCAGCCGTGGTCGGCGGTCCGCCGGAGACCTGGGTGGACGGGACCTCCCCTCAGCGCGTCGAGCTGCGTCGCATCGTGGGCCCCTCCGTCGGTGGGGCCTTCGTTCTGCAGCTCCTGGAATTCATGCAACACCGCGGATTGCTGGCCCTGGCGTTTCTCCGCGGCCTGACCGAACCCGAGTGGAACGATTTCCTCGAGATCGCGTCCGCGCCATCGGTTGGCAAGAATCCGGCCGACGAAGGCCGCCGTTTGGCGCGCGCCGTGCTCGACAAGAAGATCACGCACGTCGCCGTCGTATGCGACGCAGAGCAGCCGCAGGTCCAGCCGGAGATTCCCTGGCAGGTGCGAACAGCCTACGCCCGGCTCCTGCGTGACCTGCGCGCCGAGGTCGGCACCGGGCCGGTGTCGCCACAGAAACTGCTCGAGCAGAGCGAGCGTTTCGCCACGGGCATGGGCTATTCGTACTTCCGCAAGTTCGACGTTCTCAAGGCGATGCTCTTCCACATCCAGATCGTCGACAAGCTGCTGCACGAAAACCCGGCCATGCGCCAGGTCCACGCCCTGGACATCCTCGTGCACGGGCTGCCCGTGCTCTCGCTGCACGGGACGACGAATCTGATCTTCAAGGAATCGGGAAGCGCGACAGAGCCGCCGCCGGAGCCGGCCGCGCAGGTGCTGCGGGCCATCGCCGAGCGCTTGCTCACGATGCCCCCGTCGCGCCAGGTCGACGAAACCCTGCGCGCCATGTGCCGGCGTCGCATCGTCCCCATCGCGCGTTTGCCGGTCGATCTGCAGGAGTGGGTGCTGGCCGAAACCTGGGTGGAAACCTTGCGCGCCAATTCGGGCGCGGAGCCCCCCAGGGGCAGCGCGGAGAGCAAGCCGGTGCGCATTCTCCAGAAAGCCGCGCGCTACGCCTTCACGCAGCACTTGCCCGTGCAGGCCACCGGCATCCTGGAACGCATCAAGACGGTGGACGCGAAGGCCGTGCCCGCGGTCTTCGACGTTCCCACCGTGGAGGCCGTCCTCGCCGAGTTTCCCGAGGGCGCCAACGAGAAACGGGGCCTTCTGGCCCTGCTGCAGCAGGGCGGCGATAGCGCCGCGGACTCGACCGCCTCCGTGCTGGTCACCGCTGAGCACAAAGTCCGCGAAGAGGCGCTCTGGATTCTGACGCAGATGAAGGAGGCCGGCGTCGCGGCGGCCCTGCGCGCCCTGGACCAGGACATCGAGAGCGAGGAAGCAGCGCACCTTCTGCTGACCTGCGCAACCGGCAAGGCGCCCGAGAGCGCGGCGGCCGCTTTCATCCGGCAGCTCAAGCACAAGTCGCCCAGGGTTCGGCGCGACGCGCTTACGGCGCTGGCGTCGGCCAACCAAGCCGCGGCCAATCCCCATGTGGCCGAGGCCCTCGCGGATTCGGACGAAAGCGTCCGCATCCGCGCCCTGCTACTGTGCGCTGCCAGTGGCGTGGGCGACGAGCAGGTCATCCCGCGCGCCATCCAGATCGTGTCCAAGGACGCCCGGGGAGCGCCTCCGCAGGTGGTGCGCGCGGCCATCGAGGTCGTGATCCGCAGGCGCGAGGCCGGGGCCCTACCCCTGCCCGACGCCCAGGAGGCCCTGTGCCGTCTGGCGACCCCGATCGGTTTCTTCGGCAGGCTCTTCGGTCAGACGACGCAACCGGCCGCCGTGCTGGTGACCGCCATAGGCGCCATCGGCCGGCTGGGCACGGATCGCGCGAAAAACCTCCTCGTCCGCCTCGGCCACAGCAAGGATCCGGACGTCGCGCAAGCCGCACAGCGTGAACTGGAACACAAGGGCACCCGGAGCCCGCTTTCGCCCATGTCCTCCCTGGACGTCGCGGGCAGGAAGTCCTTCTCGGGCGACTAGGACGCCCCGGCACCTTCCCCATGGGACCTCGCCCGGGGTTATACTGATGGGGGTCGGGGCGCGCCTGGGACACCCGCCGCGCCGTCCATGCAGAAGTCCGGCAAGGCCTGGTCGACCCAGTGAAAAACGTGCCCAGGCAAGAGACCGTGAGGAGTCCGATGCGCAGAATCGCCGTTGTCCTATGCGTGAGCGTTTCGTCGGCTGCGTGTGTGAGCCTCACCAAGCCCGAGGAAGTCGCCGAGTGCTCCACCGCGCCTGGTGGGTGCGTGAATGCGCCGAAGCAGAACGATGCGGGGCCGGATGGACGCGCCTCGGATGCGGGCCCACCGGACAACCGTGGGACCAACCCGGGCATCGACGGCAGCGAGCCTTGCATCGAGGGGATATGCTACCCCGTCGACGCGGAGTCACCGGCGCTAGACGGCGCCGAAGCCACCGAGGATGCCGCCGGCATCGTCGTGCCCGACGCCACCGCCGACACGCCGTGGGTAGCGGGGCCCGAAGTCGAGCAGCCGGGGCAATCCGACGCAGCCGGCGATCCGCCCTCCGGCGAGCCCCCGAGCGTCGTCCCCGACGCGCCGCAGGTGCTCCCGGATGGAGCCGCCGACGGACATGCCGACGTGGCGCCAGGGATCTGCGCCAACGGCGGCCAGCTCAAGCCGGCTGGCACCCCGTGCCGTCCGGCGGTCGGCCCGTGCGACGTCGCGGAAACCTGTGACGGCCTCAATGCCGACTGCCCGGCCGACAAGCTGGCCGCTGCCGGCAAGGAATGCCGCCCCGCCGCCGGCGACTGCGACATCGCGGAAACCTGCTCTGGAGCAAGCGGCGACTGCCCGGCCGACGGCTTCAGGCAAGCCGGCACGGTCTGCCGCGAGGCCGCGGACGTGTGCGACTACGCCGAAGTCTGCCCCGGTGACAGCGCGGCCTGTCCGAATGATGCCCTCAAGCAGTCGAGCGCCGTTTGCCGAGAGGCCACCAACCCGTGCGACCCGGCCGAAAGCTGCACCGGGCTACGCGCCAGCTGCCCGCAGGATGTGCCGCCCTACACCAGGCCGGCGGCCCCGACCACGGTCAGCGCCACGCCCGGCGAGCTGCAGGCCACCATCACATGGGGCGCGGTTTCCGGCGCGACTTCGTACAACATCAAGCGCGGCACCACCGCGGGCGGGCCCTACACGACCATCGCCACCGCCGTCTTGGCTTCACCGTTCGTCGACACGGGCCTGGACAGCACCAAGACCTACTACTACGTGGTTTCGGCGGTGAACACCATCGCCTCCTGCGAGTCGGCCGCGAGCTCGGCCGAGGTTTCCGCGAAGCCGACGGGCATCTGCGTACCGCCGTCGGCCCCGACCGTCACCGCGACCCCCGGAAACGGCCAGGTGACCCTCAATTGGGGCGCCATCGCCGGGGCCACGGCCTATGCCATCGATCGGAGCGAAACCTCGGGAACCGGCTATGCCTCGCTCGCGCAGGTCGAAGCACCAGGCACGACGTACGTCGATCAGGCTGTCACGTTCGGCAAAACCTACTTCTACAGGGTCACGACCAAGGCAGACTGCGACTCCGATCCCTCGGCCGAGGTTTCGGCGGCGCCCTTGTGCACCCCCGCCGCGGCCGCGCCCACGGGCTTGGCGGCCACGACCCCGAACACCGGCGGCGTCGTGGTCTTGACCTGGAACGCGGTGTCGGGCGCCAAGACGACCGACCGGTACTACGTCATGCGCAAGCTCTCTTCCGATGCGACATACGCGAGGATCGACGAGGTCGTGCCGCCGACCACGACCTACTCCGACACGACCGCCGTCAACGGAACTGCCTACGACTACGCCGTCACCTACTTCAACGGAACGTGCACGTCCGCCAATTCCAACGTGCTGACCGCCACCGCGGCGTGCGTGATGGACAAGCCGGTGCTGACGGCAACGGCCGGTGACAGGAAGATCTATTTGTCATGGACCGCGCCACCCAACGGCAGCCTCACGGGGTACCGAGTCTCGCGCAAGACGACCGGCGGCTACACCGTGATCGCCGACCTGACCGGCGCGGGCACGACGACCTACTCGGACAGCAGCGTGACCGTCGGCACGGCCTATACCTACTTCGTCACCGCCCTGGGCAACTGCAACGCGGATTCGGACGCCGAGACGGCAACGCCATTCTGCACGCCTCCTTCGGTGCCCGGCGTCCCCACGGCAACACCGGGCGACACCAAGGTCACCCTGAGCTGGGAGGCCTCGACGCCAGCCCCCGCCTCGTACACGGTCCAGCGCAAGACCGGCGCAGGTGGCACCTACGCAACCATCGCGACCCCCACGACCAACAGCCACTCGGACGACACGCCACCGCTCACCAACGGCACGACCTACTACTACAGAATCAGCGCCAGCAACGGGACCTGCAGCTCGGACTACAACACCGAAGTTGCCGCGATCCCGCAGCCGACCTGCGACCAGAACCCACCAACCAACGTGGCCGCCAACCCTTCGGGCAGCGTGCAGATCACGATTACGTGGACGGCGGCCAGCCCGGAACCGACGACGTACAACATCTCACGCAGCACGACGCTTGACGGCACGTACGCGTCCGTCGGCGAGACGACCGATGGCACGGCGGTGAGCTACACGGACGACGACACGTCCCTCACGCCCGATACGACGTACTACTACAGAGTCAGTGCCATCGGAAGCTGTTCCGCGACTTCGGGCGCGGTTTCCGCCACCACGGCCTGTTCGGTGCCGCAGGTGCCAGGGCCGATTGCCTCGAACTCGAATGGGACCATCACGGTGACGTGGACGGCGATTACGGGCGCGACCGGGTACGACGTGTATCGCAGCGGATCGCTTGTCAGCGGCAACCAGAACGACGCCTACTACACGGATACCAACGTCGCCAACGGCACGCAGTACTCCTACACGGTCGCTGCCGCCAACGCCAACCATCAGTGCGTCTCGGCGCAGTCCACCGCCACGACGGCCAGGTCGTGCGTCGTCCCCGCCACTCCCCCCACCGGTCTGGCCGCCATGAGGTCCGGCAACCGGCAGGTCAGCTTGGCCTGGACGAATCCGCCGAACGGGAGCGTCATCAAGGTTCGGCGCAGCACTACGAGCGGCTCGGGATACCAGGACGTGGCAACGGTTTCCGGCCAGTCGTGGGTAGACGACGCCGCCACGAACACGAGCCCCTTCTACTACGTGGCGACTGCCGCCAGTCACGTCGATTGCCCGGCGACCGGCAATTCGTCGCAGGTGTCCGTGCCTTCCTGCAGGGTATTCAGCGGTGGCGGCAGCGACCAGAAGCAGAATGACACCAGCGAGTGGTGCTTGGTGACCTGCGACAATGTCGCATGGTGGAACTACTCGGGTGAGGGCGACAGAACGCTGTTCGTCAACACCTCCCAGAGGGACAGCGGCGTTGAGCTGCCTGCCAAGGTGAACGGTGGCTACGCGTTCTACTTCAACGCATCGGTCAACGGCACCGGGAACTACACGTACTGGAACTACGGGCATAGCGGATCACCGCAATCCTGTCCCTAGCCGGATCGTGGTAGGAAAGAGGACTAGATGTCAGGCCGGCCGCACCGAAGCAGAATGATCTTTCCTTGCCGGCGAGCGCTGGGCGCACTGGCGGTCGCCATGCTGTGCAGCTACGCCGCCTGCGTGGACACCACGCCCCCTTGGGACAAAGTCAAGCCGGTCGGTACCGGCGGCCTGGGCGTGACCGGCGGAACCGGCGGCGGGGTGACAGGGACGGGCGGCGTGGCGATCGACGGAGCGACCACGACCGGCGGCGCGCTCGATGCCGGGGCCGGGGAAACGATCGACCTCGGCCCAGCAAGCACCGGGGGAGCGGACGGCGGTACCGGCGGAACGATCGACGCGCCATGGGGTGGCGGCGGCAGCATCGACCTCGGTGCGGGTGGCATGGGAACCGGCGGCTTGAACGTCGACGCGCCCTTGCCGGGCACGGGTGGCGTTGCGGGTGCCATCGACGGCGGGGCCGATGTCCCCCTCGGCGGCGCGGGCGGCGGATCCGGCACCGGCGGCGGCCCCGGCACCGGCGGCAGGACCGGGACGGGCGGCGCCAGAACCGGTGGTGCGCCCGGCTCGGGCGGCACCATGTCACCCGATGTCGGGCCGGATGTCGGACCCGACCTCGGACCCGACCTCGGGCCGGACCTTGGGCCCGACACCCCGGATGCCAACCCTCTCCTCGTGGGCCTCGTCGCCTACTACAAGTGCGACGAGACCAGCGGCACCACGCTGGCGGATTCCTCGGGCAACGGATACCACGGGACGCTTTCCGGAACCTCCAGCTTCGATGCAGGCCAGGTCGGCAACGCGCTCGTCCTGACCGCGTCCGGGAGTGGCTACGTGTCCCTGCCCACGACGGTCTTCTCTGGCTTGAGCGATTTCACTATCGCGACCTGGGTTCATGTCACCTCCTCCGCGTACGCGGATTGGATGCGCATCTTCGACACCGGCATCAACGCCAACCAGCAGGAAGCGCCCATGACCGGCACGCAGTACATGAACCTCACGCCCCGGGATCACAGGGGCAACCTGCGCTGGACGATCACCAAGGACGGGATCTCCCGCGAGGAGTCGCTCAACACGCCGAGCCTCCCAGCCGACACCTGGAAGCACGTGACCGTGGTCCTCACCGGGGGTCTCGGCACGCTCTACGTCGATGGCGTCGACGTCAAGTCCGTAGCGCCCGAAACGGAGATGAAGCCGAGCGACATCGTCGGCATGGACTACGCATACCTCGGCAAGTCCCAGTTTGGCGTCGATGCCTACTTCGACGGCATGCTCGACGAGTTCCGCGTCTATGGCCGAGCCCTGTCCGCCACGGAGGTCCAGGCGCTCTACCAGTTCGCCGGACCGTAGAGTATGCGCCGGCGGGCGCTCTCCGCATCCCCACGTCTGGAAACCGTGGCGCCGCCGCGCCGCACACCCGCTAGTGCCGCGGCCGTGATAGAGTAGCGGCCAACGTCAGGGAGACTGCGGAAGGCACGATGATCGTTCCACGACTTCCAGCACTAGCCGCGCCTGCGGTCGCCCTGCTGTGGCTCTTCGCCGGTTGCGTCGACCTCGAGCCGCCGTGGGAAAAGGTGACGGCGATGGGCGGCGCGGGCGGGCTCGCGGCCGCGGGAGGATCCCCCGCGACCGATGGGCCGGCTGCAACCGGCGGTTCGCCCGAGGCCGGGTCGGGCGGCGGGCTCGACGCGGGTGCCGGCGGCGCAGGGGGCGCGCAGGGCGGAGCCGGCGGCGCCATCGACGCGCCTTGGACCGGTGCGGGCGGCGCGATTGACGCTGGCCTGGGGGGAGCGGGTGGGCTCGGCTTCGGCGGAGGGATGGTGGACGTGCCCCTGGTTGGTACGGGCGGCGCGGGCGGCGGCATCGACGGCGGTCTCGACGTTCCGCTGGCCGGCGCCGGCGGGGGACAGGGGACCGGGGGAGCTGCCGGGATCGACGGCGCCGCCGGAGACGGCGGCGCCAAGGGCACGGGCGGCGCGACGGGGACCGGCGGCGCGACCAGCACTGGCGGCGCGACGGGGACCGGCGGCGCGACCAGCACTGGCGGCGTGACGGGGACCGGCGGCACGACCACGCCCGACGCGGGACCCGATGTGCAACCCGACGCGGACCCGCTGCTCGCCGGTCTCCTCGTGTACTACCGATTCGAAAGCGCGAACGACACCGTTTTGCCGGACTCCTCAGGCAATGGCAACGACGGCACCCTCAGTATCGGCGTGCCGCCCGATGGTGGCGCCGCGCCCACCGGAGCGGGCTGGGACTTCGTGACCGGAAGGGTCGCCAACGCCTTGGCCATCCACAAGGCAGGCCTGGGCTACGTCAAGGTTCCTCCTGCAGTCTTCGCAAACGCCACGGATATCACGATCGCGCTATGGGTGAACGTCACGACGGTGCAGAACTGGCCGCGCATCCTCGACGTGGGCGTGAAACCGGCCACCTACCAGTTCGGCAACACCGCCACGGGCACCAAGTACCTGAACATCGTGCCAAAAACCATGGGGAGCAACATGCTCTTCTCCATCACCACCGACGGATACGGCAACGAACAGACGCTCACCGCCCCCAGCCTGGCGGCCAACACCTGGACCCACCTCACGGTGGTGCTCGCGTCCGGCGGGGGCGGCAGGCTCTACGTCAACGGCGTCGAGGCAGATGCCGAAGCCTCGCTCTCCCTGCGTCCGGCGGACCTGGGCTCCATCGACTACGCGTACATCGGCAAGTCGGCATTCGACGCGGATCCCCCCTTCGACGGCATCGTCGACGCGTTCCGCGTCTACCACCGCGCCTTGTCCGCCGCCGAGGTCCTCGCGCTCTACAACTACACGGTCGGGTCATAGAGATGGGAACCCTGAAGGGGTTCCCAAACCCTCCCGCGCTCTGGCTCCGGCGGGCAATGCCCGCCTCCGCCTACGCGGTTGATGGGAACCCTGAAGGGGCAGCCCTTTCAAGATGTTCCCTCGCGGTGCTTCTTGAGGAGGCGCGCGGTTGAGACCTGGGCGCCAGGCAGTTGCCATCCACGACCGGCACGCGGTATCCCGGGCACGGTGTTGGCTGCCCCGCGCGGAGCTTTTCCACCACGTCGAACACCTCGTCGAGCCAGCTCGGCTCCAGCACCCTCTCCAGGCCCAGATGGGCCATCACCGTGATCGGACTTCTAGCCGCGAATCGCTCGAAAATCTCATCCAGCATCATGCTGCCAGGC
>JAFGPX010000077.1 GCA_016935975.1 Deltaproteobacteria bacterium
CGCGCCGACGCGGTTCAGGATGGCCTGGAAGACCGCCTCGACCGCGACCTCGCCCGAGCCGGAGAAGTCGCCGCGGCCTCTCTGCTCTTCCATGCACTTGTCGAAGCCGGCCTCGTCCACGTCGAGGCCGCGGCCGGCGCCGATGACGCGCGTCAGATCCATGGGGAAGCCGTAGGTGTCGTAGAGCTTGAAAGCGACGTGGCCGGGGATGGTCTTGCCCGACAGCTTGGCGGTTTCCTCGTCGAGAATGCGCATGCCACGGTCGAGGGTTTCGCGGAAGCGCTTCTCCTCGAGATCCACGACCTCGACGATCAAGCTCCGCCGCTCGCCGAGCTCGGCGTAGACGTCGCCCAGCTCCTCGATCACGCGGCCGGCCAGGCCCGCGAGAAACGGCTTGTCGATGCCGAGCAGCCAGCCCTGGTAGATGGCGCGCCTCATGATCCGGCGCAGCACGTATTCGCGGCCGGTCTTCTCGGGGAAGACGCCGTCGGCGATGAGGAAGGCGGCGGCGCGCGCGTGGTCGGCGATGGCGCGCATCGACGAGGCGGTGGAATTCGGCGCGTAGTCGGCCGGCGCGAAGGCCTTGCCGCACAGCTTTTCGACCTCGGCGATGAGCGGCCGCAGTAGATCGATCTCGTAGTTCGAGCGGAAGCCGCCGATCACCGCGCACAGGCGCTCGAGGCCCATGCCGGTGTCGACCGAGGGCTTGGGCAGGGGCTTGCGCGTGCGATCCGGGAGCTGCTCGAACTGCATGAAGACGAGATTCCAGATCTCGATCCAGCGGTCGCAGTCGCAAGCCGGACCCTGGCAGGCCTTGCCGGCCGCGACCTCGGCGCAGGGGAGGTCGTCGCCCTGGTGGAAGTGGATCTCGCTGCACGGGCCGCAGGGGCCGACTTCTCCCATGGCCCAGAAGTTGTCCTCGTCGCCGAGCCCGAGGACGCGGGAATCCTCCACGCCCGCGACCTTCTTCCACAGCTTGCGCGCCTCGTCGTCCGTGTGGTGCACGGTGTAGACCAGGCGCTTGGGATCGATGCCGAGGTTCGTGGTCAGAAGCTCGTGGGCGAAGGCGATGGCGTCGGCCTTGAAGTAGTCGCCGAACGAGAAGTTGCCGAGCATCTCGAAGAAGGTGTGGTGGCGCGCGGTGCGGCCGACGTTTTCGAGGTCGTTGTGCTTGCCGCCGGCGCGCACGCACTTCTGCGAGCTGGTGGCGCGCGGGATCTTCCGCGTGGTCTTGCCCGTGAAGACGTCCTTGAACTGGTTCATGCCCGCGTTGGCGAACATGAGGGTCGGGTCGTTCTGGGGAACCAGGGAGGAGCTTCCGACCTCCTCGTGGCCCTTGCCCACGAAGTAGTCGAGGAAAGCGCGGCGGATCTGCTTCGATGCTCGGTCGGCCATGGGCCGCGAACATTAGCGCGACCTTATGGGGCCGTCACCTGCCAATCCTCGCCGGTTCTGCTAGTGTGGCGGGTCAAGGGAGGCTTTCATGGCAACCATCACGCTCAAGGGGAATCCCATCACCACCTCCGGCGAGCTGCCCGCCGTGGGCAGCCAGGCGCCGAATTTCAAGCTGGTCACCGAGGATCTGCAGGACGTCACGCTGGCCGCCTTCCAGGGGAAGAAGAAGATCCTCAACATCGTGCCGAGCCTCGACACGTCGGTGTGCGCCACCTCGGCGCGCAAATTCAACGAGCGGGCCAAGGAGGTGCCGAATTGCGCCGTCCTCATGGTTTCCGCCGACCTGCCGTTCGCCTCCGAGCGCTTCCGCTCGAACGAGGGACTCAACGACATCATCACCCTCTCGACGATGCGTTCGCAGGCCTTTCCTCGCGACTATGGCGTGCTCGTGACGAGCGGCCCCTTGGCCGGCCTGTGCGCGCGCGCCGTGGTGGTGCTGGACGAGAACGACAAGGTGATACACAGCCAGCTCGTTCCCGAGATCACGCGCGAGCCGGACTACGAGAAGGTCTTGGCGGCGGCGAAAGGATAGGGTAGGGGATGGCTCTCGACTGGACTTGATCGAGGTAGAGGGGCCATGGAACGAACCGAACGTCGCCAAGTCTCGCTTTCGTCTCTTGCGATTTCCGTCTGGGCGGCGCTCGCGCTCGTGTCGGCCTGCGGAGGCGATGGCGGCTCGACGCCGGACGCGGCGGCACCGTCTCTCGATGGGCCGGCCGCGCCGGATTGTGGTGCCCCGGTGATAGACGACTCAATTGCCGCGCCCACCTGCACGAGCAAGCCAGTCGTGCCCGGCGTGACCGATCTGTCGGGAACCTGGGTGGCGCGCGTGACCGCGGCCCAGGTCGTCACCGCTCCCATCGTGGGAGTCATGCACAACCAGTACGTCCTCACCATGCTGGTGACCCTCACCCAGACGGGAACGGAGATCGTGGCCGACGGCCGCAACTGTGATCGCCTGCAGATCAACGAGCCGAACGCCGCCGCGCCGGTGGTGCTTCCCGAGAAGTGGGCACACACCGAGACGCCGGTGCACCGCACGGCCAGCTTCGCGGTCGGCGCCGAGGGCTACCCCATTTTCCATCTGCGCGCCGATACCGAGATCGTCGGCGCCCAGCTGTCCTCGCCCGCGGAGTGCCTGCCCACGAAGAGCGACGACCCGGCCGTCTACGATCAGGACAAGGACGACAAGCCCGGCATCACCGTCGTCGTCAAGGGGCAGTCCCTCGCTGGTACCATTTGTGCCGTGCAGTCGCAGACCACCGCGGTCAACGCCATCGCGGTGTCGGCCAACCGGCTGGAGGGCGATCTGCATTTCGCTTCCCAGCAGAACGTGCTCGAAAGCGATCCCGACACCCTCGGCCAGCTCTACAGCCTGGGTACCACCACCGCCGATCCAACCCTGTGCAACAGCGGCTTCGTCATGGTCAGAATCGCGGATGCCCAGGCGGTCGACGCGGGGGCCGGCGTCGACGGCGGCGCCTCCGTGGGGTGCGACTGGGTGCGCGCCAACCAGGCCGCGCTGTTCGGGCCGTAGGCGGCCTACCTCGCGATCCTGAACGTGAAGCCGGCGCCGACCATATAGCCGGTGCTCTTCCACCCGGGATAGCCGGGGTTGTTGGTCTGCAGGCCGAGGGCGCCGTCGGCCGGCAGGTTGGTGGTCAAGTCCACGGCGTCGTCGGGGAACTCGTCGACGACGGGGTTTTGCGCGAAGGGATCCTTGGTGACCTCGCGGGGCAAGAAGTAGGCGCCGAAGAGGCTGAGGCCGGCTTCGAGATCGCGGCCGAGGAACTTCACCGGTCCCTCGACGCCCAGGCTGCCGACCAGGCGCGAGTTGTCGACGTAGTTGGTGCGGCCGGTCTGGTCGGGAACCGGGGAGGGGACGTGGCCGAGGTCGGCGGTGAGGTAGCGGTCGCGCCAGAGCAAGCGCCCGCCCACGGTGACGCCGAGGGTGTCGCTCCAGGCGTCGAGGGGACGCTCGCCCTGGCGGTCGCGGTACTGCGACCAGCGCTCGCCGAGCAGTTGGATGCCGATCTCCCACGGCACGCTGCCGTCCGCGCAGCGCCGACCCGCGAGGCTGCCGCCGAGCGCGATGCGCAGCGGCTCGTAGCCTTGGGAAATCGTGTAAGTCTGCAGGACGGAATTCTGGTCCCGCGGTTTGTTCCAGAAGCGCAGATCGTTCTGCCCGTTGGTTTCGTTGACGAAGGGCAGGTGCACGGTGGCGACGACCGAGCCACGCGCGTGTGGGTGCAGCGTGGCCGCGAAGTAGGGCTTGAACTTGCTGTTGGTGTGGATGTCGGGGGCCAGTAGGGCGATGCTCTGGTCGGTGGCCTCGGGGATGTAGACCGCGACGCGCGACTCGGTCAGGATGGCGATGTCGATGCCGGCGCCGACGGAAATCCACTCGCTCAGCATCGAGCCGAGCCCGAAGGTGATGCTGGAGACGTTGAGGCGGTCGCCCAGGCGCTCGAAGTGCAGCTGGTTCGAGAAGAACTGCTCGCGCTCGTCGACGAAGAAGCTCTTCTGGTCGAGAAAGCCGCGCACCGGCAGGAACACGTGCAGGCCGAAGACCAAGGCCTTGCCGGCCAGCGGGCGGACCAGTCCGATGGCGGCGTAGAGCGCGTTGCTGCTCTCGTCGGTGTCGCCGCGCGGGTTGGGCAACTCGGCCGTGGCAAGCGGTCGCAAGGGTATGCCGTCGGTCGTGTAGAAGGGGCGGTTCGTCGCGTACACGGAGGTGGGCACGTCGAGGCCGTAAGGGGAGCGGGCGTGCAGGCGAATGCTGCCCTGGGAAGCGAGCCCGTAGAGCCCCACCTCGAGCTTCGGCGTGGCCTCGGGGAGCAGCGAGGGGTTGAAGTAGGTGGCCGCCGAGCTGTGTGAGAGCACGCGCGCCGTCAAGGGATTGCCCCCGGTGGGCGCCCCGATGGCCTCCAACGTGCTGGTGGCGTGGGCACTATGAGCCGCGAGGAGCACGGTGGCGGCCAGGACTGTGAGACGGACAGGGCGGAGCATGTCCGGATGATGCCACGGGCCCGTTCGCACGAACATTCGGGAAAGCGGCGCTCGCGCGATCCAGCCTCGCCCCACGAAATGGGCGAGGCGTGACTTCAGATCCGAACCCTTCTCCTTCCGTCTCTGTGTCCTCTGTGCTCTCTGTGGTGAATTCCTTCGGAGCCCCCTCAGCGCCGCGCCTCCGGCTCGGCTGCCTCTCCCCGCTGCGCGGGGAGAAGCGGGATAGTGGCACGAAGGGCACGGCCAGGTCGCCCGGCCGTGCCCTCGTTGCTCTTCCCGGTTCAGATCGCGTTGGCGGAGGCCGGCTTTGCCGGCCGTAGCCAGACCGCGGGAGGGTATGGGAACCCTCCCAGGGCAGCCCTTTCAAGGTCTTCCCTCGCGGTGCTTCTTTGAGGAGGCGTGCGGTTGAGACGTGGGCGCCAGGCAGTTGCCATCCACGACCCGCACGCGGTATCCCGGGCACGGCGGTGGCTGCCCCGCGCGGAGCCTTTCCACCACGTCGAACACCTCGTCGAACCAGCTCGGCTCCAGCACTCTCTCCAGGCCCAGATGGGCCATCACCGTGATCGGACTTCTAGCCGCGAATCGCTCGAAAATCTCATCCAGCATCATGCTGCCAGGC
>JAFGPX010000078.1 GCA_016935975.1 Deltaproteobacteria bacterium
CCACCGCGAGGCCGCGTGAAATGGGCTTCGGTGAGACCCGAGGCGGTGACGATCGGTTTTCGGCACACGACGGGTTCGTGAACCGCCCCTACGGGGCCAGGCGGTCCAGGATCTTTGCTTCTTGCGCCAGGGCTTCGTCGCCGATGGCGGCCATCTCGGTCTTGAAGTACGACGCGAACGCGCGGAACTGCGTGCGGTACGGCTCGCTGACGACGAGGGGCAGGGATTGACGCTCCCACTCGCTGCCGTAGGTGGCGCCGGCCTGCGCGGCGGCGGCCTGGCGCTCGGCGACGATCCATGCCTTGACGAGGCGAACGTAGCGAACGAGCAACACCGCCTTGCGGATACCGAGATTGGGTGCCTGGTCGAGCGGAGCCAGGTAGGAAAAATCCGAGTCGTTCGTCGCCGCGACGCCGTTCCGGTCTTCATAGCTGGCGCTCAGGTTGATCTCGTTGGCGGCGCTCATCCGCTCGAGCAGAGCCAGAATGATGCCACCCTTGCTTTCGCCACCCTCCGCCTTGGACGGGAAGAGGGTGTTGACGAAGAGAAGCTGGCCAGTCGCGAGGTTCGCCTCCGGCGAGCCGAAGACCTCCTTGATCGCCAGGCCGTCCGATTGCAGGGCGAGCTTGAGGTCGAACACCAGTGGCGTGACCATGAAGTCGAATTCTTCGTCTAGGCGCTCCTTGAATTCCTGGCTGCCGTGCACCGAGTAGTAGTTGGCGCCCTTGGTCTTGGTCAAAAGCTCGATGAGCGAGCTGTTGAAGTCGACGCCGATGCCGATGAACGTAGTGAAGATGCGCGCAAGGGCATTGCTTGCCACCATGCCGGCCAGCGAGTCCGCGCTGATGTCCCCGGTGTTGGGCATGGCGTCGGTCAGGAAGATGATGCGGTCTTCGAAGTTCGCGGGATCGACCGCGCCCAATTCGGCCAACATCGCGCTGCCCAGCTTGTAGCCGGCCTCCATGTTGGTGCCCCCCATCGCTTCGAGGTCGAGGATGTGGCCGGCGATGGCCTGCATGTCCGTGTCCTCCACCGGGGAAAGCGGCTTGGCCAGATAGCCGGTGTCGTCGAACAGGACCATGCCGAAGCGGTCGCCGGCGCGCAGATGGCCCAGCATGGCGACGATGGACTCGTTCGCGATGGCCATCTTGCTCTTGCCCGCGTCCTCGGTGTTGGCGACCTGGTTGCCGGCCTGGTCGTAGTAGTAGGAGTTGAACGCCGATCCCATCGACCCGGAGATGTCGAGGACGACGACCAGGTTCAACCGCTTGCGCGCGAAATCGCTTTCCTTGATGCCGGAATTGAGCCCGACCGAAAGGTACGGTTCCTGCGTCTGGCTCAGCGGATCGGTCGACAGCATGGGCGCGTAGCTCGGGCAGAACAAGGCCGGGCAGGGCGCGCGCGCGCCGGTGTCGAAGTAGTAGTCGTAGAAGACGCCCTCGTAGGTGATGTCGGTCGTCAGGGGCAAGTAGTCGTTGGCGATGTTTTCGCGGAAGTTGTTGGCGTCTTTCGCGCCGCCGGCCGCCAGCCCGATGGTGCCGCCGGTGTTCGTGGGCGTGGTGGGCGTCGGCGCGGCCGCACCCGTCGACGGCCCGGCGGAGAGCGTGGGAGTCGCGTTGCCGCGCGAATCCTCGGCGCTCGAGGGCGAGAAGGACCAGTCGTCTTTCTTCGTCGTGGATCCAGGAGGGCCTTGCGGACTCTCGTGCAGGCCTCCGCATCCCCACAGGAAGGCGAACGCCAGCCAGGCAATGGGAAGCTCGGTTCGGAGATGTCTCATGGGTCCTCCTCGCTACGTCGTCGGCAGAGTCCGTACCAAGCAGCAACCGTGCCATCGACCGGACGCCAGCCGAGCCGCATCACCAGGGGGGTGCCCGGCGAGCCGTTTCAACGATTTCCGCCAGTTGGCGGGGCGCATGCCGCGCTGCCGCCGGCCCGCGCTCGGCTCGCGCCTCAGATTCCTGGTGAGCCACCGCAGTGGTCGAGGGCGAATTCTGGCGGCGCAGCGACCGGCGCATAGGCGGTTCAAGCGCTATTCCTCCTTCATCGAATCGCATGTGCGGACTGTCCGAGAACGGATCTTGGACGAAGCCGCTCGCGCGGCAGCTTGGCGGCCGTGCGACTTGGCAGGTATGGGGGTGGGGTGAACCGGTCCACCGAGTATCGTCACGTCTTTCTCTGCAGCGTACTCCGCGAAAACCCGACGCGACGCCTGAAACGGGCAGACGAGCATTGGTGACCTCGCTGGCCAGTGCCGTGCCGATGGCCCCGCTTGCGCTCTGGCCGGAACGGATCCAGTCGCTTCGGAACATCGCATGCGTCCGCCTTCCTACCGCGGCCCAGAATGCTCACCATTTCCCGTGCGTATGAGGTTTTCGCGGATCACGGCGTCGAATGGCGCGCCTCAGGCATCGCCGAAACATCCAAAGCGCGGCCGCAGGCGTTCACGGCGAGTCGATCTGGCCTGGAACCGCGTGCGCAAACCTGGCTGCCTTCCGCTGGCGATTGTCGATGGACCACTACAGCAGGCGCCCATCGGGGCACGGTGGCTTCCAACGGTGCGGCCGACGCCAGCGAGCAACATCCGTAGCCGACCGGTGCTCGGAGGGCTTCATCACGAGTACGGCATGGTCGCCTGAGCGCGAAAGGCTTATCGCGTGCCCGATTCCCGTAGACGCGCTCGGCACGAACTTCCTATCGTCATGACATCACCGAGCAGCCCAGACGCTCGCATGCTGGCGCTGCCTGA
Source organism: Deltaproteobacteria bacterium (assembly GCA_016935975.1). Taxonomy (GTDB): domain Bacteria; phylum Myxococcota_A; class Polyangia; order Fen-1088; family Fen-1088; genus Fen-1118. Next base: position 2,747 of record JAFGPX010000078.1, read on the forward strand.
TTTGCCGGAGCTATGGCTAGCTCGTCCACTCCGGTCACATCAACGCCGCTCGAGCCTTGGGAGATGCAGGAGAATCCCAAGCGCCCTCCGCGGCCGCA
>JAFGPX010000079.1 GCA_016935975.1 Deltaproteobacteria bacterium
CAACCAGCGCGACCAGCGCAAAAGCGACGCCGCCAGCCAGATGGCCCACAAGAGCATGGCCAGCCGATACACGAGAAGCGGCACCGAGAAGACCCAAGGCCGCGCCAGCACCGCGCCGCTGCGATCCTGGAACCAGGACAGCATGGTCGCCGTGGACTGGTTGCCGCTGATCCCCATGTCGGGCTGGCGCAGAAGTCCGGTCTCCACCGCGCCGAACAGAAACACCAGCGCCGCCACGGTCAGCCCGACGAGCACGAGCTGGAGCAAATCGAAGACGGGGCGGGACTGCGCGCTGCCGTGCTTCTGCCGCCAGCCGAAGGCGAGAAGCCACGCCACCACCACCGCGGCCCCGGCCAGCGACACCTGCGAGAGGCCCAAGCCGAGCAGCACCCAGTGGCGCGACTTGAGCGGGGTGAGCGCCGTGCGGCCGAGCGCGAGAGCGATGATGAACAGGGCCACGAGTGTGCTCCACCACAGCACGGACGGCCCCATGCGCGGCCCGCCCAGGAACAAGATCCAGCGCTCGCGGCTCAGCTGCATCCGGATCTCCGAGTTCACGCTGGGCGTCTGCAGGTTCACGCTCGGGGTTCGGAAGAGCGTGTGGATACCGGCCGCCTCGCGCCAGGCGATCTCCAGCCGCTGCTGGCCGGGCGAAATGGGCAGCGTCACCTTGTCGCCGGCCTGCCGGATGGGCTGCAGGGTGCCGTTGACCTTGACCGACTTCAGCTCGGCGCCCGCGGGCAAGATCATGGTGTGCTGCTCGCCGCGGCTGCTGCGTAGCTGCATGTCGAGCACGGCATCGGAGGTGCGCAGCCCCGGCCGAAGCAGAAGTTGGCTGCCTTGAATCGTCAGGGTCTGGCCCGGCACCGCGGCCGGCCGGCTGGCCTGCATTCGCAGCGTCTCCCGCGGCCACGGCCGCCACTCGGGCAGGCGCGTCTCCATTTCGGCGGGCTGGTGGACGGGCGGAATGCCCGAGGTGACGGCGTGCCAGACCGGGCTCGCGTCGAGCCGCCACGCCTCGACCCAAGGCACGCCGTCGGGCGCGCGCAACTCCATCGCCGCCTGCTCGGCGAGGGTCGAGTGCCAGGCCACCCGCGACTCTTGTGCACCCATGTTGACCAGGGCCTTGCCTTTGACCACGCGGATGCCTTGCGTGGTCACCGACTCGCCCGGCAGAAGCGGCACCTCCAGCACCACGGGGCTGCCGAGCGGGCTTTGGCGCACGATGCTGGTGTCCATCTCCCAGCGCAGACCGAGCACCAAGGTGCGCTCGACGCGCACGAAGGGCGGCAGTGCGCTCGGCAACAAGGCCTCGCCGGATCTCTCGTCACCGCGCTGGACACGCGTGAGCTGGAGATCGTCGTCGGCGACGCCGTCTTCGTGCACGCCGGCCACGGTCCAACCGGCGGCCTTCACCGTGACATGACGTGGTTTCATGGGCAGCGAGAGCTGCACGGTGTCGCGCCCGGGCAGCGCGCCGTCCAGGACGATGACGTGGCCGCCGCGTTCGAGCGCCACGAAGAGCACGCCGTCGTCGGTTCTAACCATGGCCGAGGCGGCTCGGCCGTCCACGGTCACCCGTTCGGGGCTCCACTGCTCTCGTCTGCCTGGCAACGGCACCGCGGTCGGGCTCGCGGCCCCGGCTTCCAGGCGCACGCGCAGCCGGCCGGGCGAGATATCCAGGGCCATGCGCGAGATGGAGGCGCAGTTCGGCGCGCATTCCGGCGGCAGGGTCAGCTTGCCGCGCAGATCGTCGAGCAGCTCGCTGCTGGGCAGATCGGCGGCGCGCGCCCTGGCCGGCGAGAGAACGACGAACAGCGCGACGGCCGCGGCGCCGGCCCGCCACCACCAGCCACCGCCCAGGCGCGGCGGCCGCAGGAATAGGAAGACCAGTAGCGCGAACAAAGAGACCCGCACCAGCATGAGCACGAGATTGGTGCGCGGTCCGATCAGCAGAAGACGAACGTGCTCCGCGCGCTGCACGGGGCCGTTCCACGACAGCTTGACCGTGCGCCAGGTCCAGGCCGGCACGCCGGGGCCGGTCTGCACCATCGCGTTCGGATCGTAGTCCTGTACGTTGAGCTTGCTCTTGCGGGCCTGCTGCACGACCTGCAAAGGCGGCTTGCTCCCATCGGCCACCTTGTCCCGCGGGCGCTTGACCGCCTTCTTGAAAGCGTGGACCGACTTGTCGTGGCCAAGTCCTCCCGCGCCGGTTCCGACTTCGTCCTGCCCCTTGAAGCTATCCCCCTCTGGCATCTGTTCCACGTCTAGCAGTTCCGCCGGGGCCGGTGGCGGAGTCATCGGCAGCTCCTTCTTGGCTGCTTCCCACTCCCCTCGGGAGTCGATGGCGTAGACGCCCAGGCTCGCGCTTTGCCTCTCCAAGTTGGCCAGGCTCGTTTCGTAGCTCATGGCCGACCAGGTCTGCTCGTGCGCGGGGTGCAGCCCTTGCCGGATCTGTTTCACCAGGAACGGAATCGCGGCGATGGCGAAGGCCAGCCAGGCGCCCGCCAGGTAGAGCTTGAGCAGCGAGCGCAGCTTGCCCGGCTTGTGCAGCAGCATGAGCAGGGCTTCACCGGCCAGGATAGCCAGCCAGACGCTCTTGGGCGCCCCGGCTTCCGGGAAGGTGAGCGCGAGGCCCACGAGCGCCAGCAGGCCCACGCGCCAACCGAAGAGCTTCGCGGTGGCCAGGGTGATGAGCACGAGCAGAAACAGGTCGTAGAGCGTCCAGCTCTGAAGCCAGGTGGGCGAGACCGAGTCCGCGCCCGAGGCGTGCAGCAGGCGCCAGCCCGGCGGCAAGGCCAGCGAGGCGGAAACCCGCTCGAAGTCCTGGTCCCAACCCACGGCCGGGATGTCGCGGATCGTGCCTGTGATGCGGCTGTCGGCCGCCAGAGCCACCTTGCCTTGTCGGATCTCCACCCCGGGCCGTCCACCGCGACCGAGGCGAGTGATGAGCTGATCGCGCCCGGCGATGGCCACGCGGCCGAGCGCCGAGGGCGGATTCATCTCGATGCGCCAGCTCCGGTGCAGGCTGCCGGTGATCGCGTCGCTGACCGTGTAGCCGCCGCCGTCGAAGTCGAGCCACAGCGTGCGCCATAGGCTCAGCCGATCCGGAGCCGGCTCCGAGTCGCCGCGCCGGCTCTCTTCCAGGCGCATGACGGCGCCCGGGCCCATGGCATAGGCCGGCAGCCGCTTCCACTCGTCGGGCAGCGTGGTTTGCTGCGGGTCGATGGCCGGCACCGCGGCCACGGCGGCCACGCGCAGGTTCGGCCGGGCCTCGAAGACCCACACCTCGTCGCCCTCCTGCCACGGACCCTGCGCCGCGGGCCTGGTCAGAGACGTCACCGGGCCTTCGTGGCGCGCCACGATCTCGGCCGTCCAGGTGCCGGGGCGGACCTGCAGGCGCACACGGCTGTCCGGCTCCATGCGGATGGGCAAGGGGCTGGCGATGGACAGAGGCACGAAGCCGTCGGGCAGGCTTCTGCCCAAGAGCACCTCGCGGCTCTTGCCCGAGACGTTCAAGGTCACGCGGGTCGCAAGCAGCAGGGGGATGTCGTCGGTCACCTTGCGATGAACCGTGAGGTCGAGCGCGTCTTCCTCGCCGGCCGCCGCCGTCCTCTCCAGGAAGACCGCGCCGTCCTCGCCGCGTTCGGGAAAGGGAACCTCGAGACCGCGAACCGCCAGCGCCAGCAGGCCGGTGGCGGGCGGCACCGGCAGCGACTCGGGCAGGCTATCCCAGGCGAAGGCGCCGCGAAGCTGGTGGCGGCCGGGCTTGAGAATCACGCCCGGCTGCCCGTCCGACTCCACGACCACGGCCAAGCCGCCGCCGTCGCGCACGTCGAGAGGCCAATGCTCGCTCCCGCCCGGCAAGGGCACCCAAATCTCCTTGTAGACCTGCCATTCCTGCGCGAAGCGGCCGGACTTCTCGTCGAGAGACAAGCGCAGGCGCGCCGGCCAGGCGCACTCCTTTTCGCCCTCTTCGTCTTCGCCGACGCGGCCGGCGAGCGTGGGACAGACCGCCTCCTCGTGCCCGTGCAGGGCCCACGCGGTCCAGGGGCGCAGCGGCGCCGGCACGTCCTTGGGTGCGAGGGGTGCGCCCGCGGCCGGACGAGATTGGGCAAAAGCCGCGCCGACGACCAAGAGAACTGCGAGGATCCTCGTGTGCTTCATGATTGCCATCCTTGCGACCTTGCGCGAGGGCCGCGGGCAGCGACAGGTGACGACGACTTCCGAATCCAACGACGGCCGCGCCCGGCCATGTTACTCCAAGACGGCGGCCGCGGAGAGATCGTCGCCGGGCTCCGGCCGAGGCTACAGGTTGACCGTGTAGGGAAAACGGAAGTGCAGCTTGAGAAAGCCCTGGCCGAAGTGCCACAGCGTCTGGCGGAGGGCGTCCCAGCTCGGCTCGTCGCCCAGGGGGCCCATGCCGAACGTGCCCAGGCCCTGCGGCACGTAGAGACCCGAGGCCCAGCCGAGGCTGATCAGAAGAGACTGGGTCAGGGCGACTTCCAGCTCGGCGCCGATGTCCAGGCCGGGACGGATGAAGTGGGTAGTGGGCAGCTCGGCCACGTCCGAGTAGAGGAAGGCGTAGGTGACGAGCAGCCCCGCCGAAAGCCCCAGGCGCACCGGCGCCGCGTCGATTAGGGGCAGCCCGATCGAGATCGGCCGCCACGTGACACCGTAGATGCCCGTGTTGTGGATCTTGGGCGAGATGATGAGAGCGTCCGGGATGAAGATGGAGGGCGAGTAGCGCACCTCGCGCATGCGCATCGCCTGCTGGCGATAGCGCGCCGGGATGCGGTTCTGGTGCGCGCGGATGGTGGCCTGGTCGATGATCGCCTGGATCGAGATCTTGAGCCCCGCGTGCGCCGGCTGATCGTCGAACACCGGCCCCGTGATCACGTAGGCGGCCGGCCCCACTCCGATGTCGACCGGCACCGTGACCGGCTCCGCCCGCGGCGCAGCCGGAACCAGAGAGAGCGCGAAGGCCAGAAAGCCAATCCACGACGGTTTCATGCGTTCGAGGATCGCCCATGGATCACGCCGCGTCTACGGCCTCGACGTCTGCGCGGGGATCGCCTAGGTTTTTCGCCACGGAGGACACAGAGGACACAGGGTCGGATGAAGAAGGGTTGCGGATCTGGATCCGGAAACCCCTTCCCTTCCGGGCTCTGTGTCCCCTGTGTCCTCTGTGGTGAATCCCATTCGGCCGGTGCACTTCTCCTGTGCGCCGATTCTACCGACAACCGCCGGCCGACCGCGCTAGCGGTCGCCGAGCGACAGGAGAGCCTCCGCCGCCCCTCTGCGCCCTCTTGCCTCTCTGTGCCCGCGCTCCGCCCCGAGGATCTCCCCCAAGAACCTCCCGGTGTACGAGCGGCTGACCTCGGCCACCTCCTCGGGCGTGCCCGTGGCGACGACCTCGCCGCCGGCCGCCCCGCCCTCCGGACCGAGGTCGATGACGTAGTCGGTGGTCTTGATCACGTCCAGGTTGTGCTCGATGACCAGCACCGTGTTGCCGGCGTCGACCAGGCGGTTGAGCACGGCGAGCAAGCGGCGCACGTCGTCGAAGTGCAAGCCGGTGGTCGGCTCGTCGAGCAGGTACAGGGTGCGGCCGGTGTCGCGCTTGGCCAGTTCGCGCGACAGCTTCACCCGTTGCGCCTCGCCGCCCGACAGCGTGGTCGCCGACTGGCCGAGCGCGATGTAACCCAGGCCCACGTCGTCGAGGGTGCGCAGGATGTGCGAGAGCTGGCGGTGGTGCTCGAAGAGCGCCAGCGCCTCGCTGACGCTGGTCTCCAGCATCTGGGCGATGTCCAGGCCCTTCCACTTCACGCGCAGGGTGGCGTCGTTGTAGCGCCGGCCGCGGCACGCCTCGCAGGTCACGTGCACGTCGGCCAAGAAGTGCATCTCCACGGTCTTGACCCCGTCGCCCTCGCAGGCCTCGCAGCGCCCGCCCTTCACGTTGAAGGAGAAACGGCCGGGGCCGAAACCGTAGGCCTTGGCCTCCGGGGTCTGCGCGTAGAGCTCGCGCACGTGGTCGAAGGCCTTGGTGTAGGTGGCGGGATTCGAGCGCGGGGTGCGGCCGATCGGCTTCTGGTCGATGTCCACGACCTTGTCGACGAGATCGATGCCCTCGATGCGGTCGAAGGCGCCGACCGCGTCGAAGCCTCCGTGGAGCTTGCGCCGCAAGGCCGGGTGCAGGATGCCGTTGACGAGCGAGGACTTGCCCGCGCCCGAAACCCCGGTGACCGCCAGGAGCACGCCGAGCGGGAAACGCACGTCGATGTTGCGCAGGTTGTGCTCGCGCGCCCCGCGCAAGGTGAGAAAGCCCGTGGGCTTGCGGCGCGCGGCCGGGACCTCGATGCGCTCGCCGCCCGCGAGATAGCGCCCGGTGAGCGACGCCGGGTTGGCCTTCACCTCCTCCGGGATCCCGGCAGCCACGACGCGGCCGCCCTGCCGGCCGGCGCCCGGCCCGAAGTCGATGACGTGGTCCGCGCACGCGATGGTTTCCCGGTCGTGCTCGACCACGATGACGCTGTTGCCGAGATCGCGCAGCCGGCGCAGGGTCGCGATGAGACGCAGGTTGTCGCGCTGGTGCAGGCCGATGGAGGGCTCGTCGAGCACGTACATCACCCCGGAAAGCTCCGAGCCGAGCTGCGACGCCAGGCGGATGCGCTGGGCCTCGCCGCCCGACAGCGACCCGGCCGCGCGATCCAGGGTCAAGTAGTCGAGCCCCACGTTGAGCAGGAAGCCCAGGCGGGTGCGCACCTCTTTCAAGACCTCGGCGGCGATCTGCGCGCGCGCTCCCGCGAGAGACAACGCGGCGAAGTGCTTTTCCGCCTCGGCCACGGTCAGCGCGGTGACATCCACGATGCTCTTGCCGGAAAGGAACACCGCCCGCGACTCGGGGCGCAGGCGCTTGCCCCTGCAAGCGCGGCAAGGCTGCTCGCGGAAGTACCTGCCAAGCCAGTCGCGCATCCACTCCGAGCGGGTTTCGTGCCAGCGGCGCTTGATGTTGTTGGCCACGCCTTCGAAGCGCACGGCCCATGACCCCTCCCCGTGCCTGCCCGACCAGCTCACCTGCAGGCGGCGTTCGCCGGTGCCGTAGAGCACGATCTCGCGCTGGCGTGCCGTGAGCTGCTTCCACGGTTTCTTGAGCGAAATGCCCATCTCGCGCTCGAGCGCGGCCGCGATGCGCGTGGTCCACCCCTCCTCGCGCACGAAGCGCTCGCCCCACGGCTCGATGGCGCCTTCGGCAATCGACAGCTCGGGGTCGGGCACGACCAGATCGGGATCCACCTCGAGCTTGCTGCCCAGGCCGTTGCAGTCCACGCACATGCCAAGCGGGCTGTTGAAGGAAAACGATTGCGGCGACAGCTCGGGCAGGCTAACGCCGCAGCTCGGACAGGCGCGCTCCTCGCTGTAGGCGCGCTCGCGCTCCTCGCCCTCGACCGCCACCAGCACGGTGCCGCCGCCGGCGCGCAAGGCGGTCTCGATGGAATCGGAGAGACGGGCGCGGTCGGCCTCGTCCAGGCTCACGCGGTCGACCACGAGCTGCACCGTGTGTTTCTTCTTCTTGTCCAGCGCCGTGACCTCGTCCAGCCGCCGCACCACCCCGTCCACGCGCACGCGCACGAACCCCGCCTGGCGCGCCTCCTCGAAGACCTCGCGGAACTCGCCCTTGCGGTTTTCCGCCTTGGGCGAAAGCAGCGTGACCTTGGTCTTGGGCGGCAGGGTCAGAAGCTCGCCCACGATCTCGCCGGCCGAGCGCGCCGCCACCTCGCCGCCGCACAGGTGGCAGCGCTGCTCGCCGGCCCGCGCGTAGAGCACGCGCAGGTAGTCGTAGATCTCGGTCACCGTGCCGACCGTCGAGCGCGGATTCGACGAGGCCGATTTCTGCTCGATGGCGATGGTGGGCGACAAGCCGCGGATTTGGTCGTACTTGGGCTTTTCGAGCTGGCCCAGGAACTGGCGCGCGTA
>JAFGPX010000080.1 GCA_016935975.1 Deltaproteobacteria bacterium
CAGGATGCTTTCGAGCAGGTCCAGCTCGGCGCTCCTCTCGGTCAGGTCGAGAGGCGAGGGTTGGGAATGTCCGGTCGATTTCAGCTCGGCACCGAGCCTGGCGCCGGCGGCATCCCGGTTCCGTCTGGACCGGCGGTAGTCGCTCACCGTGCGGCGAACGATGCCGTATATCCAGCTTCGCAAAGCCTCCGGGTTCTGCAGCGTGGCAAGCCGGGCATGAATCACAATGAATGCGTCCTGCACTACGTCATCGATGGCATCGCTCGCAGCACCGAGATGTCGGGCGGACGACCACACGAAGTCGAAGTACTGCCGGTAGAGGACTTGGAACGGAGGCACGGAATAGGGCGAAAGACCTGGACCGCGGTCTGCATCCGGCAGGATGGCGGCATCGTCGGCCTTCGAATTGCTCTCCGTCATCAGCATTCCCAGACGCAGTGGCAGGCTGCTTCTGTTTCCGTCACAAAGCCCACTCCAAACCAAGTGTGGCAGTGAAAGCGGCCGGCGCAAATCGGTACACCGGGGTTGGTGGATCCGGCTCCTCCAATTCCGGGTCGGGGTCCAGTGCGCCAAGCCTTTCGACCAAGAACTGGGGACGAACCAGCTCGACCTCTCCGCTCACGGCGGCAAGGAGACGGATCCAACTCGCGAGATGGATCCGACCCTGGAGCCCCGCGCCCGCGCTGACGGCAATTGTGTGCCTGGTGGTGGGTAGAATGTTGCTCCCCGTGCCCCTGGCCGACACCCGCTCCATCCCGGCCGTCAGGCAGGGCGCAAAGCCGAACCATGAGCTGCGGAGTTCGCGGCAGACCCAAAGAGCCGCGCCCATTCGATCGACATCGATCCCATACCCGGGGAATCCAGAGGCCGGAGCATTCTGGTGCCGCCACGAGAGCCCTTGCAGCCGTAGCTGCCAGGCCTCGTACTCGAAGCCGAGGGATAGTCCGAGGCCTGTGGCGAGCGGCGGGAGGGGGCCTACGCCGAGCGCCACGAGTGGCGCTTGCACCAGGGCATGCCAGCGTCTCGGCGTTTCCGGTCGAGGCGGCTGCTCCTCCGCCTCGCCATCGACTTCGGTCTTGCGCTCGGATCTTGGGCCGCTGGGCGCTCGGTCTGCGGAGATCGCGTCGTCCGTGCCGTGCGACGGAATCCCGCTCGTTCCATCGGCGCCAGATCCCGAGGTCTCCGATTCGCCGACGGGCGCGGCCGTTGGCGTCTGGTTGCCGGTTCGGTCGCGCGTGCCTGTCGCTTCGACCGAGTGGACCAGTAGCCCGATCTCCACGGCGGCAGCGCCGGCCAGATCCTCGCACGACTTGGCGACTATGCTGCGTGTTCCGGCGACGTCACCAACGTGCACGACCAGATCGAGCTGAAAGCGTCCGTCGATTCGCGTGATCGTGCCCTCGGCTCGCAGAGGGCTGTCATGACGACCGGAGCCGAGAATCTTCTCGATCCGATTGCGCACGTCGGCTTCCTGTGGGCAGCCCGACGGCGCCTCCCAGCGCAGGTCGATGGGCGTTCGAGGCTCGGCCGCCGCCGACGTGGTCGCGAGCAGCCCAATGAGCAGGCACTTGATCGTCGCCCCTCGCGCGGGCCGCCTTCGACCGCGTAGGCGAAGTTGGGCTCGGCCCAGCTCCGCCAGAGCGCGGGAGGGTATGGGGGCTCCTCCCAGGGTTCCCATCTCAAAGTGTCGAGCGAATGGTGACGTCATCCAGGTACACGGTGCACTCGGGAGGGTCCACGGCGCTGGCAAGGTTGCCCACGTACCACTGAGCCCAGTCGGTGTCGTCGGTGACGAGATTGGTGGACTCGACGACCTTCTGCTGGTCCAGGTAGAGCGCAACCGCGCCGCTCGCGTCTTTCGCGCGCTTGAGGTAGAGCACGACGTGAAACCAGCGACCGATGGGGACAGGAGGGGAAAAGCGTGCATCGCTGTTCAGGAAGCGGCTGTACAGCTCCAGAATGAGAGCGCCGGTCGTATCGTTGGTCAAGTGCACGTCCCAGAGTCCTGGCCGCTGGGAATCGCTCCGGAAGTGGAAGAGGTTCCACAGGCCCCCGTTGGTCGCCGTCTTGGGAATCAGGAACCACGCCCCGTAGTAGGCTTCGACCGGCAGGCCGCCCTGGCGAGCGCAGCGCCCCTGAGGCTGCTCGCCGCCGTCGGTGCCGGTCACGACGGTGATCTCCGCGGCGTACTGGCCGGAATGCACCGGCTGGTCGACTAGCCGGAAAGTCACGGGCGGAAAGCTGTAGCAGAACCCCGCGACCTGTGTGTAGTCGCAGGGACCGTTCTCGAAGCCCGTTTCCCAAGGAACGGTGATCGGGTCGGTGTCGCTGGGTAGAGCGCCCGCCTCGGCGCTTTCCGCGGGGCACCTGAACTCGCCCACCACCATGCCAGCCGGTTTGCACGCGGCAAAACCACCAAGCGCGGCTAGAGCCAGCGGAGCCCCGACACCATGCACGGCGAGCACGCGCGGTCGTGCCCGGGCGCGCGCTGGCTTCGGGGCCGAATCAGCCGGCGGTGTGACGGTCTGCACGCAAAGGACTATCGACCGCCCAATCTGGGTGGTCAAGGGCTGTCATGTCTCATGCCCCGGTTACGCGCAGCAGGGCGGCGGACTCGCCCAGCTTCTTGCCCTGGGCGTCGACCACCGACAGCTTGTAGGTGCCAGCGGTGGTCGGCACGGCTATCGACGTGGCGTCGCCACCGGCCTTCGTCATGGTGGCGCCCTCGGCGAAGGTGGTCGTGCCGGCGGGGGCGAGCCACACCGTGTTGGAAGCGTTGCCGCTGCTTCGGATGGCGATGGTGGCGGTCCCCTTGGGTGCGGCGCAGCTCGCCGGGAACACGTAGTCCTGCGTCGCAAGCAGGCTGCCCGGGATGGCGCTTCGGTGGTCGTCCTCGATGCCCGCCTTCACGCAGAAGCCGTACTGTTTGACCGGCCACACGGCGTCGGCGACCACGATGGGCGTGTCGATGGTGCTGCTCGGCGGGTTGACGCCCATCTTGTTCACGGTGGCGTAGGTCCGCAGGATGGTCAGGTCGTGCTTCTCGCCGAAGTCCTCGCAGTTGATCGTGTACTTGACCCCGGGGTCGATGTCGAGAACGTTGTCGTTCTCGGTGATGTACGCGCTGCCTTCGTCGTTGTGCAGACCGTAGGTGGGGCCCGAGGTGGCCGGCGGAATGCCCTTGACGTAGTTCTCGTTGATGGTCGATCCCGGGTTCTGCCCGATGGTGTAGACGGCGCCGCTGTCGTGCAGCCGGGTCATCATGTTGGTGAAGCGGTTCTGGCTGACGGTGTTGTTCTTGGCCGTGGTCGAGTCCTTGAAGTTCCGCCAGCCCCATCCCAGGTTGACGCCGTTGTAGGCGACGGTGTGGACGTGGTTATGGGTGATGCTGAGCGAGTCCGTGAAGAAGGCGGTAATGCCGGCGTGCGAGCCAAAGCCGCGCTGGGTGCCGACGTTGTACACGAGGTTGTTGTTGATGGCGATCTTGGTGCAGATGCCTTCGACGCCCTTGGCGTACTTTCCGTGGGTCCCGCCGTCGCCCAGGTAGACGTGCTGCGGGTGACCGATCGTGATGCCGCTGCCGGCGATGTCGAAGATCGAGTTGCCGACGACGTTGGAATTGACGACGTCGTTGATCATCGAGACGCCCTCGTTGCCGCTGTGCTTGACCACGCAGCCCACGATGTCGATCGCATCGGCGTTGTTGACGGTGATCATCCCGGGAAGGGTGTCGATGATCTCGTACTTGGACGCGTGCCAATCGCCCGTACCGTAGGCGATGAAGGCGGTGGCCCCCTGCACGCTCGCCTTGCCGTAGGAGTCCCCCACCTTGAAGAGACTGTAGTCGGTGTGCGCGAAGGTGATGCCCTGGAAGGTGAGGTTCTTGACCCGGCTCGTGTTCGAGGTCCCGGCGATGTCGACCAGCTTCTCCACCACGGGCGCCTCGACGACCGCCGCGCTCATGTCCTCGCCCGAGCGGGGGTAGTAGTACAGCGTTCCCGTGGTCTTGTCGAAGTAGAACTGCCCCGCGGAGGTCAGCCAGGCGAACACGTTGAAGATGGTGTGCGAGCCCGTGACGCTGAAACCCGAGTTCCAGCCGGGCAACTGGGCGATGGCCCCGTAGGGCTGCTGCAACATCAGCCCGCGATTGCCGTCGGAAGTGGCGACCACGTCCCGGGTGCAGACGATGTTCTCGTTCCACGTGGTGCCGTTGACGATCTCGAGGTCGTCCTTGTTGGTGGTGATGTCCGGCACGTTGTTGTTGCCGTACTTGACCCCGTCGCTGCCGCTGCCACTGTTCCACGCCCAAGTCGCTTGACCGGCCGTCACGGAATAGGTCCCGGTCCCGCCGGCTGATGAGACGGTCTTGCTGGTCATGTTGGCCCGCGCGTCGTTCACGTAGAGGTTGCGCAGCTTGGTCTTGCGGTCGAGCGCGGCCTTGTAGATGCCGCCGCTGTGTTGCGTCCATCCCGTGACCCTCTTGGCGCCGTTGAGCACGGGCGTCTCGCCGGGGTAGGCCTGGTAGTAGATCCGGTGGCTGCCCGTGCCCGAATCCTTGACCTCGAAGACGATGGGGCTGGTAACGCGGTGGTCGCCGCCGCGCAAATAGACGTGGATGTCGCCCGTCATGTTGGTGTTGACCGTGCGAACCACGTCGCGGGCCTTGGTGACGGTCTGGAAGGGCGAGCCGACGCTTCCGTCGTTGCTGTCGCTGCCCGTCGGGGACACGTAGTAGCAGGCCTGGGCTTCGGGCTTGGGACATACGTCGGTGGCGCTGCCTCCCGTGCCGGTCGAGCCGCCCGTGGCGCTGCCCGTGGTGCCGCCAGTGGCTGCGCCAGCCGCGCCGCCGGTCGCGTTCGTGGTGGAGCCGCCGCTTGTGGTGCCGCCCGCTCCGCCGCGCGCGGTGCCCCCGGCGCCGCCAGTTGCGCGGCCGCCGGTACCGCCCGTCACGATGCCGCCGGCGCCCGCGGTCCCGCCTGCGCCGCCGGTTGCCGAGCCACCAGTCGCGCGGCCGCCGGCTCCGCCGCTCGCTGACCCGCCGGTGGCGCGGCCGCCGGAACCGCCGCTGCCGCTACCACCCGAGCCGCCGGTCGCGCTGCCGCCGGAGCCGCCGCCAGCGCCGCCCGAGCCACCGCTAGGTGTCCCGCTCGAGCCACCGGAGCCGCTTCCGCCGGCGCCTCCTTGCTGCGCGGGCGTGGTGTTTTTCGAACCGCAGGCGGCGAGAAGAAGCGCGAGAGAAATGCTCGCAACGGATCGCTGCGTTCTCTTCATTTGCCAACCTCGGGTGAGACGGTAGTGAATGCGGCTAGAACTGCGTGAAGAATTTCCAGACCTCCCCCGGGTTCCAGGTCGCGGACTGGCCCGGGTCCTTGGGCGACGGGTCGTGACCGTTGCTCCCGTCGAATGCGCACCAGCGGACGGGATATCCGGCCGTGCATCCCTCGTAGGAGGTGCAGATGTGCGAGCCGCTGTTGTTGGCCGGCTCGGGCGGGCTCTGCGCCGTGCAACCGTTGTTCTTGACGAAACGATCGCGCAGGGTCCGTCCCCCGGCGATGTTGCAGGTTCCGTCGTCGAGACCGTGCGAGGCGTAGTAGGCGATGGGCTTCTTGCCATCCTTGCAGCCGCTCAGCTCGGCGCCGGCATAGACCGCCACGGCGCGAAACACGTCCGCGCGATCGCAGGCGATCGCGAAGGACATGCCGCCCCCGTAGCTGAACCCGTTGGCGAAGATGCGGGTGGTATCGATGCACAGGTCTTCCTGGACCTGCTTGAGAATGGCGTCGGTGAAGACGAGCTGCGCACCGTCTCCGTTCGGCCACCCCAGTGGGTCGCCGGTCCCATCGGGCGCGACGAAGATGGTGCTGTTCTCGGCGAGGTTCAGAAGCCCGTAGAAAGGGGTCTGGGTCGTGTAGCACTTGATCGACTCGGTGTTGCAGTCGAAGACCTGGCTCGCGCTGCCG
>JAFGPX010000081.1 GCA_016935975.1 Deltaproteobacteria bacterium
GCCTTCTGGGCTTCTACCACCGCGAGGCCGCGTGAAATGGGCTTCGGTGAGACCCGAGGCGGTGACGATCGGTTTTCGGCACACGACAGGGTACTGGGCGCCGGCGTCGTGTGGCTGGTATCATGGTCTGCCGAGGGGGGCAAGAGACCATGAGAAGCCGACCTTGGGCTCGTCGTCGAGGCGGTGCCGCCTGCTCGGCGAGCGGCAGCGGCCGGTCGGCGCAGAGTCCTGGCCTGGCCCTGGTTGGCCGGGCCTCGTGGCATCGCAGGCGGCAGCTCATGCACCACCTCGCAATCGCCGTCCTCCTGGCGGCAGGCCTCGCCGGCGCCCCGCGCAGTGTCTGGGCCAGGCAGCTTTCCCTCGAGCTGCGGCACACGCCGATTCTCGTGCGACCGAACGGCACGCCCAGCCTCTGCCCGATGCTGGGGCTGCAGCTGACCGAGCATCTCTGGGCCGGCGCCGGCTACGAGCTCGTCCAGGACTACGATGCCGTTCTCTGGACCTCGGAGCTCGAGGGGCACAAGCCCATCGTCATGTCGGGAGTCCGCGCCGGCGCCTGGTATCGGGGCGGACCGGCTCACCATGGCCTGACGTGGGCGGCGGGCGGCATGCTCACCCTCGCCACGCCAGGCCTGTCGCTCGTGCATTCGCCCGAGGAGCTCGACGACCACCCCAACGGGCTCGAAGGCGAGACGACCATCGTCGATCTCGGCGTCGATCTCACCGTCGGGTACGTGTGGGAGAGCCTTCGCCTCGAAGCCTTCGCCACGCCCGCCTGGTCCTTTGGTGTGGTGAGAAGCCCCGCCATCTGGAAGGAGGAAGACTACAGCGCCTTCACCCATCGCTTCGGCGTGTCCCTGGCGATCCTCGTGGGCTTGTAAGCGACCACCCAAGGGCGCCGTCGCGGCGTCTGCGCCTCGCCAGCACCAGCGCCAGCAGTGCGACGAGCCCCGGCGAGCGTGGAGTACGAAAAGGGGCACCGGGTGGCGGGGAGCACGCAGTGGCCGCCGGGCGACGGCGAGGTCACCGTGGTTCCCGACGAGACCTTGGGCGAGAAGAATCCGCTGCTCGCCACGCTGCTCGCCGCTGCCACCACCGGCGTCGCGCCGGCTGGCCCGGCCAGCAAGCGGCAGCCCCTTCGGGGTCTAGGGCCTCCCCGCCCTGCCCCTGCCCCATGCGCGCTCCGCGCGCCCGTCGCCGATCCGCGTCGTGCTCGACCCCGACAGCGCCCCGTGGCCAAAGGCGCGCTCTGCGCGACCAGCCGCAGCTTCAATCTTCACGCGGCGATCTTGGGGAGGGCCTGCTGGGGTAGACTGTGCCTTGTGCCGCCCCCTAGTCCATCGCCAGCCGCACCGCCGCTCTGGCGGGCGGGGTGCCAGTCGAGCCGACGGTGGTCTTCACCGGCGGCTGCGCGCAGAACGAGAGCCTGGTTTCGTTGCTCTCCGGGGCCGTGAAGCGCCCGGTGCGGGTTCCCGAATCGCCGCAGGCGGTCGCGGCGCTCGGCTGCGCGCCATATCGATCAGCGGAAGCGAGGTAGTTCTATGGAAACCGATCTCTTCGAATCTGTGACCGAGTGCGGCTGCGCCGCCAAGGTGCCGGCACAGGATCTGGCAAGCTTGCTTCGTGGGGTCGAGGTGCCCGCCGATCCGGCGGTGCTCGTCGGTGCCGACACTCTCGACGATGCGGGCGTGTACCAGCTCTCGAGCGAGCAATGCCTGGTCCAGACGCTGGACTTCTTCCCGCCCGTAGCTCGCGATCCGGAGGACTACGGCCGGATCGCGGCAGCCAACTCGCTCTCCGACGTCTATGCCATGGGCGGCAGGCCGCTCACCGCCCTCGCGATCGTCTGCTTCCCCTCCAAGCTCGTGCGGCAGGGGATCCTGGCCGCCGTCACTCGGGGCGCCGTCGAGAAGCTCCGAGAGGCGGGTTGCGTCCTCCTCGGTGGCCATTCGGTGGTCGACCCCCAGCCCAAGTTCGGCCTCGCGGTGACGGGCGTCATCCGTCCGCAGGAGGTGCTCACCAACGGGGCGGCACGACCGGGCGACGTCCTCGTTCTCACCAAGCCGCTCGGCACCGGGGTCACGATCATGGCGGTCCGCGCCGGCCTGGCGAGCACCGAGCAGGAGCGCAGCGTCAACCGGTCGATGGCGTCGCTGAACGCCAAGGCAGCGGAGCTGGCGAGACGCTGTGGGGCGGTCTGCGCCACCGACGTCACCGGCTTCGGCCTGCTGGGTCACGCCATGCAGCTCGCGCGCGCGAGCGGTGTGGCGTTGGAGATCGGCTTCGATGGCGTGCCCCTCCTCGACGGAGCGCCGGGCTTCGCCGAGCAGGGGCTTCTCTCGGCCGCCGCATACACCAACCGGGACTACGTCGGCGACGCGGTCCGCTTCGACGACGACGTTCCGTTGCCCGCGCGCGACCTGCTCTTCGATCCGCAGACCTCGGGCGGCCTGCTCATCTGCTGCCCTGCCGAGCGCGCTGCCGCGTTCGTGGGGTGGGCCCGCGAGGAGATCTCCACCCCGTTCGGCGTGGTGGGCCGGGTTGTCGAGGCCACGGGCCGAGCGCTCATCGTCGTTCGCCGGCGCACCCGCTCCCCGGCCGAGGCAGGAGGCGATAAGCCGTGATCTACTTCGACAACGCCGCCACGTCGTGGCCCAAGCCGGAAGCCGTGCCGAAGGCGATGGGGCGTTTCCTCGGGGAGCACGGCGCGAACCCGGGGCGCTCGGGCCATGCGCTGTCGATCCAGGCCGGTCGCGTCGTCTTCGAGGCCCGGGAGCGGGCGGCGCGGCTCTTCGGCCACGGCGACCCCATGTCGGTGGTGTTCACCAAGAACGCCACCGAAGCGCTGAACCTCGCGCTTCAGGGGCTCCTCGGGCCGGGCGATCACGTGGCGACCAGCACCATGGAGCACAACTCCGTTCTGAGACCGCTCCGGTTCCTCGAGGGACGCGGCGTCGAGGTGTCGCGCGTTCCCTGCGGTGCGGACGGCTCCCTCGACCCCGCCGACCTGGCGAGATCGGTTTCGGTCAGGACGAGGCTCGTCGTGCTGAGCCACGCCTCCAACGTCGTCGGCACCCTGTGCCCCATCGCGGAGATCGGCGAGCTCAGCCGGGAGCGGGATCTTCTCTTCTGCGTCGACGCCGCGCAGAGCGCCGGCGTCTGTCCCATCGACATGGCCGCGATGGGCATCGATCTCCTGGCGTTCACCGGCCACAAATCGCTCTACGGGCCGCAGGGAACCGGCGGGCTGTGCGTCGGCGAGCGGGCCCGGGGACGGCTTCGTCCGCTCCTCCACGGCGGCACCGGTAGCGCGTCGGACTCGGACGTCCACCCCGAGTTCCTCCCCGATTGTTACGAGGCGGGCACGTTGAACGCCGTCGGGCTGGCCGGGCTCGCCGCGGGGCTCGCATTCGTCGAGGAGAAGGGCGTCGAAGCGATCCGCGCGCACGAGACGGCGCTCGCCGCCCGCCTCATCGCCGGGCTCCGGGAGATACCCGGAGTCGGGGTCCTCGGGACGGGCAGCGCGGAGCGACAGACCGCGGTCGTCTCGTTCAACGTCGCGGGCTGGCGCTGCTCCGAGATCGCCGAGGCTCTCGAGGAGCGCGCCGCCATCTGCTGCCGGGCCGGGCTCCATTGCGCCCCGCTGGCGCACCGCCAGCTCGGAACCTTCCCGGAGGGCGCGGTGCGCTTCAGCCCGGGGCTCTTCAACACGGAAACGGAGGTCGCCGTCGCGATCGACGCCGTCCGCGAGCTGGCGGCACGGCCGAAAGGAGGCTTGTCGTGAAAAAAACCGTGGACGCCCGCGGGCTCGCCTGCCCGCAGCCCGTCGTCTTGACCCTCAAGGCGCTAGCCGACGCCGCCGAGGTGACGACCATCGTGGACGACCAGGCCGCGGTCGAGAACGTGACCCGGCTGGCCCGATCGAAGGGATGCTCCGTCGCGGTCGCGGAGAAGGAGGACGGGATCCACCTCACCTTGAGGCGCGAGGGCGCGCCAGCCGAGCCGGCGGTTGCCGAGCACGTCGTGGTCTGCTCGAGCTCCGCGGCGCCGGCGGGACCGCTGGTGGTGTTCGTCCCGTCCGACTGCTTCGGCCGCGGGCCTGCCGAGCTGGGGGAGCGGCTCATGGGCGCTTTCTTCCACTCGCTCCTGGAGGTCGCGCCGAAGCCGAAGACGCTCATCTTCATGAACTCGGGGGTGAAGCTCGTGGTCGAGGGCTCGCGCGTGCTCGAGGACGTTCGGGCGCTCGCGGCGCTGGGGATCGAGATCCTGGTGTGCGGTACGTGCCTGGGCTACTTCGAGCTGACGGACAAGCTCGGCGCGGGGCAGATCTCGAACATGTACGATATCGCCACCTCGCTCCTGGAGGCCGGCAGGATTGTCGAGCTGTGAGCCAGAGGAGGGCTACGGGGTGGCGCTGTTCCGCTCCGTCCAGGGCGCGCTCGGCGCGGAGCGGCTCCTGCTCGCCGCCGGGATCGCGCACAAGCTCATCCCGGTGCCCCGCCACATCAGCTCGAACTGCGGGTTCTGCGTGCGGTTCGCGTGGGCCGACCGCGACCGCGTCGAGCACGCGCTGGCTGTCGCCGACCTCGGGACGGAGCGGGTCATGAGGTTGTAGGAGGGACGAGGATCCGGCCGCTCGCGTGCGGATCTCGCCTTGGAGGATCTCGCCCTGCGCGTCTACCTGTCGTGAGTTCGGGCATCCAGATGTCGCGGTACATGCCGCAGATGGACAGGCCGTTGAGGGCTCCGTCGTCGCAGTCCTCGCCCCAGTCGGAGGCGACATGACCGTCACCTGCGACGACTCCCCAGCGAGGCGGCGGGTGGTCTCTGTCGCGGGAGCCCGTCGCCCCGCAGGTCATCGTCCTTCGGAGAGCCGCCCCGCGCCCGCAGCTCGAGACGCGTGATCAGCTGGCCATCTCTGCCATGACCAAGCTGTTCCCCTCGTTCCTCGCTGCTGTCGCCATCGTCCGCCCACAGACGGTTCTCCGATGGCACCGTTTTCTCTGGAAGCTCTTCTGGCGTCGTCGTTCTCGTCGTCCTGTCGGTCGCCCCCCATCGATGCGAACACGCGCGCCCTGATCCGCCGAATGTGGAAAGAAAACCCACTCTGGGAAGCGGACCGCATTGCCGGCGAGTTGGATTGCCTCGACAACGTCATCGTACTCGACGATCTCCACGCCGAACGCCTCCTACGCGAGTATCTCCGCTACTACCACGGACGCCCGCATCGCGGGCTTCGCGGGCAAGGGCCGAGCGGGGCGCGCTGGCTGCCCCGGGTGCGGCCCGTGCCGGCGAAGGCGCTGCGCAGCCGACCCGTGCTTGGCGGGCTCCACCACGAGTACACCATCGCTGCCTGAGCCCCCGAGACGGGTGCTGGTCTGTGTCGCCGATGGCAGCGAAGTCGGTTTCGGGGGACAGCACCAGTGGCAACCGGCATCGCCAAGCCGGCGGACGTACTCGCCGGTCGAGGCGTGGCGGTTCCCGGCCACCTGGCGTGCTCCGACCACGGCCGGCAAGCCATCGTCGTTGGCCGAATCCGACCGTGCGTCGCGGAGGCGTTCCTTGCCGGGTCGTGGGACGGAGCTCTTGCGGCGGACATCGGCTCCGAAGCGTTGAACGCAGCGTGCGAAGGAGGCCTAGCAGCCCGCGGCGAGCACGGCGGGATGATGCACGATGCCGGCCGTCTTTCGCCATGCCCATTGACTTGGAAGACCATCGACGGAAGATCGTGGCTGCGGACGTGCATCTGGCGAAGGACGGCCGGACAGTGTGGAAGGCGTCTTCGGTCAACGTACGGACGTGCCGACATCAAGCCTCTGTCCAAAGTCACGAACAAGGAGACGACGAATGGCGTTTTCCAAACGGCTCTTCATCCTGGCAACTCTCGGCGCTAGCGGCGCCCTAGGTGGGGCCGGCTGCGGCCAAGGCAATCCCGACGCGAACGGTGGGACGGGCACGGGCGGCACGGGCGGAACCGGCGGAACCGGTACGGAGACCGGCACCGGCGGCACCGTCATCGACACCACGCCTCTTTCCGGCGTCCGTCTCATGCCCAACGAAGAGGGGTTCATGAAAACCGGCGATAACGAGCTCGGTATTCAGGGGGCCTGGTACACCTTCGGATGTATCGGCGCTGTCGTTGAACCGGCGGAAGGCGCCCGGTTCGACAACCCAGGGAAGATGTGCTTCAAAGGCACGGCGCCGATGGTCACCGACGAGAACGGTGACGGCGAGCTCGACTACAGCGAGATCTGGGGCGCCGGCATGGGCTTCGACCTCTGCGCGCAAAGCGAAGAAGAAGCGGGTGATGCTGGCGTCAGGGATGACGCCGGCAAGATTGCCCCGGCCAAGCACTTCTTGAGCGAATGCCCCTACAACGCCGAGCTGGCCACCAAGATGATTGGCGTCGCCGTGAGATTCAGCGGTGTGGTCAATGCCGCCGAGCTCCGCATCCAGTTCAACGAGGGAGAAAAGGTCGCCAACTCCTACTACATGGTCGCCCCCGCGGACGTAGCGGCGGGCACCAAGTTGTACGTCGAGTTCGAGGATCCGCTGGTCAAGACCCACTACAACCCCAAGCTCAAACCCGGCGACACGGATGCCAACTACATCCTGGCCATTCAGTTCATGGTTCCC
>JAFGPX010000082.1 GCA_016935975.1 Deltaproteobacteria bacterium
CTAAGGATGAAATCAACGAAACTGGTGAGTGGTACTTTGTCCAACGAAGTCCTCCATGCATCTCCCGGATGCAGCATTGCCGCGTGGATTCTGCGAGGGCAGCGCCGTACGATCAAGCCACGGCCGCCAAAGGGCGCAGGGCGCTTTCGGTGGCTTGTCGTTCAGCCACCTCATAGTGCTGCCCGACGCTTGATCTGAGCTGCCAACGCGCGAAAGATGTCTTCTGCCTCATCAATTTTGGGGTAGAAGCCACTGTTCACGCGCCCTCTAAGCGCCCCAATCGCCAAGCCGTGTTCATGCGACAGTGGCGCGAGGCTACCGAATGCTGGAATTGCCCCCATCTTCTTTGGGCCGAGGTCAGGAACCAGGGATTCGTCGATAGCACGGAGTGGCCCGACCAAGTCGCGATTCACACGAGGCGCGATCTTGTTCTCCCACTCCTCGAAGGCACTGGCTGAACGGCCCCGGTAGATGTTGAAATGTTGTGTTACGTATCCCATGAATGCGGGCACGCCAGGCAACAAAGTGACGTCGGTCACCTTCGCTGCCAGGCCCCTTATGGTTTGCCAATCTTCGACCCAGCTCCGAAGAGTCTCGCCGACAGCCCGCAGTGCACGAAGTGAGAACAGGTCACAGGCAACCGGGGTTATGTAGTAGTCGCAACCTAGCAGCATGGCGCGATTCAGGCTACCGACGCTCGGTCCGACATCAAGAAGCACCAGCCCCGCGCCGACCTTCTGGGCGGTTCGGGCAATGCATCGATGAAGTGCGGACATGAGGTCAAGAGCGGTAGGATCACGGGAGAACGAGTCTTTCCAAGCTGTGGAGAGTCTGTCTTCGAAGGAGCTCAGGAGTACGTCGCCCGGAAGCAACTGGACGCTCGCTTTGACCGGCGACCCAACAGGCCATGTCTCAACTGCGCGGACTTCCCCCCGCGCACGAACATGCTTGGCGATTCCGGACCAAATCGTCCCGCCTTCCTCAGGATCGATGGATTCATTTAGAAGGGCATCGACCTGGTCTTCGCGCAGGTAGAATGCCGTCGCATTGCACTGGGGATCGCAGTCTACGACCAAGGTTGCAATTCCCAGCTGGCCGAGGGCGTGCGCGACGTTGACCGTGATGGTCGTCTTGCCGACGCCCCCCTTGTGGTTGAAGAGAGCTATGGTCTTCATTTCCTCAATACCTCCCAATGCTCCTCTGGAGCTTCATGTCTTCAGCCTAGAGGCAAGAGCTCAATCATGCAAAGGGAGATAATATGTTATTGCCCCTGGCGGAAGCCAAGTGATCTTCGCCAGTTGGGAATTCACGCTGGACGAGGTCGTCGTAGCGCCGCCTTCGCTACCCTCGGGGGCGAAGCGCAAGGAACGACATGTGCAGGATTGCGCGCTGGCTGCTGCTCGCGGGGCTCTGGTTGGCCATCGGATGCGACGCGGGCGGGGGCCCATCGCCGTATCACGAGGGCGGGGCAGGGGCCAGCGCAGGCGGCGGCGGCGCAGGTGGAGCCGCGGGCAGCGGCGGCTCGTCTGCGACCGGCGGCAGCTCGGCGCAGGGCGGAGGCTCCGGCAGCGGCGGCATGTCTGCCGCCGGTGGCGCAGGCGGAGGCGCGGGGAGCGGTGGCCCGGGCGGCAACGGTGGCTTCGCGGCGAACGGCGGCGCTTCGGGAACCGGCGGCGACTCCGCAACGGGTGGCGTGGCGGGCAGTGACGCCGGGCCCGACGGCCCGCGGGCTGACGGGGCACCGAGCGAGGGTCCCGGGATCGACAGCGGCACCGCCGGTGGCACGGACGGTGGCGCGGGAACCGGCGGCGGTACGGGAACTGGCGGCGGCACCGGGACTGGCGGTGGCGCCGGCACCTGCGGCCTTCCCACCCGGGCGCAAGCCCCCTCGGGGGTGACGCCCCTGCGTGCCATCGACGGCTTCGTGACCAAGAGCGGCTCGGATCTCACCTTGTGCGGCGAGCGTTTCTCCGTCGTCGGTACCAACCTCTACTACCTGCAATCCTATTCGGTCTACGAATCGGGCAACCTGCGCACGGTGGCCGACGGGCTCGACGATGCGGTTCGCATGTCCTTGCCCGTGATCCGCATGTGGGCGTTCTACGACGGCAGCTCGGGCAGCGACACCGCCTTCATCCAGACCGCGCCGGGGAAGTACTCGGAAAGCGCGCTCGTAGGGCTCGACACCGCAATCGCCGAGGCCAAGAAGCGCGGCATTCGCGTGATCCTGGCGCTGACCAACTACTGGGAGGGCTACGGCGGGCTGCCCCAGTACGCCAAGTGGGCGGGCGCCGCCAACGCCGATGCGTTCTACACAAACGCGACGATGAAGGGTTACTTCAGGGACTACGCGACCATGTTGGCCAAGCGGACCAACACCGTGACCAAAATCGCGTATGTCGACGAGCCGGCCATCCTGGCCTGGGAGATCGCCAACGAGCTAAGGTGTCCGTCGTGCCCCGACTCGGGGCCGGTGACGGCGACCATCGACGAGCTATCCAAGCACCTGAAGTCGCTCTTTCCCAAGCAGCTTGTCGCCGACGGCGGCGAGGGCATGGACGATGACCCGTCCAACTGGGGCACCTTCAGCAACAGCTACCCGGTCAGCGGTTTCGAGCGCACCAGCTTCACCGACCTGGTCAAGCTCGAGGC
The DNA here is from genome assembly GCA_016935975.1 of Deltaproteobacteria bacterium. Taxonomy (GTDB): domain Bacteria; phylum Myxococcota_A; class Polyangia; order Fen-1088; family Fen-1088; genus Fen-1118. The sequence goes on from JAFGPX010000082.1 coordinate 2,653, forward strand.
GCTCGACATGGTCAGCTACCACTACTACCCGGTCGACTGGGGCATGGACAAGACGACCGCGGCTTCCGACGGCCAGGCCTGGATCGAGGGCCACCAGGCGTTGGCCAAGGCCGCCGGCAAGGTCGCGTACTGGGGCGAGCTGGGCTTCGAGCGCGGGGCGACCGATGCCGTGCGCGCGCCCATCTACGACGGCTGGCTTGACGTCTTCTACGGCACGTCGAACCAGGGCTCCATGGCCTTGTTCTGGCAGCTCGTTCCGCAAAGCCGCGGCGCCGATGACGGCTTCGGCGTCATCATCGGCCGGGACCCGCTGACGGTTTCCGCTTTCGAGAAACACGCCGAGCCGCGGGCTCCGCGCTAGTCGAGCAAGGCGAGAAAGATGCGGCGTGCCGTGATTGTGCGCTAGGACGTCGATTGCCCTAATGCCAGAGTCGTCCTTCGAGCGAAGCTACTCCTCGGAACTGCGACGAGAGCTTGCAGAAGTTATGATCGGATTCGGTCGGAACCGGCATCAAATAGCAGCATAGACGCAGGCGACTCCGCGCGCTCGGCAACGTGGTGTTCCGGCTGCGTCCTTCTGGGCATTGGCAAAAGCAGAAAGGAAGGACGAATGCACGGGAACCACCGAGGCGCCATTGCACGATTCTCAACGCTCTTGCTCCTGACCCTTCCCCCTGCCTGCAACTCGGCAAGCTCGGGCGGTTCCGGGGGTGCCAACGGCGGGAGCGGCGGCACCAGCTCCAGCGGCGGCACCAGCTCCAGCGGCGGCACCAGCTCCAGCGGCGGCACCACGGGCAGCGGTGGTAGCACCACTGGCGGCGGTGGCGCGGGCAGCGGTGGCACCAGCGCCAGCAACGGCGGCAGCACCAGCCGCGGCGGCACCTTGGGCAGCGGCCCCAGCGGCGGCAGCGGTGGCCGCACCGGGAACGGCGGCACCCGGACCGGCAGCGGTGGCCGCACCGGGAACGGCGGCACCCGGACCGGCAGCGGTGGTAGCACCACTGGCGGCGGTGGCGCGGGCAGCGGTGGCACCAGCGCCGGCAGCGGTGGTGCCGCCTCGGGGAGCGGGGGCACGGGCGGGGGCACCTCCAGCTTCACGGTGAAGGTGGAGCTCAGCACCGCGATTCCGACGGTCGGCATTGCGACGTGGTCACTCGACGCGCCCATCGACAGCGCCAAGATCGACTTTGGTCGCGACCAGTCGGACTTCGAGTTCCAGGCGCCGGTGGACGTCGAGGCGGACAACCACCGCACGCTTCTGCTCGGGATGAAGCAGAACACCACGTACTACGTGAGGGTGACGGCGAGCGGCGGAGGGCAGACCCACACGAGCCAGGTGGCTTCCATCAAGACAGGCTCACTGCCCGACGGGCCTCCGGTCGCGACGGTCACCGACCAC
>JAFGPX010000083.1 GCA_016935975.1 Deltaproteobacteria bacterium
ATCTCGCGCTCCTCGACGAACAGCTTGACGTAGGGGCCGTTCATGCGCGCCGACACGTTCCAGTCGATCAGGCGAATGTCGTCGCCGGGAATGTACTGGCGGACCTCCGAGAAGGCGATGCCCGCGCCCTTGAACACGGAATGGTACTGCCCCGCCATCCGATCGCGCACTAGGCGCTCGGTGACGATCTCGATCTTGCGGATCTTCTTCAGTAGCTCTCGAGTCAACATTTGGGTGCAAACCCCGGGATCGGATTCACCACGGAGGACACAGAGTCCGGACCGGAAGGGGAAGGGTCCGGATCCGGAAACCCTTTCTTCTCCGTCTCTGTGTTCTCCGTGTTCTCTGTGGTGAAGACATCCGGCAAAGCCTCGGCGTGCAGGCGATCGTTGTCTACGGCACCTCGACGTGGTCGAAGAGCTTGCGCACCACCTGCTCGGAGGTGATCTCCTCGGCCTCGGCCTCGTAGGTCAGGATCACCCGGTGGCGCAGAACATCGGCGCCGATGGCCTTGATGTCTTCCGGCGTGACGTAGCCGCGCCGGCGCAGGAAGGCATGGGCGCGCGCCGCCAGATTCAAGTAGATGGACGCGCGCGGGCTGGCGCCGAACTGGACGTAGTCGGCCATGTCGGCCATGCCGTGGGCCTTGGGGTCGCGCGTGGCCTGCACCAGGTTCACGATGTAGTCGCGGATCTTTTCGTCGATGTAAATCTGGTTGACCACCGAGCGCGCCTGCGCGATCTGCTCGGGCGTGGCGCAGGGGTTGGCCTTGACCGCAAGGCCGGTGGTCATGCGGTCCATGATGGTGCGCTCGTCTTCCTTGCTCGGGTAGCCGACCTTGACCATGAGCATGAAGCGGTCGAGCTGGGCCTCGGGCAGGGCGTAGGTGCCTTCCTGCTCGATGGGGTTCTGCGTGGCCATGACCAGGAAGGGGTCGGGCAGCTTGTGCGTGGTATCGCCGATGGTGACCTGATGCTCTTGCATGGCTTCGAGCAGGGCCGACTGCACCTTGGCCGGCGCGCGGTTGATCTCGTCGGCCAGAACCAGGTTGGCGAAGATGGGGCCCTTTTTGGCCACGAACTCGTTCTTGCTCTGGTTGTAGATGACGGTGCCGGTCACGTCGGCGGGCAGGAGGTCGGGCGTGAACTGCACGCGCGAGAAGCGCAGGGACAGGGCCTCGGCCAGGGTCTTGACGGTCAAGGTCTTGGCCAGGCCGGGCACGCCTTCGAGCAGCACGTGGCCGCCGGTGAGCAGGCCGATGAGGATGCGGTCGACCATGGCCTTCTGGCCCACGATGACCTTGCCGACCTCGGCGGACAGGTTCTCGACGAAGGCCGACTGCTGGGCAACCAATTCATTGATAACGCGAACGTCCATACGATCTCCTGTGGGCTTTGCGTGGGGGCGTAGAAAACGACAAACCGGGCGAGCTTACAACCCGAAGTTGCTGCGCCCTATTCCCGGCCAAGTGCCCAATCCGAAAGGGGTACTTGGCGCGGCAGGCAGCGTTGTCTCTCTTTTGGCCGACGCGATTCCCGGCAGTGTCCCCGCCCGCCGGTCCGGGGATCGCAATGCGGCTTTGGCGGCGGCCGGCTGGTCAAGGCCGTGCCCGATGCGCGTCAGGCCGGACGAGCACCTCGCGGTCGACCGCGCACCGCCCGGAATGGCTGTCCGTGCAAATGGCCGAACGGCACGCCGGCATTGCGGGGCCGAAACCCGGCGCGCCCTTCATGATGCAGCGAGCCTTGAATGCGGACGTGGGCGCTCCCTGAGTCTTTGCGCGTGATATGTTCCCACTCTCCCTACATGTGTTGTTGAATTCGCGCAGACCAAACGAGAGGGTGACATGAACGCACAGATCTTCACGAGAGTTCGAGTTGGCTTGACAGTGACCTCCCTGGCCCTTTGCGGCGCCCTGGCGCTTTCCGTTTCGTGCGCCGGCGGCGGCGGTGGCGAGGGCGGCAGCGGCGGCGGCGGCGGCAGCACTGGCGGCGAGGGCGGCAGTGGTGGTGGCGGCGGTGGGGTTGGCCCGTGCTCTCCCGAGGCAGACAGCGTGTGCTTCGCGAGCGGCAAGGCCGAAGGGGTCCTGTCGGGCTACGGCTGGGTCGCCTTGGGGGTGCTCGACACCATCACGTCGCCCACCTGCGACAACACGGAAAACGGCGGCGGCGCCAGCGAGGAGATCACGAAGGAGAAGCCCTGCCCGGAGGTGGGCGGCAAGGCCAATTGGTCTTCCGACAATGCGCTCTGCCTCACGGCCTCCATCCCGGCCCTGCCGGCCTCGCCCGTGCAGAAGGACTACGACGACAACTGGGGCGTCTCGGTCGGCTTCAACAGCAGCGAGCCTCCCGGGACGGTGATTGGCGATGTCGCGAAGGACTACAAGACCATCACGTACCACCTCACGGGCTCGCCGCTCAGCGGCCTGCGCGGCCAGGTTCACCTCATAAGTCAACCGGAAGACAAGTCCTACTGTGCCAACATCAGCGTGACCGACGGCAAGGCCACCGCCACCCTGACCTCGTTCGGCACGGAGTGCTGGGGCGGCTCGAACAACGTCAAGCTGACGGCGGACGATCTCCCGAACATCGACAAGGTCATGGTTCAGGTGTCGTCGACCAGCTCGGCGATCACGGTGGACAACCTCTGCTTGACCGGCGTCTCGTTCGGCAAGTAGCCACCACGGCATAGCTCGAAGGAAACGGGGTGCTTCGGCACCCCGTTTTTCTTTGGACAAGTGGGCGCCGCAACCCTAGTTTCTAGCGCCATGACCGATGCCAAGGATGCCGCCCCGACGGCCGATGCGGCCGGCCGGCCGGCCGCCAACTTCATCGAGGACATCATCAACGCCGATCTCGCGGCCGGGAAGAACGGCGGCCGGGTGCACACGCGTTTCCCGCCCGAGCCGAACGGGTATCTGCACATCGGGCACGCCAAATCGATTTGCCTCAACTTCGGCGCCGCGGCCAAGCACGGCGGCAAGTGCAACCTGCGCTTCGACGACACCAACCCCATCACCGAGGAGGTCGAATACGTCGACTCGATCCTCGAAGACGTGCGCTGGCTCGGGTTTCGGTGGAACGGCGAGGCGTTGTATGCGTCGGACTACTTCGGGAAGATGTACGAGTGCGCGGAGCACCTGATCCGCGCGGGCAAGGCCTATGTCTGCGACCTCTCGGCCGAGCAGACGAGCGAATACCGCGGCAACTTCTACAAGCCGGGCAAGGACAGCCCCTACCGCAACCGCAGCGTCGAGGAAAACCTGGACCTCTTCCGGCGCATGCGAGCCGGCGAATTTCCCGACGGCTCGCGCGTGCTGCGCGCCAAGATCGACATGCGGCACGGAAACCTCAACATGCGCGACCCGCCGCTGTACCGTATCAAGAGGGCGAGCCACCACCGCACCGGCGACGCGTGGTGCGTCTACCCGATGTACGACTACGCGCATCCCATCTCGGACGCGCTCGAAGGCATCACGCACTCGATCTGCACCCTGGAGTTCGAGGACCACCGGCCGCTCTACGACTGGTGTGTTGAGAACCTTCCCCTCCCCGCGCAGCCCCGTCAGATCGAGTTCGCGCGGCTCAACCTGACGTACACGCTGATGAGCAAGCGGCGGCTGCTGCAGCTCGTGTCGGAGGGGCTGGTGACGGGCTGGAACGACCCGCGCATGCCGACGCTCTCCGGGCTGCGCCGGCGCGGCTACACCCCCGAGGCCATCCGCGCCTTCGCCGAACGGGTGGGCGTGGCCAAGAACGACAGTACGGTGGATGTCGGCCTGCTCGAGTTCGCGATTCGCGAGGATCTCGAAAAACGGGCGCTGCGCGCCCTGGCCGTGCTGCGGCCGCTCAAGGTCGTCATCGACAACTACCCCGAGGGCCGGGTCGACTGGTTCGAGGCGCCCAACCACCCGGACGATCCGTCGCTGGGCAGCCGCAAGGTTCCGTTCGGGAAGGTCGTCTACATCGAGCGGGACGATTTTCTGGAAAGCCCGCCCAAGAAGTGGTTTCGCCTGTCGCCCGGCGCCGAGATCCGCCTGCGCTACGCCTGCCTCATCCGCTGCACCGACGTGGTGAAGAACGACAAAGGCGAGGTGGTCGAGCTGCACTGCACCTGGGATCCGGCCTCGCGCGGCGGCGATGCTCCCGACGGAAGGCGCGTGAAGGGCACCTCGCACTGGGTGTCGGCCGCGCACGCCGTGCGGGCGACGGTGCGCCTGTACGACCGCCTGTTCACGGTCGAAAATCCCGGGGCCGGAGGCGCGGACTTCCGCGCGTCGCTCAATCCCGCGTCGCTCGAAACCCTGACCGAGGCGCGCATCGAGCCGGCCCTGGCCGAGGCCAAGCCCGGCGAGCGCTTCCAGTTCGAGCGCCTGGGCTACTTCTGCGTGGACACCGTGGACGCCAAGCCCGGCGCGCCGGTTTTCAACCGCACGGTTCCACTCAAAGACGGGTGGAGCAAGATCGCGAAATCCGGGAAGTAGCTAGAGCTTGTCGGGAAATTCCGGCCGGCCCTTCGGTCGGGCTCGCAATCTCCTGACAAGCGCAGGGCATGCCAGCCAGGGTGCGCGTGAGCGGTCGCGTGTTCGGGTCGCGTGCCCGTGAGCGAGCGTGGCCGGTCCGCGCCTTCCGCGCAACGCTCTCGCTCTCGCTCACGCGGCCCGCGATGCGCGGGCCGGCCCTTCGGTCGGGCTCGGAATTTCCCGACAAGCTCTAGCTACTCGTGGAAATTGAGGGGCCTGCCGTCCGCGGCCAGCGCGGCTTCGTGGGTCGTTTCGGCGAACGAGGGGTGGGCGTGGATCGTCCGCTGCAGATCCTCGGTGCTGGCGCCGAATTCCATGGCCAGCACCGCCTCGGCGATCACCTCCGAGGCCAGGGGCGCCATGATGTGGACACCCAGGATGCGGTCGCTGCGCTTGTCGGCCAGGATCTTGGTCATGCCGACCGTCGCGCCCATGGCGCGGGCGCGGCCGCTGGCCGAGAGCGGGAAGACGCCCGTCTTGTAGTCGCGCGCGGCGGCCCGTAGTTGGCGCTCGCTTCGGCCCACCCAGGCGATCTCGGGCGAGGTGTAGATGACCCAGGGGATGGTGTCGTAGTTGACCCGGGTCTCGTGGCCGGCGATGCGCTCGACCACCATCACGCCTTCTTCGGATGCCTTGTGCGCCAACATGGGGCCGCGCACGACGTCGCCCACGGCGTAGATGTTGGGCAGGTTGGTGCGGCAGAATTCGTCGACGTGGACATAGCCGCGCTCGTCGAGAAGCAGGCCTGTCAGGTTGGCGTTCAGGGCCCAGGTGTTGGGCTTGCGTCCCACGGCCACCACCAGCTTCGAGAACTCGGCCTGGTGCTGGCCGCTGCCATCCTCGTAGGTGACCGCGACGGAATCTTGGCCCGTCTTCGCGGACAGCACGCGCGCGCCCAGGCGGATGTCGAGCCCCTGGCGGGCCATTTCCTTCATGGCGGCGGCCGCGATCTGTTCGTCCGCGCCGGGCAGGAAGGTGTCCATGGCCTCGAGCAGCACGACCCGGCTGCCCAGGCGGTGCCAGACCGAGCCCAGCTCCAGCCCGATGACGCCGGCGCCGATCACGCCGAGGCGCTCGGGAACGGACGCGAAGTCGAGCGCGCCCGTGGAATCCACGACGATCTTGCCGTCCATGGGAACGGCGGCGATATCGCGCGGTAGCGAGCCCGTGGCGATGAGAATGTGCTCGGCCGTGAAGGCCTCGGCCGGGCCGCCGGCAGGCGGCGTCACCTCGACCTGCATCCCGGGCAGCAGGCGCCCGGTGCCCGTCACGGAGACCACCTTGTTCTTGGCGAAGAGCCCGGCCACGCCGGCGGCCAGGCCGCGCACGACCTTGTCCTTGCGGGCGAGCATGGCCGCGACGTCGATGCGCACCTCTCCCGTGGCGATGCCGTGGCTCGCCAGCTCGCGCCGGCAGCGCGCGAAGTGCTCGGACGATTCGAGCAGCGCCTTGGACGGGATGCAGCCGACGTTGAGACAGGCGCCGCCGAGCGAGGGCTTGCCGTCCTTGCCCAGAAAGCCGTCGACGCACAGCACGCTCATGCCGAGTTGCGCGGCACGGATGGCGGCGGTGTAGCCGGCCGGGCCGGCGCCGAGCACGATGAGATCGAACGATTGCGCCATGGTCAGACCTTCAGGACGAAGCGGTTGGGGTCTTCGATCAGCTCTTTGACCGCGACGAGGAACAAGACGGCGTCGCGCCCGTCGACGAGGCGATGATCGTAGGACAGGGCCACGTACATCATGGGCCGGATGACGACCTTGTCAGCCTCGGCGACGGGACGCTGCTCGACGCGATGCAAGCCCAGGATCGCGCTCTGCGGGGAATTGAGAATGGGCGTCGAGAGCATGGAGCCGAAGACGCCGCCGTTGGAAATGGTGAAGGTTCCGCCGGAAAGCTCGTCGATGCGCAGGGCGCCCGTCTCGCCCCGGGCGCCGAAGTCGGCGATGGCACGCTCGATGTCGGCCAGGCTCATGCGGTCGGCGTCGCGCAGGACCGGCACCACCAGCCCGCGCGGGGTGCTGACGGCCACGCCGATGTCGAAGTAGCCGTGGTGGACGATCTCGTCGCCGTCCAGCGAGGCGTTGACGATGGGGTAGCGGAGCAGGGCTTCGGTGCAGGCCCGGACGAAGAAGCTCACGATGCCGAGCTTGGTGCCGTGCTCGGCCAGAAAGGCGTCGCGATAGTTGCGGCGCAGGTCCACCAAAGCCTGCATGTTGATTTCGTTGAAGGTGGTCAGGATGGCGGCGTTGTGCTGGGCCTCGAGCATGCGCTCGGCGATGCGCGCGCGCAGGCGGCTCATCTTGACCCGGGTCGTGGGGCGCGCGGCCAGGCCTTCGCCGGGCGAGGCCTGCGCGCTCTCGGAGAGCAGAACCAGCGGCGCGGCCTCGCCGATCTTCGACGCCAGGTGCGGCGAGTGTTCGAGGTGGCGCAGGACGTCCTGCTTGGTGATGCGACCGCGCGGGCCGCTGCCCGTGATGTCGGTTGCGTTCAAGTTGTGCTCGCGCAGCAGGCGACGTACGGAAGGAGCGAGGTTGGCGTCACCGTCGCCGGCTTTCGCCGGCGTCGCCCCGGCCGGAGCTGGCGTCGCAGGGGTCGGTGTTGCCGCCGGCGAGGTGGGCTCCCTGCGAGTCGAGGCCGCGGTCTTGGTCGCGGTCTGCGGTGTCTTGGCGGGCGCACCGGTCGGGCCGGATTCCGCCCGCGCCGGCGGGCTCGGCTTGCCCTGGGCCGGAGCGTCCGCGACGGCGACGCCGGCATCGATGGTGGCGAGCACGTCGCCCCGTTTGACCGTGTCGCCCGGTTTGCGCAACTGGGCCCCGAGCATGCCGGCCGCGGGCGCGGCGATTTCCAGCACGACCTTGTCGGTTTCGATCTCGGCCAGTGGTTCGTCGGACTTGACCGCTTCGCCCGGCTGCTTGTGCCATTGCAGCAGGGTGCCGTCGGCCACCGACTCGGGCAGCTCGTTGACTTTGACCTCGACGATCATCGGCCAGGACCTCCTTGCATCGGACACGGCGCCGGCGCCAGCGGCCGGGCGTCGGGCGTCGACCCGCGGCTACTATAGTCCATGGCTAGCCCTTTCCGACCAGGCTGTCGGCCGGCGGTTCGAGCGTGGAGGTGATCCCCAGCGCGAAGTCGACGAGTTGCTTCTGGCGCACCAGATGGCGGCGGTAGTCGCCCCCCGAGGGCGCGGCCATGAGCGGCCGGCTGGAACAAAGGACACGTCGCTCGGGCCCGAGCGATGCGGCCAGGCGCTCCCGAACGAAGCACCAGGCGCCCTGGTTCTCCGGCTCCTCTTGCGTCCAGACCACTTCGCGCAGGTTGGGATAGGTCCCAAGCACGGCGGCCACGGCCTCCGCGGGATAGGGATTGAGCTGCTCCAGGCGGGCAATGGCGACCTTGGCGACGCCTTTCTCGCGCCGGGTTTCCACGAGGTCGTAGTAGACCTTGCCCGAGCACAACACCAGCCGTTCGACGGATGCGGGGTCGACGGCTTCGCTTTCGCCGACGACTTCGCGGAAACGGCCGTGGGCGAGCTCGTCGATCGGAGAGAACGACGCCTTCCGGCGCAGCAGGCTCTTGGGGCTGAAGATGACCAGCGGCTTGCGGTAGGGGCGCACGATCTGCCGGCGCAACAGGTGAAACATCTGGGCTGGCGTCGAGGGGTGGCAGATCTGGAGGTTGTCCTGCGCGGCCATTTGCAGGAAGCGCTCGATGCGGGCCGAGGTGTGCTCCGGCCCTTGGCCTTCGTGGCCGTGCGGCAACATGAGGACCAGGCCGCACAGGAGTCGCCATTTCTGCTCGGCCGCGACGACGAACTGATCGATCACGACCTGCGCGCCGTTGGCGAAGTCGCCGAACTGCGCTTCCCAGACGACCAGGGTGTCGGGGCTCGCCGCGGAGAAACCGTATTCGAAGCCGAGGGCCGCCTCCTCGGAAAGAATGGAGTTGATGACCGTGAAGCGCGCCTGGCGCTCCGACACGTGTTGCAGCGGAACGTACTCGTCGCCGTTGCGCTGGTTCAGCAGCACGGCGTGGCGATGGAAGAAGGTGCCGCGGCCGGTGTCCTGTCCCGAGATGCGCACCGGGTGGCCCGTCTCGACCAGGCTGGCATAGGCCAGGGTTTCTGCGAAACCCCAGTCCGCGGGCACGGCGCCCGCCGCCATCATGCGCCGGTCCTCGATGATCTTGGCCACGCGCGGGTGCAGCTCGAAGTCCTCGGGCACGTCGCAGAGCCGGCTGCCCAGGCGGCGGATGTCGGCCATGGGCAGCGAGGTGTCCGCCGGCGCGGTCCAAGGGTTGCCGCGAATCTCGGCGAAGATGCGCGGTTTCCGGTCGGGCAGCGGGCACACGATGCCGGGGGCGACCTGGTGGCCGCCTTTGAGGGCGTCGCGGTACTCGTTTGCCAGGGCAGCGAGACGGCCGGGTTCGAGGACGCCTTCGCGTTCGAGGACGGAGGCGTAGATCTTGGTCACGGTGTCGTGCCCGCGGATCTTCCTGTACATCCTGGGTTGCGTGGCGGCCGGCTCGTCGGCTTCGTTGTGGCCGTAGCGGCGGTAACAGACCAGGTCGATGAGGACGTCCTTCCGGAACGTCATGCGGTAGTCCACGGCCAGCTCGGCGATGTACGCGACCGCCTCGGGGTCGTCGCCGTTGACGTGGAAGATGGGAGCCTGCACGACCTTGCCGACGTCGGTGCAGTAGAGCGTCGAGCGGGCGTCGAGCGGATGGCTGGTGGTGAAGCCGATGCGGTTGTTGATGACGATGTGGATGGTGCCGCCGGTGGTGTAGCCGCGGGTCTGCGACAGGTTGAGCGTCTCGTAGACCACGCCCTGCCCGGCGAACGAGGCGTCGCCGTGCAGGAGCACGGCCATGACCTTCTTGCGCTCGTGGTCGCGGCGCCTCTCTTGCCGAGCGCGCACCGAGCCACAGATCACCGGATCGACGATCTCGAGGTGCGAGGGGTTGTAGCCCAGGGCCACGTGCATGACGCCGCCGGGGGTGACGATGTCCGTCGAGTAGCCCTGGTGGTACTTGACGTCGCCGGCAACCCCCTTCCAGTCGTGCAGCCCCTCGAATTCGGCGAACAGCTCCTTGGGCGACTTGCCCATGATGTTGACCAGCACGTTGAGCCGCCCGCGGTGGGCCATGCCGATGACCATCTCCTCGATGCCGCGGCCGCCGGCGCTGGCGATGATGGTGTCGAGCGCGGTGATGGTGGTCTCGCCGCCTTCGAGCGAGAAGCGCTTCTGGCCGGCGTAGGCCGCGTGCAGGTAGTGCTCGATCCCCTCGGCCGCCGCCAGGCGCGAGAGAAAACCGATGCGCTCGTCGGCGCCGTAGCTCGGGCGCGCCCGCGTGGCTTCCAGGCGCGTCTGCAGCCAGCGCTTCTCCTCGACCTCGGAGATGTGCAGGAACTCCGAGCCGATGCTGCCCGTGTACGTCTCGCGCAGCATGTCCACGATCTCGCGCAAGGTCATCGCGGCGCGACCACCCAGGTTGCCGGTTTGAAAGACCGTGTCCATGTCGGCCTCGGCCAGACCGTGGAAGCTGGGGTCGAGATCCGGGACGGCGGGCTGGGCGCGCAGGCGGATGGAGTCGACGGCCGCGCGGTGATGCCCCAGGCCGCGGTGCGCCTGGATCAGGCGCATGACCGCGACCTGTTTGACCAGGCTGGCCTGGCTTTCCGGCCGGCCCGGCTGGCCGGCGGCGCCGCCGTCGCGATCCTCGAAGAGCCGCCGAACGTGGTCGGAGCTGGCGGCTCGGCCGGGCGAATCGGCGCCCTTCCACGAGGCGAAGAACTGCCGCCACTCCTCCGAGACGGAGGCGGGCTGGGTCAGGTAGCGCTCGTAGAGATCCTCGATGAACTCGGCGTTGCCGGCGTAGACCGGCGAGGCGGGCAACATGGGGTTCTTCATGGCGGGTTGGGTGAAGCGAGCGGACGGGCAATCCTACCCGCGACAGTAGGATGCGTCGAACTGCGCTCGCGTCGCGCGCCGGGCGCGGCTTTCTCGGCGGCGCGCGCCTCGGGCCACCATCCTCGCCGCGCTTGACGCATACGAGGGCGCGTGGTCGGATCGCGGCGTGGCGTCGATGGACCGTTACGACCCGGCCGATCCGTATGCCCCGCCGGGCAGCGACGTGAACGCCGGCATGGCCGCGGGCTTCGGCGAAGCGCCGCCGCTGGCCGAGCGTGGCACCAGGCTGCTGGCGGTTTCCATCGACTCTCTGATCTTGTGCATCCCCGTCGTGCCCATGTTGGGGATCGGCGCGTATGTCGGCTGGCGCACGGCCGCCCAGTACCGGAACCAGCCGTTTCCGGCGGAGGCAATCATCATGCCCCAAGTCGAGGGCATGGCGTTGTTCGCGGGCGCCATGGGGATCGGCTTTCTCTGCATGCTGGGCATCATGGTGTACCAGTGGGTGCTCATCAGCCAGACCGGCCAGACCATCGGCAAGCGGGCGACCGGCATCCGCATCGAGCGCATCGACGGCAGCCCGGTGAATTTCGGCACCGGCGTCGTCCTGCGCAACTGGGTCATGAAGCTCATCGGGGCGCTCCCGTATCTGGGGGTGGCCATCCAGATCGTCGATTGCCTCTTCATCTTCCGCGAAGATCGCCGGTGCATCCACGATCACATCGCCGGCACGCGGGTCGTGCGGCAGCAACGGTAGACCGTGCAACTCGACAACACCGTCGAAGTCGAAACCCCGGAGCACGTGCGCTTCCGTTTCCGCGCGGCGGGTCCCACGCGGCGGGCCTGGGCCTATCTCGTCGACCTCTTGGTGCGCGTGGGCGCCTTGCTCGCCCTCGAGATCGTGCTCGCCCTGGGCACGGGGTACCACCTGCCCATGGCCAAGGCGGTGATGGGGGGCGGCACCTTGCTGGCTCTCTTCCTGCTCGAGTGGGGGTACTTCGTGTTCTTCGAGACGGTGTGGAACGGCGCCACCCCGGGCAAACGGGCGCTGCATTTGCGGGTGGTCAAGGCGGGCGGCTACCCGCTCTCGTTCATGGACACGGTGCTACGCAATCTCCTGCGCACGGCGGACTTCCTGCCCGTGGGCTACTTGCTCGGCCTGGTGGTCATGGCCTGGGACGGCCGCTTCGCGCGTCTGGGCGACCGCGTGGCCGGCACCATGGTGGTCATCGAGGATCCGGTGCGCGTGGCGCCGCCCATCGTGATCGAGCCGCCGCCGAGTACGGTCGAGATCGAGGCTTTCCCGCACCACGTGGTGTTGCCCTTGCCCGAACGTGAGGCCATCGATCTCCTGTTGCGCCGGCGGGATCTGGCGCCGGCGCGCCGGCAGGAACTGGCCCAGATGGTGGCGCCGGCGCTGGGAGCGCGGCTGGGGGTGCAAGTGGGCGATCCGGTGCGCTTCCTGGCCCTGCTTCATCACGTCGTGGCGGGCGTCGGCGCGTCGGTCAGACCCGAGGCGCGGAAGGGCAGGCGGCGGTGAGACGGACGCAGGACGAATTCGTCGCCGAGCGCCAGCCGGCGTGGAACGAGCTCGCGGCGTTGCTCGAGAAGAAGCGTATGCTGCACCGGCTGCCGCCACCGGCCATCGCGCGAGCCGCCGCCCTCTATCGCGAGATCTGCTCGGATCTCATGCGGGCCCGCGGCGCCGGCTATTCCTCCGACGTGGTGGACGTGCTCGACGGCCTGGCGGCGCGCGCCTGCGCGGCCCTGTACAGCGCGCCGCCCTACCGGCTCGCCGCGCTGTGGGAGCTCGTGGCCTTTGGCTTCCCGCAGGCCGTGCGCCGCAACGTCCGCTTCGTGGCGCTGGCCGCCGCGCTCTTCGTGCTGCCCGGCGTGCTGGGCTTCGTGGGCGCCAGCCGGTCGCGCGGCTTCGCCGTGCAGATCATGTCCGAGCCCATGGTGGCCCAGATGGAGAAGGCGTACGGCGAATTCGGGCGCGGTCGCGGCGCGGGCACGGACGCGATGATGACCAGCTTCTACGTGTACAACAACGTCGGCATCGCCTTTCGTTGCTTCGCCACCGGCATACTCTTCGGCCTGGGCAGCATCTTCTTCCTCGTCTACAACGGTTTGGTCATCGGCGTGGTAGCCGGCGCGGTGGGAGCGGCGGGGCACGGGCGCAACCTCTTCACCTTCGTCGCCGGGCACGGCGCCTTCGAGCTTTCGGCCATCGTGCTGTCGGGCGCGGCCGGCATCGCCATGGGCTATGCCTTGGTCGATACGGGGCAGCGCACGCGCTGGGCCTCGCTACGGGCCAAGTCGGGGGATCTCTTCCGCATGATCACGGGGGCGGCGCTCATGCTGCTTGTCGCCGCGTTCATCGAGGGCTTCTGGTCGCCGTCGGCGATCTTGGCGCCCGTCAAGTGGTCGGTGGCGGGCGCTCTCTACGTGCTGGTGCTCTGCTACCTCGTCCTGGCGGGGCGCGGCGCGCACCGAGGAGGCCGCGCGTGAATCTCCTCGAGGCCAGGGTGGCGCTGCGACCGCGCTCCACGTCCGACGTGATCGACCTGGCGGGACCGTTCTGCGTGGCCAACCATCGGCTCTTCTTGCCGCTGGCCCTGTGGGTGAGCGCGGCGGGCGGCCTGCTGGTCCTGGCCTGCCGGGTGGGGGCGAAGTGGCCGTGGTCTTGGGTGTGGCTCCTCGTCGCGGCCTACCTGCTGCTCGGAAGCGGCGTCTACACCGTGGCGGCCGGCGAGGTGCTCTTTCGCGAGGCCGCCCAGGTGCGCGTATCGCGCGTGCTCGGCCGCTTCGTGCGTCGCTTTCCCGCGTACCTCGCCACGCGGCTCGTGCAGCTCGTGGTGCTCGGGCTGTGCGCCGTGGCCGTGGTGCCGCTGCCCATCTTCGCCGCTCGGCTCTTCTTCAGCCCGGAGGCGGTGTTGCTCGAATCCGCGGGGCCGCTGGCCGCGCTGGCGCGCAGCAGCCGCCTCGTGCTCTACCGGGGCGTGCCCGGCTTCGGCCTGGCCTTGGCCAGCCTGGCCGCGCCCTTCGTCTTCGCGATCGCGGCCGACCTTCTGGGCAACACCTTGGTGGACCTGATCTTTCAGATGGGCCGGCCCTTCGGCTCGCTGTGGTCCGACGGCGGCTCGGCCTATGCCGTGGCCGGCGCGCTGCTCTCGGCGCCGTTCGTGGCCGGCGCCGGCTTTTTGGGGTACGTCGATCTGCGCACGCGCAAGGAGGGTTGGGATATCCAACTGCGCCTTCTGGCCCTGGCCGACTCCGAGGCCGGCAAGCGGAGAATTGCCTCGTGAGGCGGCGCCTGGTACTCGGCGCTCTTGGGGCCGCGCTGCTCGCAGGTCGGTCGGGCGCCGCGCCGGCGGACGCGGGGGCGGCCGAGCCGATGCCGGAGGTGCGCGCGGCGGCGGCGGCGGCGCTGGCGCCGCAGAGGTTCGAGTTCTGCCACAAACCGGACTATCCCCTGACCCCGGCCGAGAAACGGTGGTGCGACCTGGGGGCTGGCGCCAACGCGGCGGCCTGCCCGACCCTGCGGCAGGCGTGCCAGCGCGAGGCCATGGCCAGACAGCACGATCTCGACCGGCCGTGGACCTTCCGGCTGCCCAACCTCGGGCTGCCGTGGCGGGTCTTGCTGTGGGCCATGCTCGGGCTCGGGCTCGGTCTGCTGCTCTACGCCTTGGCCCGCCATTTTCTCGAGCGCGACAAGCAAGAGGTGGTCACGACCGCGGCGCCGGCGCCGCCCGCGGAGGCCGCGGCGGCGCTCCGGGCGCGCGAGGTCGAGACCGACGTGCAGCGTTTGCTCGAACGCGCGCGGACGGAAGCGGCGGCCGGTGACTTCCGGGCCGCGATTGGCAGCGCCTACGCGGCGCTGCTGCGCCGGCTGGAAGGGGCGGGTCTTCTGCGCGTCGAGCCCGACCGGACCAACGGCGACTACGTCGGCATGGTGAGGAAGGAGCGCCCCGCCATCGTCTTGCGGGTGACGGAGGTCGTGGACTCGGTCGAGCGCGCGCAGTTCGGCGAAAAGGCGGCGACGCGCGACCAATTCGACGGGGTGTGGTCGCGCGTGACGGGGCTGCTGGCGGAGCGCGTGGGCGTTCTGCTGATTGGCGTCGGGCTGCTTTGCGCCACGGCGTGCGGGGCGCCGCGCGCGGACTGGGAGCATTCGCCGTCGGGCCGGGCCGGCGTCATCGCGTTTCTCGGCAAGCGCGGGTTTGCGGTGCACGAGCGTTTTCGTTCCATCGCCAAGCTCTCCAAGCGGAAGACCGGCGAGCCGCGCGGCGAGGCCGACGATCCCGTCGGCAGCCGGGCGACGCAGCTCGTGCTCCTGCCCGGCGCGCAGACGGGCGAGGCCGAGTGGCGGGCGATCGAGGAGTGGGTCGACAAAGGCGGCAGGACCCTGGTGATCGCCGGGGGCAGCCGCGAGCTGCCCGCCTGGATTGGGGCGCGCGTGACGGAAGTACGGGCAGAGGCCAGCGAAACCATCACGCCGGACGGGGAGAACACCGGGCACTGGGGATCTCTGCGGGTGCGCGTGCCGGACGCCAATCGCGTCGAAACCGAGCTGCCCGGCAGTCCTCTGCTGCGGCGCGGGCCATCGGTCTATGCGACCGAGCGCTGGCTGGAAGAGCTGGTCGAGCCCGAAGACGACGGGGAGGCACCCAGCCGGGTGGTGGTGCTGGCCGACGATCACCTCTTCCGCAACGCCAGCCTGCTGGTCGCGGACAATGCGGCGGCCCTCGATGCCCTGCTGCGCGACGGCGGCAAGACGGTCGAGCTTCTCGGCGATCTGACCGGTCTGGTGTCGGCGAATCCCGTCGAATCGGTGCGACGCGGCCGCCTGGGACCGGCACTCTTGCAGTTGCTGGTCTTCTTCCTGCTGCTCTTCGCCTGCAAGGGGGCGCGGTTCGGCCGCCCGCTGCCGGAGCGGAGAAGCGAGCGGCGCGAGTTCGCCGAGCACGTCGCCGCTCTGGGCCTGCTCTACGCGCGGGCCCGCGCCGAGCGCGTGGCCTTGGGGGCCCTGGGCACCTACGCGGTGGAACGCCTGCGCGAACGCTTCGGCCAGCGCGCGGATCGCAGCTTGTCGGGGCTGGCCGAGGCCGTGGCGGCCCGCAGCGGCCGGCCGGTCGGCGAGGTGATGCGCTTGTTCTTGGAGGCGCGAGACGCCGGCAAGGGCGTGCCGGCCGACAAGGACGCGCGTGATTTGGAAACCGCTTGGCAGCTCGGCAAGCTGCTCGCAGAAACAGGAGGAACCGGTGGACACAAACGAATTCAAGACAACGTTTGACAAGATACGCGGCGAGGTCGAGCGCGCCCTGGTCGGGCAGACGGAGCTCGTCGAGCACGCCCTCGTCGCGCTCCTGGCGCGCGGGCACGTGCTGCTCGAGGGCGCGCCGGGCCTGGGCAAGACCCTGCTCGTGCGCGTGCTCGGTCGGGTGCTGGCCTGCGATCACCGTCGCATCCAGTTCACGCCCGACCTCATGCCGTCGGACGTGAGCGGCGGCAACGTGTGGAACCAGCAGAAGAGCGCCTTCGAGTTTCTCAAGGGGCCGGTGTTCACCCAGCTCTTGCTGGCCGACGAGATCAACCGCGCGCCGGCCAAGACGCAGTCGGCCCTGCTCGAGGCCATGCAGGAGCGGCAGGTGACCGTGGACGGCGTTACGCGGCCTTTGCCCGAGCCGTTTCTGGTCATGGCCACGCAGAATCCCATCGAGTCGCAAGGCACCTATCCCTTGCCCGAGGCGCAGCTCGATCGCTTCATGTTCAAGCTCGCGGTTCTGCCGCCTTCGCGGGAGGTCGAGAGCGCCATCCTGCGCAATCACTTGGCTGGCTTCGACGCGCAGGCCTTGGATCGCCTGCAGCTCGCCCAAGTCGTGGCGCCCGCGGGCCTGCTCGACATGCAGGCCCATGCCCGCGGCCTGCGTGTGGACGAGGGCATCGTGGCGTACATCGCGGACATCGTGTGTCGCACCCGCGGCCACCGCTCGCTCTACTACGGGGCCTCGCCGCGCGCCTCGATCGCGCTTCTGCACGGGGCGCAGGCGCGCGCCGCCAGCCGCGGCCGCGACTTCGTCATTCCCGACGACGTCAAGGCCTTGGCGCCGGCCGTGCTGCGCCACCGCGTCGGCCTGCAACCCGACGCCGAGATCGAAGGCATGTCCACCGACGACTGCGTGGCCGAAATCCTGCGCGACGTGCGCGTGCCCGAGACCATCGCCGCCTAGCCGTTCATGCCGTTCGTTCCCTCGACGCGATTCGTGCTGCTGGCCGTGGCGCCGCTTGTGCTCGGCGCGGTGACGGCGATCGAGCCGAGCTTCGTCCTGCCCATGCTGCTCGTCGACCTCGGTATCGCGCTCGTCGCGCTAGGCGACGCGTGGCTCGGCCGGCGCGTGCTGGTAGGCATCGAGCGCGAGCCCCCTCGTATCTTCTCGGTGGGCCGGGCCAACCTGGTCAGGCTGCACTTGCGCTCCAGCGCGCGGCGGCCGCTGCCGGTGCAGGTGAACGACGACGCGGCGCCGGGGCTGGCGGTGGAGGGACTGCCGAAGACCGTGGTGCTAGCCGGTGCCCCTCACCCCAACCCTGTCCCCGCAAGCGGGGAGAGGGGGAAGTCCATCGCCTCTCCCCGCGTGCGGGGAGAGGCCGACGCGCGTAGCGCGGCGGGTGAGGGGACTCCCTCCGTGCGCCATGCCCTTGTCACCTACCACGTCCGCCCCAGCCGGCGCGGGCTCTACGCCCTCGGCGATCACCACCTGCGCTGGCCCACGCCGCTCGGCCTGTGGTGGCGGCAGGTGCGCGTCGGCGCCCAACATCCGGTGCGCGTCTATCCCGACGTGCAGGCTGTGCGCGGCTACGAGCTTCTGGCGCGGCAGAGCCTGGAAAACCGCCTGGTGCGCACGGTGCGCCTGCGCGGCGGCGAGAACGAGTTCGAGGCGTTGCGCGACTACCAGCGCGACGACGAGTACCGCGCCATCGACTGGAAGGCGACGGCGCGGCGGCAGAAGCTCATCGCGCGCGAGTACCAGCAAGAGCGCAACCAGTCGGTGCTGTGCCTGCTCGACTGCGGGCGGCTGATGAGCGCGGAAAGCCAGGGACTGTCGCAGCTCGACCATGCGCTCAACGCCGTGCTGATGCTGGCGCACGTGGCGACGCGCGCCGGGGATCAAGTCGGGCTGTGCGCCTTCGACGAGAAGGTGCGCGCCTACCTGCCGCCGCAGGGCGGGCGGCGGGCCGCGCAGCGGGTGGTGGCGGCGTCCTACGACATTCACGCGCAGATCGTCGAGACCGACTTCGAGGCCGCCTATGGCTTCGTGTCGCAGCGTCTGCGCAAGCGCTCGCTGGTCGTGCTGTTTTCGCAAGTCATCGACGACGTGTCGGCGCGCGCGGTGGCGCGCACGGTGCGCGGCCTCGGCCCGCGCCACCTGCCCCTGGCCGTGCTGTTCCGCGACGAGGCCCTGGAGCAGATGGCCGAGCCGCGGGGCGTGCCGGGCAAGCCCGCGGAGATCTACCAGCGCGCCGCCGCGGCCGAGGCCATCCTGTGGCGGGACCGGCTGGCGCGCGATCTGCAAGAAGCCGGGGCCCTGGTGCTGCATGTGTCGCCGCGCAAGCTGACCCTCGGCCTCATCAACCGTTACCTGCGCATCAAGGCGCAGCGGCTGTTGTAGCCGTCGTGGCTGCTTGTCTTGTGCCAGAAGTGGATCGGCCGAGACGAACGTGATATCGAACGGTTCCCCTCGGCTTCCATGGCGTGGCGATGCGTGGGAACCGTGGGTTTTGGCACTCCGATGACCGCACCAAAGACAGGCCTGACGCTCCCGCTGCCGTTGCAGTTCTTGGCAGCATGGCTGGC